>JBBQZI010000101.1:0-11471 GCA_038207855.1 Burkholderiales bacterium
AGGTGGTGATTGACCGGGGCTGCGAGATTCCCGAGGGGCTGGTGGTGGGTGAAGACCCGCTGCTCGATGCACAGCGTTTTGAGCGCACCGAGGGCGGTGTGGTGCTGATCACCCGCGACATGCTGGATAAATTGAATTGAATCGAAACACTGGAGCGTCGAGCCTATGAAAGTCCTGCAAGTCAGCGCTGAGATTTTTCCACTTTTGAAAACCGGCGGGCTGGCCGACATTGCTGGCGCGTTGCCAGGTGCGCTCAATGCCGCGGGGTGCGAGGTGCGGGTGCTGCTGCCTGGTTTTGCACCGATTCTGGATGATTTGCAACACAGCCGGGTGCTGGCAGAACTGATCAGCCCGTGGGGCGAGCGCGTGGCACTGCGGCATGGGCGCTTGGCCGCCTTGGGCGTTGATGCCTATGTTATTGAAGCACCCGCTTTGTACGCCCGACCCGGCTCGCCTTATGACGATGCAAGGCGACAGCCTTACAACGACAACTACCGTCGTTTTGCCTTGCTGGGTTGGGTCGCCTCCCGTCTGGCAAGTGGGCTGGATGCGCAGTGGCAGCCCCGGGTGGTTCACAGCCACGACTGGCATGCCGCCATGACCTCCGCTTACATGGCGTTTTCGCCTGCGCAGCCGGTTCGCGTGGCCAGTGTTTACACGGTACACAACCTGGCCTACCAAGGGCTTTTTGCGCCTTGGCATTTTTCTGAGCTGGGTTTGCCGGCAGCGGCCGCGTCGGTTAACGGGATGGAGTTTCATGACCAGATGTCTTTCATGAAAGCCGGTTTGTATTACTCGGATCACATCACCACGGTGAGTCCAAGCTATGCCCGCGAAATCCAGACCGCTGAGCAAGGCTGTGGTTTGGACGGCTTGTTGCGCGCGCGCGCGGGGGACCTGACCGGTATTCTCAATGGGGTCGATGAGTCAGTCTGGAACCCAGCATCTGACCCGGCCATTGCCTACACGTTTGATGCACGCAAGCCCGCCGGTAAGGCTCGTTGCAAGGCGGTGCTGCAAAAAGAGCTAGGGTTGACGGTGAACGATGATGCGCCGCTGTTTGGCATCGTTAGCCGCTTGACCGAGCAAAAAGGGCTGCATTTGGTGCTGAGTGCGCTGGATGAATTGCTGGCGCGTGGCGGGCAACTGGTGGTGCTGGGCACAGGCGATGCATCCCTGGAAGCAGCATTTAAAGAGCGCGCTGCAGTCCACCCGCAAGCCGTATCGGTACACATCGGGTACGACGAGACTTACGCGCATCGGATTTTTGCCGCCACTGATGTGACGCTGGTGCCCTCGCGCTTTGAGCCTTGTGGGTTGACGCAAATGTATGGCTTGAAATACGGCAGCCTGCCCTTGGTGCACCACGTTGGCGGGCTGGCCGACACGGTGATCGATTGCTCTCTTGAGGACTTGGCCAATGAAACTGCCAACGGGTTTGTCTTTTATCATTTTGACAAACCATCACTGGTCCGTGCCATGGAGCGCGCCTTTGCACTGTATGCCCGCAAAGCCGAATGGCGTGCGGTGCGTGCCCGCGCTATGAGTCAATCGCTGGGCTGGGACAATGCAGCCGCCCAATATGTGGCTTTGTACCGCAGGCTTTGCCCCTGAAGCAGCCATTTCAAGGGCTGGCCAATTTCACCATTCTGGAGCTTTACGCATGACTGATACACGGCTTTTGCAGCGCCGCGCAGGTGTTTTGTTGCATCCTTCGTCCTTGCCTGGGCCGCATGGCGCAGGCGATCTCGGGCCCAATGCCTTTTACTTTGTTGACTGGTTGCACAGTGCTGGGCAAACGCTGTGGCAAACATTGCCACTGGGGCCGGTCGGGCCGGGCAATTCGCCCTATATGGGCAGTTCAGCGTTTGCCGGAAATCCGTTGCTGGTTGCGTTTGAGCCCCTGATCGAGCGTGGCTGGATCGCGCATGAGCACCTCAATGCCAATTTCGACGCATTGCGGGTGGATTACGCACAGGTTGTGCCGTGGCGCCTGCAAAAACTTCGTGACGCGTTTGCCGGGTTTGGTGCTCGTGCTTTGCCGCAGGAGCGTCAAGCGCTGGAGGCCTGGGCCTTGACGCAGGAAAGCTGGCTGGACGACTACACCCTGTTCATGGCGCTTGACCGGGCCCATGCCCCTGGTTTATGGCCGCAATGGCCGCAAGACCTGGTGCTGCGCAAACCGGTGGCGTTGGCACTTGCCCGCGAGCAGTTTGCCGACGAAATTGCCTTTTGGCAGTTTGTACAGTGGCAGTTTGATGTGCAATGGCAAGCACTTAAAGCCTACGCGCATGGCAAGCAAGTGCTGATGGTGGGTGATTTGCCCATATTTATTGCACACCACAGCGCCGACTGCTGGGCCCGCCCTGATCTTTATCTGCTGGATGCAGCAGGCCAGCCAAAGGTGGTGGCAGGTGTTCCGCCAGACTTTTTCTCCAGCACCGGGCAGCGCTGGGGCAACCCACTGTATGACTGGCCTGCCATGCGCTCCGACGGCTACCGATGGTGGGTGGCGCGCATGCAGCGCCAGTTGGCCTTGGCCGACATTGTGCGCATTGATCACTTTCGGGGGTTCGCCGACTATTGGGAAATACCCGCCGATGAACCAACTGCTGTCAAGGGGCGCTGGCAAAACGGCCCTGGTATTGGCTTGTTTGACGCGTTGTCCCAGGCGCTGGGTGATTTGCCCATCATTGCCGAAGACCTTGGTCTCATCACGCCAGAAGTCGAGACCTTGCGTCAACGCACCGGTTTTCCGGGGATGCGCGTGCTGCAATTTGCCTTTTCGGAAGATGCGGAGCATCCATTTCTGCCGCACAACTACGAGGCCAACACGGTCGTTTACACCGGCACGCATGACAACGACACCGTAACGGGTTGGTGGCTCGGCTGCAGTGCGCACGAGCGGGCGTTGGCCAGCCAGTATTTGAATACAGATGGCCATGATGTGCATTGGGCCATGTTGCGCGCAGCCAGCCTGTCGGTGGCGTGCTTATCGCTGTGCCAGTTTCAGGATGTGCTGGGCCTCGATAGCGCGCACCGCATGAACACGCCAGGCAGCATGGGCTGCTGGTCCTGGCGTTTTTCCTGGGATTGGGTTGCGCCGCAAGCATCACAGCAACTGTTACAGATCGCCGCCGTTAGTGGCCGGGTGGGGTCTGAGCGGTTGAGTCTGCCTGCTTGATCCGCTTCAGGTCGGCTCGACCGAAGTTTTCAGTAGCTGTTGTGGGTTAATTTGTTGCAGCAGCAGCAAGCTGTGTGCTGCCACTGGCTCTGGTGCGAAGGTGCTGGCCACCCAGTCGGCTTCGCCGCGTGGGTGGTTGGTGTCGAGCAGGGCATGCCACTCACCTTTTGGCAAAACAAAAACTTGGGGTGACGCGCTGGCATTCACCAGCAGTAGCAAGGGTGTGGCCGATCGCCCTGGCTTGCCGATCAAACACGCCAGCGTGCGATCCAGTGGCAGGTGCCAAGCGCTGTACTGAAGCGCACCGCCATCTGCGTTCCACCATGACAAGTCGCAGATGCCCTGGGCATCGGCCACACCGCTGTACCAGTGGTTGGCAAAGGGCTGCAACTGGTGTCGCAAGGCGATGACCCGTTGGGTGAACGCCAGCAGGTTGCTATCCAGGTCTGTCCAGTTGATCCACGCAATCGGGTTGTCCTGACAGTAGGGGTTGTTGTTGCCACCCTGGGTGTGGCCCAGCTCATCGCCAGCGCACAGCATCGGTGTGCCTTGGGCCAGCAGTGTGCTGGCCAGCAGGGTGCGTTGCAAGCTGGCACGCAGGGTATTGACAGCTGGATCGTTGCTGGGCCCTTCGGCACCGCAATTGAAGTTGATGTTGTTGCCATGGCCATCGCGGTTGTCCTCGCCATTGGCCAGATTGTGGCGCTGGTTGTAGCTGAGCAGATCGCGCAGGGTAAAGCCGTCGTGCGACACCGTGTAGTTGAGCGACTCCGCAGGGGCACGGTTGCGGCCCTGGTAAAGATCTGACGAGGCACACAAGCGCATGGCGAAGTCACCCCGGGTGCTGTTGGCAACGGGCACCTGTGGCGACGCGGCGCTTTGCACCCAGAAACGCCGCATGCTGTCGCGGAACTGGTCGTTCCATTCCAGCCAGCCACCCGGAAAACCGCTTAACTGGTAGCCGTCCGGGCCAAGATCCCAGGGTTCAGCGATCATTTTGACGCGTGACAGCACGGGGTCTTGCGCTACCGCTGCAAAAAACGGTGCCTGCGCGCTGAAGCTGAAGTCGCCTCGTCCCAGAACGGTGGCTAGGTCAAAGCGAAAACCGTCCACGTGCATGTCGCTCACCCAGTAGCGCAGGCTGTCCATTACCAACTGCAGGACTTTGGGTTGCCGCACATCCAGCGTATTGCCACACCCACTGAAGTTTTTGTAATGAATCGGGTTGTTGGGAGACAGTCGGTAGTAGCTGGCATTGTCCAGACCGCGAAAACTGATTGTCGGGCCCTCATGGCCAGCTTCTGCGGTGTGGTTGTAAACCACATCCAGAATCACTTCCAGGCCAGCCGCGTGCAGGGTGTGGACCATGCTGCGAAATTCGTCCCGTGGCGATTGGCCGTCAGTGCCGCTGGCCAGGTGCGGGTTGACGCAGAAAAAACCGAGCGTGTTGTAGCCCCAGTAGTTGGACAGGCCCATGCGAACCAGC
This sequence comes from Burkholderiales bacterium, assembly GCA_038207855.1. Lineage (GTDB taxonomy): Bacteria > Pseudomonadota > Gammaproteobacteria > Burkholderiales > Burkholderiaceae_C > Rhodoferax. Next base: position 4,671 of record JBBQZI010000101.1, read on the forward strand.
CGCTCCTCGTCAACGCTGTAGTGAACCGGTAGCAGACTGACTGCCGTGATACCCAAAGATTGCAAATAACTGACCGACGCAGGGTGTCCCAGGCCTGCATAAGTGCCGCGCAACTGTGCTGGAATGTGCGGGTTCAGTTGCGTGAAGCCTTTGACATGGCATTCGTAAAGCACCGAGTCAGCCAAAGGGGTGTGCGGCGGGCGGTCATCCTGCCAGTCGAAGGCGTCATGGACAACACGTGCCTTGAGCGCCCGGCTGGCGTTGTCATGTGTGGGCACTGGTGTCGGTAACGGCTGCAGCGGGTCAGATGCCACTGGCACATCAGGCCAGATGAATTCGCCAACAATGTCGCGGGCATAGGGGTCCAGCAGCAGTTTGGAGGCGTCAAAGCGATGGCCCCGCTCTGGCCGCCACGGGCCGTGTGCACGCAAGCCATAAACCAGTCCTGGCTGTGCCCCCGCCAAGTAGCCGTGCCAGACATCACCGGTATGACCACACAGCATCATGCGGGCCAGCTCCTGCGAGCCGGTGGCATCAAACAAACACAATTCAATGGCTTTTGCATGCGCTGAAAAAACGGCAAAGTTGATGCCATGACCATCGAAATGGGACCCCATCGGCCAAGGGTTCCCGGTCTGCATCGCAATCGATATCAAGCGGTCCATTCAAAAATCACCGTAGCCAGAGGAGGAATCGTGAGCACAATGGATTGCGGCCTGCCATGTGAAGGCCGCTCCGTTGCCATGACCGCACCCAGCGGTGTACCGACGTTGCTGCCACCGTAATGCACTGAATCGGTGTTGATCACCTCGCGGTAGAGGCCGGGTTGTGGCACGCCCAACCGGTAGTCCTGCGAGATTGTGGGGGTGAAATTGCACACCACCAGAATGAATGACGACGCGTCTTTGGGATGACGGATAAAGCTCAGCATTGAGCGCTCGTAGTCGTTGTGGTCAATCCACTCGAATCCTTCGGGTACAAAGTCCTGGCTGTACAGCGCCGGGGTGGCGCGGTACAGCGTGTTGAGGTCGCGTACCAGGCGCTGCACACCGGCGTGTGCGGGCTGCTCAAGCAAGTGCCAGTCGAGGCTGTGATCATGGTTCCACTCGCGCTCCTGGGCAAATTCGCAACCCATGAACAGCAATTTTTTGCCTGGGTGACCAAACATATAGCCCAGAAATGCGCGCACATTGGCCAGTTGTTGCCAGCGGTCGCCTGGCATTTTGGTCAGCAATGAACCTTTGCCGTGTACCACTTCGTCGTGGGAGATGGGTAGCACGAAGTTCTCGTTGAACGCATAGATCAGGCTGAAGGTGATCTCGCCCTGATGGTGTCTGCGGTAGATTGGGTCACGTGCCATGTAGGCCAGCGTGTCGTGCATCCAGCCCATGTTCCACTTGTAATGAAAGCCCAGCCCGCCCGCATAGGTGGGGCGTGACACGGCCGGGTAGGCTGTGGACTCTTCCGCCAGCGTGATGGCCTGGGGCCGCTCGACGCCCACCACTTCGTTCATGCGTTTCAGGAACGCAATGGCTTCGAGGTTTTCACGTCCACCAAATACATTGGGAATCCATTCACCCGCTTTGCGGCTGTAATCGCGGTACAGCATGGAGGCCACCGCATCGACCCGCAAACCGTCCACGCCAAAGCGCTCCAGCCAGTACAGCGCGTTGCCCACCAGAAAGTTGCTGACCTCGGTGCGGCCCAGGTTATAGATCAGGGTGTTCCAGTCATTGTGGAAACCCTCACGCGGGTCGGCGTATTCGTAAAGCTGCGTGCCATCAAAGTTGCCCAAGCCATGGGCATCGGTTGGAAAGTGCGCTGGCACCCAGTCCAGAATCAGGCCGATGCCGGCCTCATGGCAGCGCGCCACCAGACGACCAAAGCCAGCAGCCTCGCCAAAGCGCGAAGTCGGCGCATAAAGGCCCACCGGCTGGTAACCCCAGGAGCCATCGAACGGGTGTTCGCTGACCGGCATCAGTTCCAGATGGGTAAACCCCATGTCTTTGGCATACGGCACCAAGGTGTCGGCCAACTCGTCCCAGTTCAGCCAGCGGTTGCCATCTTCTGCCACACGCCGCCAGGAGCCCAGATGCACTTCGTAAATGCTGACTGGTGCGTCCAGCGCGTTGGCCTGTTGGCGATCGGTTGAGGCGGGCAGGCAAGCGGGTAGATGGCCCACCACGCTGGCGGTAGCCGGGCGCAATTCACACTGCAGCGCGTAGGGGTCGGAGCGATGCGGCAAGACCTCACCGCTGGCGCTGCGAATCTCATATTTGTAGCGTGCGCCACTGGCCACCCCCGGCAGAAAAAGTTCCCACACGCCACATTCGCGGCGCAGGCGCATCGGGTGGCGTCGGCCATCCCACAGGTTGAAGTCGCCCACCACACTGACGCGGCTGGCGTTGGGTGCCCAAACCGCAAAACGGGTACCTTCCACGCCTTGCATCGTGACGGGTTGTGCGCCCAACACTTCAAAGGGGCGCAGGTGTGTGCCTTCACCCAGCAACCAGACATCCATTTCGCCCAGCACCAAGCCAAACCGATAGGGGTCGTCCAGCGTATCGCTCAGGCCAGTTTGCCAGACCACGCGCAGCTTGTAGGGTGCGCCCAGGGCGAGCGATACCACGCCCTGGTAAAACCCGGTCTCTTCAAACTGGGTCAGGCTGCCCAGTGAAGTGCCCGTGACACCCAGCACATCGACCTGTGTCGCGGCAGGCAAAAAACAGCGTACCGAACACTGATCGGGCGAGACCGAATGGGGCCCCAGCACGGCAAAGGGGTTGCCGTGGCTGGCATTGCAAATCATGGTGATGTCATTGGATTGCAACATGGCAGCCGATCAGAGTGGGAGAAATGGCAAAAAGCTTACAGAGGCAAGGGTTCTACATGCCAAATTTGCTTGGCATATTCACCGATGGTTCGATCTGATGAAAACACGCCCATGCCAGCCACATTGGCAATTGAGCGCTCGCACCACAGGGCCGGTTGACGGTAAAGGTCATCAACCTTGGCCTGGGTCGCTATGTAGGATTCAAAGTCCGCCAGCAGCATGTAATGGTCACCACCCCAAAGCAGCGAATCCACCAACGGCCGATAACGGCCAGGTTCCGACACTGAGAAATGCCCGCTTGAGATGGCATCCAGCACAGCCCTCAGGGCGGGCAGGCTATCGTAATAGCGCATCGGGTGGTAGCCGCTGTGCCGAAGCGCTTTGACCGCGGGCGTTTTCAGGCCAAAGATGAAAATGTTGTCGTCCCCGACATTTTGGCGGATCTCGATGTTGGCGCCATCGTCGGTGCCGATAGTGAGTGCGCCGTTGAGCGCCAGCTTCATGTTGCCCGTGCCTGAGGCTTCGGTTCCGGCGGTCGAAATCTGCTCCGACAAGTCGGCCCCTGGCATGATGACTTCGGCCACTGATACGCCGTAGTTTGGCATGAAGACCAGTTTGAGTTTGTCACCAATGCGCGGGTCGTGGTTGATGACATCGCCGACATCATGAATCAGCCGGATGATGGACTTGGCGGTGACATAGCTGGATGCCGCCTTGCCCGCGAAGATAACGGTGCGTGGTACCCAATGTGCATTAGGCTCGGCCAGAATGGCCTGATAACGCCACACCACATGCAGCACATTGAGCAGCTGGCGCTTGTATTCATGGATGCGCTTGACGTGGACGTCAAAAAGACTATCAGCGCTGACCAGAATGCCCGTGCTGCGGTAAATCGCGGCGGTCAGCCGCACCTTGTTGGTGTGCTTGACAGCTGTGAAGGCTTGTTGAAATGCCGGGTCGGTTTTGATTGCATTGAGTTGCGCCAACTGGGTCAGGTCAGTTCGCCAGCGCTTGCCCAGCGTGTCATCGAGCAGGCTGGCCAATCCGGGGTTGGCCTGGGCCAGCCAGCGCCTTGGTGTGACACCGTTGGTCATGTTGGTGAAGCGCTCAGGCCACAGTGCGGCAAAGTCGGCAAAAATGGTCTGCACCAGCAATTCGGAATGCAGTGCCGATACGCCATTGACCATATGACTGCCCACCACCGACAAATGCGCCATGCGCACCCGGCGTTCGCCCTGTTCGTCAATCAGCGACAGACGCGACAGAAAGCCGACATCACCGGGGCGCTGGCTGGCCGCGAACTCCAAAAACTCCTTGTTGATGCGGAAAATGATTTCCATATGGCGCGGCAACACATGTTGCAGCAGGCCGACTGGCCAGGTTTCCAGCGCTTCGGGCATCAAGGTGTGGTTGGTGTATGAGAAGGTTTTGCCGCACAGTTGCCAGGCGCTGGCCCAAGGCATTCGGTGTTCGTCGCACAAAATGCGCATCAGCTCGGCGACGCCAATCGCCGGGTGGGTATCGTTGAGGTGAATGGCCACATGCTCGGCCAGGTTGTTGAGCGTTGGGTGCTCTTCAAGGTGGCGTTTGATCAAATCTTGCATGGAGGCGGCGACAAAGAAGTACTCCTGCTTGAGCCGCAACTCACGCCCCGCTGGCGTGCTGTCGTTGGGGTACAGCACCCATGAAATATTCTCGAATTCATTTTTAGTGCTGGCTGCGCGCGCGTAGTCACCGGTGTTGAAGGCACCCAGGTCAAAGTGTTCCGGGGCCACGGCTTTCCATTTGCGCAAAGTGCTGACTTTGCGCGTGCCGTGTCCGGGTATCACCATGTCGTAAGCCTTGGCAGCTACTTCACCGGCGTGGCGCCACAGCGCCTTGTCATCGATGTGTTCAACCCAGCCGCCAAAGCGAACCGGGTAGGTGATGCCAGAACGTGGGAACTCCCAGGGTGTGCCGTCAATCAGCCACGGGTCCGGGTATTCGATTTGGATGCCATTCACAATGTGTTGTGAAAACATCCCATATTCATAGCGGATGCCATAGCCCCAGGAGGGCAGCTCAAGCGTGGCCATGGAGTCCAGAAAACAGGCCGCCAGACGGCCCAGACCGCCGTTGCCCAAAGCAGCATCGGGCTCCTGGCCGGCGATGTCTTCAAGGGTTTGCGCGTGCTTGTGCAAACTTTCTGCCACACCTTCGGTCAGGTCAAGCGCAGCCAGCGCATTGGAGAGGGAGCGCCCGATGAGAAATTCCATTGACAAATAGACGACCCGGCGCGCCTTGGTGTTGCGTTCAAGGCTTTGGGTTTCAACCCAACGCTCGGAGAGTTGCGCGCGTGCCACCTGGGCCACAGCTTGCATCAGGTCGCTCTGGGAAGCCTGATCCGGGCTGACTCCGATGGTGTGAAGCAAGTGGGCATTGATTTGCTCACTGGTACTGATCGACTGGGCGTTGGCGGTGGCTGTCAAGGGGATTCCTCACGTAGTAACGGTTTCTTAAATATGGCTGTATTTTTGCATGACTGGGGGCCCCTTTATAATTTGCCGCATCCGAGGAGCGTTGCAGCTCACACCTCAGGCGATTCGCTTGGGTGCTGAGTGAGGCTCGGAACCCACCCAGATCATTCGATCAGGTGTATCACAACGGCGCTCACCCACGGTTCGTGTGAGGTGAGACTTGTCCCAAGCTTGTCTGTCACGGCCGTGGTTGTCCCTTTAACTTCTGGAGTGAACCATGAGCGCCGTATCGAAAACTGCTAAAGCAAGCAAAACCATTCAAACTGCTGACCACGTCATTGCCGACATCGGCTTGGCCGCCTGGGGTCGTAAGGAATTCAATATTGCCGAGACCGAAATGCCCGGTTTGATGGCTATTCGTGAAGAATTCGCAACATCGCAGCCGCTCAAGGGCGCGCGCATCACTGGCTCACTGCACATGACGGTTCAAACCGGTGTGCTGGTCGAAACCCTGCAGGCGCTGGGTGCTCAAGTGCGTTGGGCTTCGTGCAATATTTTTTCGACCCAAGACCACGCTGCTGCTGCCCTGGTGGCGACCGGCACTCCGGTATTTGCCTACAAAGGCGAGTCCTTGACTGACTACTGGGACTACACCCACCGCATTTTTGAATTTGACGGCAAAAAAGGCACCGCTGCTGAAGGCCCGAACATGATTCTGGACGACGGCGGCGATGCCACGCTGCTGATGCACCTGGGCACCCGCGCGGAAAAAGATGCCAGCCTGCTGAACAAGCCTACCAGTGAAGAGGAAATCTGCCTCTACGCCGCCATCAAGGCCAAGCTCAAGCTTGACCCGACCTGGTACAGCCGCCGCCTGAAAAACATCATCGGCGTGACCGAAGAAACCACCACTGGCGTGCACCGCCTGAATGACATGTCGGCCAAGGGCGAACTGATGCTGCGCGCCATCAATGTCAATGACTCGGTCACCAAGAGCAAGTTCGACAACCTGTACGGCTGCCGCGAGTCGCTGGTCGATGCCATCAAGCGCGCCACTGATGTGATGATTGCTGGCAAGGTTGCCTGCGTGATCGGCTATGGCGATGTGGGCAAGGGTTCGGCCCAGGCGCTGCGGGCCCTGAGTGCGCAAGTCTGGGTGGTCGAAATCGACCCGATCAATGCCCTGCAAGCCGCCATGGAAGGCTACAAGGTCGTCACCACCGAGTACGCCGCTGACAAGTGCGATATTTTTGTCACCTGCACCGGCAACAAAAATGTGATTACCTACAAACACATGGATGCCATGAAAGACCAGGCCATCGTCTGCAACATTGGCCACTTTGACAATGAAATCGACGTGGCTGCGCTGGAGAAATGCCAGTGGGAAGAAATCAAGCCGCAGGTTGACCATGTGATCTTCCCGGTGAAAAAAGGCAGCAAGAAAGCCGCCAAGCGCATCATCTTGCTGGCCAAGGGTCGTCTGGTGAATTTGGGCTGCGGCACCGGCCACCC
>JBBQZI010000102.1:0-11358 GCA_038207855.1 Burkholderiales bacterium
AGTAGATGTGCAGTCTGTTCCGTGTTTGGGCATCCTCGCGAATCACTCGTAGCAAGAAATACCGTAATCAAGGAAAGAGATGCAAATAAATGCAATTAGGTCCTTGACTAGTTGGGAAGTCCCAGTAAAGGGCTAGAGGCCAAAATGATCATTAATAGTTACGATAGCGCGATTACTGAGCTCAAGTCCCAAGGCGTTCACTCCATCTTGACCCAGTTTTGCGACCTGCATGGTGTAGCCAAGGGCAAGCTGGTGCCGCTGCAGAATTTGCATGAGTGGGTTGAAAGTGGTGCAGGATTTGCCGGGCCGAGCATCTGGGGCACCGGTTTGGGTCGCTTTGGTGCGCGCAGCGAGTATTACGGCCGGGTTCAGTTGGAAAGCTTGCGACCGCTGCCCTACATGCCGGGCGTGGCGCATGCCGTCTGTGATGGTTACGCCGGTGGCGAGCCATTGGAAACTTGCTCTCGCCAGCTGCTCAAACGTCAAGTTGCGCGGCTCAAAGAGCGCGGCTGGACGCTGTGGGTCGGCATTGAGCCCGAGTTTTTTCTGTTGCGTCAAAACGCGCAAGGCCAATGGCAGGGCGCTGACCCACACGACCAGCTCGACAAGCCTTCTTACGATTTGAAAGCCATTTACCGCAACCGGGCCTTCTTGGACGACATGCGCCAGACCCTGACGCAGCTTGGTTTTGATTTGCAACAGATCGACCACGAAGATGCCGGTGGCCAGTATGAAATCAACTACCGCTTTGACGACGCATTGGCGGCAGCTGACCGGTTCATGTTGTTCAAAATGACGGCCCACGCGATTGCCGAGCGGCACGGATCGGTGTTCAGTTGCATGCCCAAGCCATTTACCAACGCGCCGGGCAGCGGTTTGCACTTTCATTTGAGTATCACCAACGCACAGGGTGAAGCGGTTTTTACCGACAACGTCGATGCCTTGCAACTTAGCGCCACGGCTTACCAGTTTGTCGCCGGTTTGCTGCACCACGCCGATGCGCTGAGCGCCTTGTGCGCGCCCACCGTCAACAGTTACAAACGCCTGGCCAGCAGTGACAGTGCCTCGGGCACCACCTGGTCGCCAGTCTGGAAGACCTACGGCGACAACAACCGCACCTGTGTCGTACGCACGGTCGCCGGGCGGATTGAATGGCGCCTGCCTGATCCGTCCTGCAACGTCTATGCGGCCATCGCGGCCACGCTGGCGGCGGGGCTTGACGGCATTGATCGCGCCATGGCCGCGCCGCCGCCCTGCCAGGAGGATTTGTACCGCCGTCTGGCCACGGGTCAAACCATGCCCGATCGCTTACCCAAAGACCTGGGTGCAGCGGTCAATGCCCTGGCCCGCGATACCGTGTTGATGGATGCCGTTGGGGTGGCGTTTTGTCAGCAGTTCATGGCGCTCAAACGCCAGGAGTGGCTTGACTACAACCAGAGCGTCAGCAATTGGGAGCTGCAGCGCTATGCAGCAGCCTTTTGAAAATCTCGCAATACGAAATTTGCATTTCATATTGTGGATAAATATCTGGTTGCGCTGCAACATTTTTTCTTAAGATGAAAAATACGTTTTTGCATTAAGAAATGCAGCACGTAAGTCATTGATTTGTATTAATTAAAAATAAGTCTTCTATAAGACATAAGAATTAGCATAAGTCTTATACAAGACATAGAATTGTGCTCAAGATGTCAGACGTAGTGAACGATTGGCACCGATTGTTTTAACCAACTCAGGAGTGAACTCATGTCACAAGCCCTTGCAGCACAACCCAGCCGTGAAGAACAAATTGCCGCCCTTGAAAAAGATTGGGCGACCAACCCACGTTGGAAAGGTATCAAACGTGGTTACAGCGCTGCTGACGTGGTGCGTCTGCGTGGTTCTTTCCCGATCGAGCACACCTTGGCTCGCCGTGGCGCAGAAAAGCTGTGGAACCTGTTGCAAACCGAAGCCTATGTGAATTGCCTGGGCGCTTTGACCGGTGGTCAAGCCATGCAGCAAGTCAAGGCCGGTGTGAAAGCCATTTACCTGTCAGGCTGGCAAGTTGCTGCCGACAACAACGGCTACGCCGCCATGTACCCAGACCAATCCTTGTACCCGGTGGACTCGGTGCCGAAGGTTGTCGAGCGCATCAACAACACCTTCCAACGTGCCGACGAAATCCAGCATTCCAAAGGCATTGATGCTGGCGACAAAGGTTACATCGACAACTACGCACCCATCGTGGCCGATGCTGAAGCCGGTTTCGGTGGTGTCTTGAACGCATTTGAGCTGATGAAGGCCATGATCAAGTCCGGTGCTGCTGGCGTGCATTGGGAAGACCAATTGGCTTCGGTCAAAAAATGTGGTCACATGGGTGGCAAGGTGCTGGTGCCTACCGCTGAGGCCTGCCAAAAACTCATCGCGGCCCGCATGGCAGCCGACGTTTGCGGCGTGCCAACTCTGGTGATTGCCCGTACTGACGCTGAAGCGGCTGACCTGCTGACCAGCGACTACGACGAAAACGACAAGCCATTCGTCACTGGCGAGCGCACTGCTGAAGGTTTTTACCGCACCAACAAAGGCATGGACCAAGCCATCTCCCGCGCCGTGGCCTACGCTGAGTACGCCGATCTGGTGTGGTGCGAAACTGGCACGCCTGATCTCGAATTTGCCAAGAAATTTGCCGATGCGGTGCATGCAAAACACCCCGGCAAGATGCTGGCTTACAACTGCTCACCATCGTTCAACTGGAAGAAAAACCTGGACGATGCCACCATTGCCAAGTTCCAGAAAGAACTCGGTGCCATGGGTTACAAGTACCAGTTCATCACCTTGGCCGGCATCCATTCGATGTGGTACAACATGTTCGACTTGGCACAAGACTACGTCAAGCGCGGCATGACGGCTTACATCGAGAAAGTGCAAGAGCCTGAATTTGCAGCACGTGATCGTGGCTACACCTTTGTGTCGCACCAGCAAGAAGTGGGCACTGGTTACTTTGACGAAGTGACCACCGTCATCCAAGGCGGCAAGTCCAGCGTGACTGCACTGACCGGTTCAACTGAAGAAGAACAGTTCCATTGATCAGTTGGGGACAGAGCTGGCTTGGCTATCGCGTAGCTGAGGTCTGTCCCGCAAAGATATAAGTAGCCCGAGGAGGCTAGGCTGGCAGCTTGAACAAGGCTGCTAGCCTTTTTTTCGCCTGTAAAAAGCGCATGGCGGCGCTGGGTAACGGGGCTATTCAGGCGGGCCTTACGGTGCGATACTTTGCTTTGGACTAGCAAAAGTTTATCCATCAACCAGGGGCTGCAGCTATGAAAACCTCACAAAAATTCGTTTACGTGTTTGGCAAAGAGCGCACCGAAGGCGCGGCCAGCATGAAAAATTTGCTCGGTGGCAAGGGTGCCAATCTGGCTGAAATGTGCCTGCTGAAGATCCCGGTGCCCTCGGGCTTCACCATCAGCACTGAGGCTTGCACGGCCTTCACCGAACACGGCCAGGCAATAGTGCTGCAACTGATTCAGTCTGAAGTGCTGCGGGGCGTGGCCTTTGTCGAGCAGGAAATGGGGAAAAAGTTTGGCGATGCCAGCGACCCCATGCTGCTGTCGGTGCGCTCTGGTGCGCGCGCGTCCATGCCCGGCATGATGGACACCATTCTGAACCTGGGCCTTAACGACGAGGCGGTACTTGGCTTGGCACGTAAAGCCGGCAACGAGCGTTTTGCCTGGGACTCTTACCGCCGCTTTGTGCAGATGTATGGTGATGTGGTGATGGGCCTCAAGCCCTTGTCCAAAGAAGAGCATGACCCGTTCGAGGTCATCATTGAAGTGCTCAAAAACAAGCGCGGCGTGCAACTTGACACCGATCTGGACGCTGACGATCTCCAGGAACTGGTGCAGCGCTTCAAGGCGCTGATTCGCGCACGCACCGGCAATGACTTTCCGACCGACCCGTGGGAACAACTCTGGGGCGCGATCTGGGCGGTATTCGAGAGCTGGAACAACGAGCGCGCCTGCGTCTACCGCGAGCTCAACGACATTCCGCAGTCCTGGGGCACGGCGGTCAATGTGCAAGCCATGGTGTTTGGCAACCTGGGCGACAGCAGCGCCACGGGGGTCGCGTTCTCGCGCGATGCAGGCACCGGTGAAGACTTGTTCAATGGCGAGTTTTTGGTCAATGCGCAAGGCGAAGACGTGGTGGCGGGCATCCGCACGCCGCAGCAGGTGTCACTGGTAGGGTCGCGCCGCTGGGCTGAGTTGGCGCTGGTGGGTGAAGCGGATCGGCGCAGCAAGTTCCCATCGTTGGAAGAACTGATGCCGCAGATTTATGGGGAACTGCTACACGCCGAAACCACGCTTGAAAACCATTTCAAGGACATGCAGGATCTTGAATTCACCATTCAGGAAGGCAAGCTGTGGATGCTGCAAACGCGCAATGGCAAGCGCACCGGCGCGGCCATGGTTCGCATCGCCATAGAAATGCTGCAACAGGGCATGATTGATGAAAAAACCGCGCTGCTGCGGGTAGCACCAGACCGGCTCAATGAGCTGTTGCACCCGATTTTTGACCCCAAGGCGCTGCAGGCGGCGACACCGATTGCACGCGGCTTGCCAGCCTCCCCGGGCGCGGCCACTGGACAAATTGTGTTTCATGCCGATGAGGCTGAAACCTGGGCCAAGCAGGGCAAGGCCGTGATTCTGGTGCGCCAGGAAACTTCACCAGAAGATTTGCGTGGCATGAGCGTGGCCAAAGGCATTTTGACGGCACGTGGCGGCATGACCTCGCACGCGGCGGTGGTCGCGCGCGGCATGGGCAAGTGCTGCGTGTCGGGTGCCGGGGCGGTACACGTCGACCTGAAAGCCCGCACCATGACGGTGGGTGACGAGGTGTACGGCGAAGGCGACTGGTTGTCGCTGAACGGCTCCACTGGCGAGGTTTACACCGGCCAGATCGCCACCAAAGACGCTGAGTTGAGTGGCGACTTTGGCGCGCTGATGGCCTTGACCGACAAGTACAAACGCCTGGAAATCCGTGCCAACGCCGACACCCCGGACGAGGCGCGGGTGGCGCGAAGCTTTGGTGCCACCGGTATTGGCCTGTGCCGCACCGAGCACATGTTTTTTGAGGGTGAGCGCATTGTGGCGGTGCGCGAGATGATTTTGGCCGATGGCGAAGCCGGTCGCCGCAAGGCGCTGGCCAAGTTGCTGCCGATGCAGCGCAGCGATTTTGAAGGCCTGTTTAAAGAGATGCAGGGCTTGCCGGTGACCATTCGCTTGCTGGACCCGCCGCTGCATGAATTTTTGCCGCACGATGAAGCCAACCAGCGCGTCATGGCGCAGGGCATGGGTGTGTCGCTCGGCAAAATCAAGATGCGCGTGGAAGACCTGCATGAGTTCAATCCGATGATGGGTCACCGCGGCTGCCGCCTGGGCATCAGCTACCCCGAAATCACCGAAATGCAGGCCCGTGCGATTGTTGAGGCTGGCTTGAATGTGCAAGCGCAGGGCATCGCTGTGAAGGCTGAAATCATGGTGCCGCTGGTCGGCACGGTGCGCGAATTCAACGCTCAGGCCGAGGTGATCCGGCGTGCTGCTGCCGCCGTGTTTGCCGAGCGTGGTGAGACCCTTGACTACCTGCTGGGCACCATGATCGAAACCCCGCGCGCCGCGCTGGTGGCGGACAACATTGCCAAGCAGGCTGAGTTCTTCTCGTTTGGCACCAATGACCTGACGCAGATGACACTGGGTTTTTCGCGTGACGATGCCGGCAATTTTTTGCCCGATTACCTCAAAAAAGGCATCTACGAACACGATCCATTTCGCACCCTCGACCAAGAAGGCGTCGGCCTGCTGGTGCAAATGGCGGTGGAAAAAGGCCGCGCTGCGCGGCCGGACATTGAAGTCGGTATTTGCGGTGAACACGGTGGCGACCCAGCCTCGGTGGGCTTTTTCCACCGCACCGGGCTGGACTATGTGAGCTGCTCGCCCTACCGCGTGCCAATCGCGCGGCTGGCAGCGGCACGGGCGGCGATTGAGGGTTGAAGTTAGTCGTGTTCGGATTTAGCGCGAGGATGACGGGTCTTCAGGTTTGAGTTGTCCTTGCCTTGAAATATTGATTAAATCAGGCGCTAGCTTTTATAGGGTTCCAAGCCGGAACCCGCAAAATTTTCAGACCGCACCTATCAATACGCATGCCTCTGATGAACATTGATTGGTTGACCGGTAAGTTGACGAATTTGAGCAAAAAAGCAGGCCGAAGCCTGCTTTTTTGGGGCGTCAATACAACGACCGTATTTTGAACACCGTGGCGGTCAGCTAATGGCCCTTATGGATAGCTATCCATAAGGGCCAGTTCCCGACGTTCGCGAGTGACAGCTAACCGGCGGGCAAATTTTCAACTTTGTTCGTCGGCGACCGACACTGATTGGCAGCAAGCCGACCTACAGATCAGCGCCGTGAAGTTACCGTTACTCAGTAAGCCCTAAGCGACCTGACGGCTGTCAAAAAAGCTGCCCTTCGGATAGCGGACAAGAACCACCCCATCAGTACCTTGTATCCATCGGCTTTTTGTCCTTGGGCCAGTCCTTGACCTTGTCTGCAAAGTCCGGGCGTGGCTGATGAGTGAAGGATTCAGCGACATCCACCGCATCCTGATCCGTTAGCCGCCTTGTCCCAGCGGGAACTTGCTGTGAAAGCCTATTGGTATGTTGCGTTGAACGAATGCTGCTGCGGCGTAGGTGCGAGCCATACCAGCGCCAATGTTGAACGAATCGTCGCCCCAAAGTGGCGGATAAATGGTCTGACCGTCAGCACGTTTGATGCCTTCGCCATTAGCACCATGGCAGACAGTGCATTGGGTGAATCAGCTCAGAAACGCAGCCCGACACCCAGACAGAAAAAGACCTGTTAGTCGGTCAGCCAACCAGATTGACTGCGGCAAGGTTGGCCGACACACCTCCAATCTCACTTTAAAGAAAACCGTTGAGAATCGCTTTCAATGCACGAAGTCCAGCACCACGCGGGACGGCACCTCGCCCTGTGCGAGCCTCTTGAATATGTCGTTGATCGCTGACAGAGGCTGCAACTCGATATCGGCCTTGACCTTGCCAGCCGCTGCAAAAGCCAGCGCCTCGGCCATGTCCAATCGGGTGCCGACGAAGGAACCGCGGATGGTGATGCAGTTTGCCACCACGTCAAACAGCGGCGTCGGAAACTCGCCCGGCGGAATGCCTACCAGCACGCAGGTTCCGTGCTTGCGCGTCATGCCAACGCCCTGCTTGAAGGCAGGCAGTGAAGGCGCTGTGATCAGCACGCCGTGTGCGCCGCCACCGGTGATCTGCTTGACCGCGGCCACCGGGTCCCCAGTCTTAGCGTTGACCACCGCATCTGCACCCAGACGCTTGGCGTGATTGAGCTTTCCGTCGGCAATATCCACCGCGCACACCTTCAGGCCCATAGCCTTGGCGTACTGCACGCCCAGATGGCCGAGCCCGCCGATACCCGAGATGACGATCCACTCACCCGGCCGCGCCTGAGTCTCCTTGATGCCCTTGTACGATGTGATGCCGGCACAAATCAGCGGTGCTGCGTCTTTGGCGGCCAGGCCAGCCGGGATGTGCGCGACGTAGTTCGGATCGGCGATGATGAACTCGGCAAAGCCTCCGTTTTTCGTGTACCCACCAAATTGGGCATCGGCGCAGACCGTCTCCTGCGCCGCCAGGCAGAACTCGCAGTGACCGCAGGCCGAGTACAACCACGGCACGCCAACCCGGTCCCCCACTTTCACCGCGGTGACGCCGGTACCCAGTTCCACCACGATGCCGATGCCTTCATGGCCCGGTGTGAAAGGTAGCGCTGGCTTCAGCGGCCAATCACCGCTGGCTGCATGCAGGTCGGTGTGGCAAACGCCACAAGCTTCGGTCTTGACCAGGATCTGACCTGGGCCGGGAGTGGGTACGTCGAGTTCTTTTAGAACCAGCGGTTGGCCGAACTGTTCGACCTGGGCGACTTTCATCTTACGTGTCATGGGGTGTCCTTAGAGATTGGTCGGCGTTTGAAACGCAATTGCACAACTAGGAAGTTCTAGGTGAGACACACGTATCATCTGCGCAAGTGCTCGCCGAGTCTGTTCACTGCCGTACCAAACGCGCAATGATCAAATATATTTCAGGTGCAATTCAAAAGTCCCGGATTGGAAATGGTGAGCGATTGCAGAGAAGTAAGCATCCTGTTCTTCGCTTGGAATATTGGTTACTGAAGCTATGTCGCATCTTCGGCCCATCACATCGGTGCACCCCGCACGGATTGGTTCAACGATCGATGGCGAGATGGTGCCGTTCATCAGAATTGGCAGGATAACGTGTACGACCGCAGATGTTGTTAGACGAAGTCGACTTTGCAATTGGAACACCCCTGTGGAGCGGCCACCCGCGACGCCTATGTTCAAGCCGATGAATGTCGGCTGTCAGGTGACCCTTTATCGTTCGCTACGACCGCAATGGGTCGAATGCATGTTCGGGCCATTTGCGGGTGTTCCCGAGTGACCGGTAACTGGAAGTCCGAATTAGCTTGGTTAACGGTCCGCTATGAGCGGTCAAATTTCCGTTTGTGTTGCTGCTAACTTTGATTTGATAGGCTTGGGCCGGCGATGCGTCGGATCAGGCGTTGCGGTGGATCTTTTTCCCTGCAGCGCGATCATAAATTTAACGACGAAGTTGCAGTCTTCGTCCTGCAACACGCTCATGTCACCCTCGGCGACCGGAGTGACGTTTCCTCTCAATGACGAAGACGATAAATGCAGGTGCCAGCGGCACGGCCGCAATGGCCCCGGCCAGCGGCAGGCCGGCGGCTACCGCAGCCACGATGGCAACCAGGATAGTCAGCGCAGCGCCCCATGCCCACCCCAGTTGAGCTTGACCCTGCGCGATATGGCGGTTGAGCCACCCTATGGTCAATAAATAGACGCCGACTGCGGCGGCCACCAGACCAATCGCCAATGTGGGTTCCACTGCCGGTACGGAATGGACATACGAAAATAATGCAGTGCCGGTGGACTTGGGTTGATCGGCCACTACTTCGAGAAACGCGCCCAACGCCGCTACCGATCCGAAAGTGAAGAAGTGCCCATAGCCCCAACTGAGAGCCCTTTCGCGGTGATGGTGCAGTGCGTTGGCGTTGGGCACCAGAAAGTACAACCACCACAACGCAAGCACCAAGCCTGTAGCGCCCAAACCCACCAACGCCACCTCAACCGACCATCCCTGTGTCTCGATGACGCTGGCCACGGCATTGGTGGCACCAAGCACGCACTCGCCCAATACGATGATCGTGAACAGCCCGTAGCGCTCTGCCATGTGGTGCGCATGCCAGGGAATTTGGCCCGCCCTCGAAGCCCACGCCGGAACCGCCAATTCCAGCACCATGAGAGCAAAGAAGCTCGGCAACGACCAAACGGTTGGCAAAGTAAGGCGGGCAAGCCAAAGAATTTGCAAACCTCCGATACCGAGGGCGTAGCGTAACGCGGTGCGTCGACCTTCAGGGTGCTCACGCGCCGCGCGCAGCCACATCGCCAAAAGCCCGATGCGCATGACCGCATAACCAATCGTCACGGTTGCGAAGTCGCCTTGAGCGATCTTGGGCACACCCGCTGCCAGGATCAATACGCCGACCATTTGCACCATCGTCCACAGACGATAGGTCGAATCGTCGGTGTCATAGGCGCTGGCGAACCAAGTGAAACTCATCCAGGCCCACCAGATGGCTGCGAAGCTGGTGAAGTAGGCGAGCATGCCGAGCCCGATATGGCGATCGCCAACAGCATGGTGCAGTTGAGACGCCGCTGCGGCGATAGCGACAACAAAGGTCAGATCGAACAGCAACTTCATCGGCGTGGAAACACGGTTGACCTCGTGGATGTCGCGACCGACCATTCGGTGGAGCAAATGAGTACGGTTCAAAGGCAGTAGGCGGACAGGCAGTAAGGGGACAGAAATAGTGAGTTCATGCGCGTCGCTTAGATTTCTGCGCAGACAAAGCGGTCATGAATTCAAAGACGAAGTTGCAATCTTCGTCTTGCAGCACACTCAAGTCGCCTACGGCAACCGGAGCTACGTAGCTGCGAATGACTTGCAGACCTGCAATGCGCTCGTCAATTTTGGAGAGCACGTCACCCGCCAGCCGCACCATGGCTTGCGCATCAAGTTCACCGTTGTCACGATCGGAGAGCAGAAGGGCGATTTCCGCCAGCGTGAAACCGAGTTCCTTCAAATGCAGGATGGCTTTGAGCCGGTCCAGCGTGTCGGTGCCATATTGGCGGTAGCCGGCTTCTGTGCGGCACTGGGGCGTAATCAGCCCCTCATCTTCATACAGGCGCAGCTGGCCACGGGTCACGTTGGCCGCCTTGCACAAGGCACTGGTGGTCTGCAGAGTTTTGAAGGATTGGACGGTGACAATGGTTTTCATAACGGTTTCCATTTCTGGCGATTTGCTAAGGCACCTGTTTTTCAAAGTTACTGACAATCCCTGCGTTGCTCAGCGGCCACGCATCCATTGCCTCGTAGTTGCGGGTTTGTACCCCGTCTAAAAAAGCCAACGCCAATTGGCGGGTGGCGATCTTCACCTTGGGATTCAAGTCCATGCCACCCGTGCCTGCACGGTCGGTAAAGATGCTGTGCGACCCATCCCTGAAAACCGCAAGCACTTTGGGGGCGGTGCTATGGCCGCCCATTGCCTTGAAGATATCAACCCGATCCTGCAGTTCCGATATGTAGCCCGGAATCTGAATCACGTTCTCAGTGGCGGTAATGTATAACGTGGGTATGTTGATGCTGGACAGTATCTTTTTGGGATCACCCATGCCATAAAACGGAGGCGCTGAGATGAGGATGGCCGCACTGATGCGGGGGTCTCGCAGCGACAATTTTTGCCCTTGCTGATCAATCTGCGCACCGGCAATGAGCATCGTGGTGTTCGCGCCGTAAGAGTGACCGGCGGCGACGATGCGCCGGGTGTCGAACAGTGCACCTTCGGTGGCAGCCAGCAGCTTGTCCAGGGCAACCCGCAGGTCTTGCACCCGATTCAGCGCCTCTGAATCTTGCGCAGCGTCACTCAAGCGAGCGATCAAAGAAAACGGGTTGCCAAACCAGAGTTGCCGGTCGCTGCCTACATGTTGCACATGCAGGCTGGCATAACCGTGGGCCGCGAAGTAGCGGCCCAGGTAGCTGTATCCGTCTCGGGAGCCACCAATGCCATGCGAGAAAACGACCAGGGGCATGGTTCCGGGTGCAGTCGGTGTGGTGGGTAGATACAGCTTTGCGGGTACACGGCGTTGGCGTTGGCTGTCGATCCAATCGAAGCTTTGGGCGCTGAAGAGCGAGGCGTT
>JBBQZI010000103.1:0-11333 GCA_038207855.1 Burkholderiales bacterium
ATGCCGATGCTGATAAAAAACAGGCCCAGCAGCACATCATGGAAAGGCCGGATGTCGGTTTCAACCTGGTGCTTGAACTCGGTTTCTGAGATCAGCATGCCGGCGATGAAGGCGCCCAGCGCCAGGCTCAGGCCGGCGAGCTCGGTGAGCCAGGCGAGAGCCAGTGTGACCAGCAGCAGGTTCAGCACAAACAACTCTTCGCTTTTGCGCCTGGCCACCAGCGTCAGCCACCAGCGCATGACGCGCGGGCCGCCGACCAGCAGCAAGGTGATGAGTACCGTGGCCTTGAACAAGGCCAGAGTCATGGTTCCCACCATCACTTCAGTGGAGGCCCCTAAGGCTGGAATCAGCACCAGCAGCGGCACCACCGCCAAGTCCTGAAACAGCAGCACGCCCATGACGCGTTTGCCATGTTCGCTTTCAAGCTCTAGTCGCTCAGCCATCAGTTTGACCACAATGGCGGTGCTGCTCATGGCCAAGGCACTGGCCAGGGCAAGTGCCGACTGCCAGCCTATGTGCCAGAATTTTGGCACCAGCCAGGCGAGTCCCAGACTGCCTGCCGTGGTGATCAGAACAGTCAATACCACCTGAAACAGCCCCAATCCAAACACCAGATTGCGCATGGTGCGCAGCTTGGGTAAATTGAATTCCAGCCCAATCACAAACATCAGGAAAACCACGCCAAACTCGCCCAGGTGACGCACACCGTCGGCGTTCTTGGCCAGTGCCAGCGCGTTCGGTCCAATCACCACACCAACCGCCAAATAGCCCAGCATGGGTGGCAGTTTCAGGTAGCGGCACGCCACCACGCCCAACACGGCGGCCAGCAAATACAAAAGGGTCAGGTCAAGTGGGTTCACCCCCTGATACTACCAAGCGTTAATGGGCAATTTGTGATGACCGATAAAATGCGTGCATGAAGATAGAGCCCCCACTTGTACCGGCGTTTGATGCCCTCCGCGCCATTGCTTTGGCCCACGAAACCCTGGACATTGAAGCGGCGGCCATACTGGGCTTGAAGCATCAGGTGGGCGCAGCCTTTGTGCAGGCCGTGCGCTTGATGCTGGCCGGCTCCGGGCGGGTGGTGGTGATGGGGATGGGCAAAAGTGGCCACATTGGCCGCAAAATTGTGGCTACCTTGGCCTCTACCGGCACCCCCGCCATGTTTGTCCACCCGGCAGAAGCCAGCCACGGTGACCTGGGCATGATCCAGCCGGTCGATGTGGTTCTGGCCATCTCCAATAGCGGGGAATCGGCAGAACTCAACGCCATTTTGCCGATGATCAAGCGCCTGGGCGCACCGCTGATCGCCATGACCGGCAACCCGCAGTCAACGCTGGCGCAGCACGCCGCGGTTCATTTGAATAGCAGCGTCGAGAAAGAAGCCTGCCCGCTGAATCTGGCCCCGACTGCCAGCACCACGGCCCAGTTGGCGCTCGGCGATGCGTTAGCGGTGGCGCTGCTGGATGCCCGTGGTTTCAAGGCCGAAGACTTTGCCCGTTCGCATCCGGGCGGCGCACTCGGGCGCAAGCTGCTCACCCATGTCAGCGATGTCATGCGCACGGGCGACCGCGTGCCCAAGGTGGGTTTGGCAGCCAGCTTCAGCGCGTTGATGCGTGAAATGAGCGACAAGGGCCTGGGTGCTACGGCGGTGGTCGATGAGGCGGGCCAGGTGCAGGGTATATTTACCGATGGCGACTTGCGCCGTCTGGTTGAAAAAGGCATTGACCTGCGGGCGACAACGGCCCAGCAGGTCATGCACGCCAAGCCCAGCACCATCAGTTGCGATGCCTTGGCAGTTGATGCCGCCGAACTGATGGAGCTACGCTGCATTACCAGTGTGCTGGTGCTCGATGTCAATGGGCAATTGTGCGGCGCCCTCAACAGCAATGACCTGATGCGTGCCAAGGTGATCTGATGCAACAACCCGTTTTGAATTTTCCGCCTGAACTGCTGCTCAAAGCGCAAGGCATACGCGTGGTGTTTTTTGATGTTGATGGTGTGCTGACCGATGGCGGACTGTATTTTTCCGAGCATGGTGAAACCATCAAACGCTTCAATACGCTCGATGGCCACGGCCTCAAACTATTGCAACGCGCCGGCATTACACCGGCTGTGATCACCGGGCGTGACTCCAAGCCGCTGCGCTTGCGTTTGGCCGCTTTGGGTATTGAGCACGTGCATTACGGCACCGAAGACAAACGACCGGCGGCCGAGGCAACTCTCAAGACCTTGGCGCTGGACTGGTCGCAAGCCGCTGCCATGGGCGACGACTGGCCCGATTTGTCGGTGATGACACGCTGCGCCTTTGCCTGCGCCCCCGCCAATGCTCAAATTGAAGTAGCCGCCGCCGCGCACTATGTCACCCGCTTGCAGGGCGGCTCAGGAGCCGTGCGGGAATTGTGCGACCTGTTGCTGGTGGCCAGTGGCCGCTATGCGCAACTTTGGCAGGAGTCGATGCAGTGATGGGCGTGCTGCGGCCCCTTTTGGATCGCCTGGTTCTGTATTTGCCAGTGTTCTTGATGGGCGTGTTGGCCATGGGCACCTATTGGCTGGTGCGCAGCACGCCGATTGCCAGCGCGCCCGCTGCCGCCGCTGCCGTGCAGCACCAGCCTGACTATTTCATGCACAACTTTGCGGTCAATACCTATGACGCTGGCGGACAGCTCAAGAGCGAAGTCAGCGGCGCTGCAGCGCGGCACTTTCCGGATACCGACACGATCGAAATTGACCAGGTCAAGATTCGCTCATTTGATACGCAAGGCCACTTAACAACGGCTACCGCGCTTCATGCCATCACCAATGGGGAGGCATCTGAGGTACAGCTCATGGGCAGTGCCCAGGTTGTGCGGGCGCCGACCGTAACGCAAGCCGGACGCCTGCAGCCCGCGATGACTTTTAATGGCGAGTATCTGCATGCGAACATGGACACCGAACGCATCAAGTCGCACAAGCCGGTGGAACTCACCCGTGGCAAAGACCGCTTTACGGCGGACAACATGGATTTTGACAATCGGGCGAGCGTCATGCTGCTGACCGGGCGGGTTCGAGGTTTGCTGGTGCCGACTGCCGTACCATGAAACCGCTCGTCTTGATCACCGGGGCATCCAGCGGGATTGGTCAGGCCTTGGCCTTGCAGTATGCCCAACGGGGTTTTCGTCTGGCACTGGTGGCGCGCCGTATAGATGTAGTCAAATCATGGCTAATCCCTTGTGAAATAAGCGCTGATAGCTATGAATTTTATAGCTCAGACGTGACAGATCCTGATAGCATGGCGGCCATGGCAGTGGATTGCATGGCGCGCCAGGGCGTGCCCGATGTGGTGATTGCCAATGCGGGCATCAGCATTGGCGTGGATTCGTCGTTGCGCGCAGACCTCGATGTGATGGCGCGCATTCTGGCAACCAATGTCATGGGTGTCGCCAACACTTTTGGGCCCTTTATTGCTGCCATGACCGCGCGTGGCTCAGGCGCGCTGGTCGGCATTGGCAGTGTTGCAGGCATCCGGGGTTTGCCCGGACATGGTGGCTATTGCGCCAGCAAGTCCGCCGTGATCAGTTACTGCGAAAGCCTGCGCGGTGAATTGCGTACTAGCGGCGTGAAGGTTGTGACGATTTGTCCGGGCTACATCGCCACGCCCCTGACCGCCAACAACAGCTACAAAATGCCGTTTTTGATGCAAGCCGATGCATTTGCAGAAAAAGCTTTTGATGCCATTGAGGCCGGCGCCAGCTATCGCGTGATTCCGTGGCAAATGGGCGTGGTGGCCAAACTGCTACGGCTATTGCCCAATGCATTGTTCGATTGGCTGCTGGCGGGTCGACCGCGCAAGCCGCGGGCATCAGCCGACTAAATTTGGTCAACAAAAAAGGCTCCGAAGAGCCTTTTTTGAGTTTCAGGTGTGAACCTGGTAGCTGCTTAGTAGCTGCTACGGCCACCGCCACCGCCGTAACCACCACCGCCGCCGCCGCCGGAACGACCGCCGCCACCGCCACCGCCACCGCCAGCGCCGCCGCCGTAGCCACCGCCACCTGAGCGACCACCACCAGCGCCACCGCCGTAACCACCGCCGCCACCGCCAGCGCCGCCGCCGTAACCACCGCCGCCACCTGAGCGAGGAGGACGAGGCTCCATCGGACGGGCTTCGTTGACCACGAGACCACGGCCACCGAATTGTTGACCATTCATCGCATTGATGGCGGTTTGTGCTTGCGCATCATCGCCCATTTCGACAAAGCCAAAACCCTTGGAGCGACCCGTGTCGCGTTCCATCATGACTTTGGCGCTGGTGACGGTACCGTGTGCGGCGAATGCTTGTTGCAGATCTTCGTCACGGAATGAATAAGGCAGGTTGCCTACGTAAAGTTTGTTGCCCATATTAGGACTCCTCAAAATAACTCAAAACGCGATGGAGTCCATAACCGCAATCAACAAACCATTAAAGACTAATAGCAGACGCGAGACTGACATTCACCGCAAACCATATATTGCTTTTTGACAAGCAATACGGTCGGCATGATACGCGAAGTTTGAGATTTTCAACAATTTATTTGAATTTCTGAACAGACTGTATTAGTCTGCCCACAACCCGGCTCAAAGCCCGGGCTTTTCAGCGCTTGCGCTGGTATCCGCTTCTTCGTAATTGCGCCACTGCCGCATGGCATTGCGCATGGTCAGCACCTGTCGCTCAAACCTTGGGCATGTTGCGCAAACCGCCATGTGCAGGCGCAATGCCAGTCGGTCGCGCCAAGGCAGTGTGCGGTCTTCACGCGCAATCACCAAGGCGGTGACTTCTTTACAGGTTCGGTTAAACGGCATCATGGTGTGGCGACTTTTGCAAACCAGTTGAGATCCAGACATTCGCGTAAGCGCAAACGGGCCCGGTGCAACTGAACATACAGGTTGGTCGGAGTCAGCGCCAGTTCCTTACAGATTTCCTCGCAAGAAAGCTCCAGCCATTCGCGCATCAAAAATAAGCGGCCCTGAACCGCTGGCAGTTTGTTGGTGCAGGCTTCCATCACTGCCAGAAATTGGCTGCTACTCAAGTCCTGCTCCGGGTTGCCCCATTCCGCCGGCATGTTTGCAAAATGTCCGTCGGCTTTGAAGCCGATGTAGTCAAGCGGGTCGGTGCTGTCATCCTCGTCGCCACTGGCGCTGACTTCGCGACCGTGCAGGCGCAGCATGTCAATCACCTTGTGTTTAAGGATGCCGATCAACCAGGTTTTGAGTTGCGAGCGGCTCTCGAACGCCCGTGGCTTGGCCAACGCGGCCAGCACGGTTTCAGACACCACATCCTCCGCCCAGGCCTCGTTGCGCAATTGCAGGCGGGCGAAACGCATCAGGTAGTCGTGGTGGCTTACCAACTGTTGTTCGAAGCTGGGCAGTGGAAGATCAGGCATGGGGCAGTATGACGGGTTGCATGGACATGAAAGCTGGTCTGAAAATATTTAACCAAACACTGTAAGAATGCGCGGTGCCAGCCGACTAAATCATAACCAGCACCGATGCTGGTTACCCAGTTCACTCACACAACCTTGAGGAGTTTTCAAATGAACCAACGCGCCATGATCGCTACTGCCGCCGCTTCCCTGATGTCTTTGGCCATGCTGGCCGCTCCGGCCGCCGCTGCGGAAAAAGAAAAATGCTTTGGCATTGCCAAGGCCGGCCAAAACGACTGCGCCAGCATTGCTGGTGTGCATTCCTGCGCGGGCCAGTCCAAGGTGGACATGGACAAGGGCGAGTGGAAGTACGTTGCCAAAGGCACCTGCAAGGACATGAAAGGCATCTCAATGGACGAAGCCAAAGCCATGATGCCAAAAAAGAGCTGATTGACGACCTAACCAGCGCCTGCCATGCCGACGACCTTCAACGCGCATCAGCCTGATGCTGAACTAGCCGTTGGCATTGGCTGGCGCCAACCGCACTATGGCGAACTGCTTCAGCGCCTGCCAGCGCTGGACTTTCTCGAGGTGCATTCGGAAAATTTTTTTGCCGATGGCGGCGCGGCGCTGGCGGTGTTAGAGCAAGGCCGCGCGCACTATCCCATCAGCCTGCACGGTGTCGGGCTGTCGCTGGGTTCAGCGGTCGGGCTTGACGCCTGGCATCTGGCGCAGCTGGCCCGCCTAGTGGCGCGCATCGACCCGGTGCGCGTCAGTGACCACGCCAGTTTCGCCCGTGGCCTGTGGCGCGGCACCGCTAATCCACAAGTGATTCACGCTGCCGACCTGCTGCCAATTCCGTTCAGCGCGGAGGCGCTCGATGTGCTGTGCGCCAACGTGAATCAGGTTCAAGACCGGCTGCAGCGCCGCTTCATGGTTGAAAACCTGTCGGCTTACTTGCGCTGGCAGCGGTTGCCCGGTGAAACTGCGCAAACCGAGCCCGAATTTTTGTCCGTCCTGGCGCGGCGCACTGGCTGCGCACTGCTGGTGGATGTGAACAACATTTATGTCAACGCGCTCAATGACCGCATTCACGGCACGCCGGGTGACCCCGTGCAACATTGCCACGACTGGCTCAATGGCATTGCGGCGGACGCGGTGGGTGAGCTCCACCTGGCGGGCCACTGCCATGTGTGGCCGCAGGACGGCGAAGCGGCCCACGAAGAAATCGTCATCGATGACCACGGCAGTCGCGTTTGTCCTGAGGTCTGGCAGCTTTACCAGTATGCCATTGCCCGTTTTGGCGCGGTGCCAACGTTAATCGAATGGGACACCGACATTCCGGCGCTGGACGTGTTGTTGAGTGAAGCGGCGCAGGCGCGCAATCATGCCCATGCCGCTCTTGAACGCCATTCAGCGCAATGCACTGCCAGCCCTGCAGCAAGCCGGGTGTCCGCATGAGCACGCTGGCCAACCAACAGCAGGCCTTGCTGGCGGTCCTATTTGATTGGCCCTCCGAAAACGCTATTAAGAATATAGCTGCTTACGCAAGTGCTGATTGGGCTAGAGGCCTAAAAGTTTATAAATCCAATGGTCATGCCCTGGCGCAGCGGGGACTGCAGGCCGCCTACCCGGTGCTGGCGCAACTGTTGGGAGACGAGAGTTTTGCCGCCTTGGCACAGGCTTTTTGGCATGCCAGTCCGCCCCAGCGTGGTGACGTGGCACAGTGGGGCGCGGCGCTGGCAGACTTCGTGCGCGCCGATGCCCAACTGATCGACACCCCGTACCTGGCCGATGTAGCCGCGGTGGAGTGGGCGCTGCATGGCTGCGCCAGCGCCGCTGATGGTGTGGTTGATGCCGCCAGTTTTGCGCTGCTCAATGAGCAGGATCCGCTGAGCTTGCAACTGCGCCTGGCCCCCGGTGTCGCCGTGCTGAGCAGCGCCTGGCCGATCGT
Organism: Burkholderiales bacterium; assembly: GCA_038207855.1. Classification (GTDB taxonomy): domain Bacteria; phylum Pseudomonadota; class Gammaproteobacteria; order Burkholderiales; family Burkholderiaceae_C; genus Rhodoferax. The sequence continues at coordinate 7,333 of JBBQZI010000103.1, forward strand.
CAGTATCGTTGTCGCCCACCGCGACGCGACGCCTGACCTTGCGGATGCCAGCCAGCGCGTGCGTGCTGGCGTGGCCGAGTCAGCAATCATTTGGCGCGCGGGTTTGCGCCCGAGTGTGCGTGAAGCGTTGACCGATGAAGTGCCGTTCATGACCGCGCTGCTGTCAGGACAAACGCTGGGCGCGGCGCTAACCCAAGCCACTGAACTTGATATTGGGGCCTGGCTGCCCCGAGCCGTGCAAAGCGGCTTGCTGCTGGGCGTGCAAGTGGCCACAGCACAGCCAGCGGCGACAAGCTCCACAAGTTAAGGAGCCCAACACCATGGAAAACACCGTTTCACCCCAGCCCCCGACAAGGGTTCAAGCAGGGTTGCCGGGCCTGGCTGATTTGGTGTCTGGTGCCTGGAGTCTGGATGCCCTGCTGCTACCATGGGTCAACCGTCGCTTTCTGGCGCCACCCGGTGCGCGCTGACCCGTGAAAATTACTTCAATCGCCGACCCTGCCACCAGCCGCTCCCGGCTTGCCGCCCTATGGCCCCGGCGCATCAGCTGGAGACTGGCATTGGGTTTTGGCCTGATGGTCGCGCTCATCGTTTTGATCCTGGGCAAGGCCATCTACCACGGCAACACCATGGCTGATCTGAACCAGCGTTTTGCAACGAACGACCTGCCGCGCCTGCTGCGCGTTCAGTCCTTGTCGTTGCAAACCGAAGGAGTTGGCATTGCCCTCATTCGGCTGATGAATGCGCCACGTGACAGCCGGGTTATGGCGTATGCCGATGTCGATGCGCGCAACCACCGCATCGACGACATCATCAAGTTGCTCGGCGCTGATTTGATGGACCCGCTGCAAGATGCCACGCTGCAACGACTGATTGCCTATCGCGCCGTTTATGCCGATGCCTTCATTGCCACGGCTGACGAGATCGAAGGCGACAACCTGCCCGAGGCAAAGCGCCTGCTCAATGATCGCGTCAACCCGGCGCTCAAGGACATGTTGACCGAGTCCAACGCCTTGATCCAGCGTGAACGTGAACGCATCGAGTCCCAGGTTGAGCAGACGCAGGTGTGGTTTGATCAGGTGGTGCTTTGGGGGACGGCCTTGGGTGGGCTGTCGGTGGTGCTGGCCATCTGGCTCGGCTTCGGCACGGCACGAAGCGTGGTCAAGCCGCTGGCACAACTGGAATTGGCGGCGCAGCGCATCGCCCTGGGCGACTACACCAGCCGTGTGCCACCGAGCAGCGCTCAAGAGATTGATCGCGTGGCGCAAGCGCTCAACACCATGACCGATGCGGTGGCGATGCACGAACGCGAGCTGCGCCACCAGGCCTTTCATGACCCCTTGACTGGCTTGCCCAATCGCACGTTTTTACTTCAGACGGGTGCTGTGCAGCCTGATTTGCCGGCCTGCAACAGCCTGCTGTTGTTCGATTTGTCGCGGCTTAAAACCATCAACGAAACGCTGGGCTTTAGCGCCGGCGACACGCTGATTCAGGAGCTTGCGCGACGTGCTACGGCGGTGCTGGCCCAAGCTACGGGGCCGGAATCTGCCGAAATATTTACATCAAAACCCTTGCTAGCCCATGTCGCTGGTGGTATGTTTGCTATTGTTTTTAATGAAAATGAGCGCGCACGGGTTGACCACTTGCGCGCGCGCCTGGCCGATGCCATGGCGCAGCCGGTGCTGTGCAATGGCCATCAGGTAGACCTGGCGCTGGCTTTTGGATTGGCCGATTCACCAACTGACGCGCCCGCGCCGGTGATCACGCTGCTGCGCAACGCCGAAGTGGCGCTGGATACGGCCAAGCAAGCCGCACAAGGCTTTGCCTGGTACAACCCGGCGCAGGAAGCTGCGCGTCTGAGCCACCTGGGCTTGTTGTCGGACTTGCGCGTAGCGGTTGCGCAGTCGCAATTGCAAATGTGGTTGCAACCCAAGTTTTCGCTGCGCACCGGCCAGGCCGTTGGGGCCGAGGCGCTGGTGCGCTGGCAGCATCCGCAGCGCGGCATGATTTCGCCGGCCGAGTTTGTCCCGTTTGCCGAGCAGACCGGGGCCATTTCGCAGGTGACCGACTGGATGCTGGCGCAAGCCATGGCCACCTTGCAGGTTTGGCAGACGACGCAGCCCGAGCTCAGTCTGAGCGTCAACGTCAGTACCCGTGACCTGCAAGACCCGCTGTTTTGCCAGCGCGTCAAACAACGCATGCAGCAGCACCAGATTGAGCCCCACCGCCTGCGTCTTGAAATCGTCGAGAGCGGCTTGATGCACGATGCCAGCGCCAGCATTGCGCTGCTGCACCGCCTGCGGGTCCTTGGCGTGCAACTGTCCATTGACGACTTTGGTACCGGCTACTCGTCACTGGCCTACCTGCAAAAATTGCCGGTCAGCGAACTCAAGATTGACCGCAGTTTTATCATCAACATTGATGCCCAACCCTTGAGCCAAAAGCTGGTTAAAACCATGATCGACCTGGGCCACAGCATGGATTTATCGGTAACCGCCGAGGGCATCGAGACCGAAGCCGAGCGCGACACCCTCAAGCGCCTGGGCTGCGATGTGATGCAAGGCTACTTTGGTAGCCGCCCGCTGCATGGGCCGGCCTTGCAGGCGTGGTTTGATGCGCTTGAACCTGTCACCTCTTGACCCACTTTTTTTGGAGCATGCATGAACGCAACAGCACTTTTACCTCGTCACCCTGTCCCAGCATTGAACGTGGCGTTGACCACGGGTGGCCGCTATGTGCTGGGCGCAGCGCCAGGCGAGCGATTCGATTTACTGGTGTTTTACCGCGGGCTGCACTGCCCGCTGTGCGCCAAATACCTGCTGGAGCTGGAGCGTCTGGCGCCTGAATTTGCCACGCGCGGCGTGCAGGTGCTGGCCATCAGTTCTGACAATGAAGACCGGGCACGCCAAATGGCGACCAAGGTCAACGCCAGCGGTGTCAAGTTTGGTTACGGCATGAGCTTGAAAACGGCGCGCCTGTGGGGCTTGTACATCAGCACCTCACGCGGTCTCACCTCAATTGGCATTGAAGAGCCTGAGCTGTTCAGTGAGCCTGGTGTATTTATCGTGCGCCCCGACGGCACGCTGTATTACGGTGCCGTGCAAACCATGCCGTTTGCCCGGCCGCAGTTCCAAGACTTGCTCGGTGCGATTGACTTTGCCATCGCCAAAGACTACCCGGCGCGCGGTGAATTCACGGGCGAGGTGTAAGCCAAGTTTGCATTTGGTCGCACACCGCCTCACTGCTAAGCAGCCCCAGGTGGGTCATGCCATAAAACACCTTTTGGCGGTCGGGCGCGAAAACCAAGGCGCGGCTGCTGTCTGGGTGTTGACCCAACGCGCTCTTGAGTGGCACCAAGCCATCACCCACCAGTTTGGCACTCAGGTCGCTGTGCTCTTTGGCAATCATGGCGGCAATGGCATAGCACTGCACTTTTTCTGGCAGTGGTATAGGCTGGCGTGGGTCGGCGCCGGGGGCAAAGCGGTCGCGTCCCATCCAGTCTTCATCGATCAGGTTGCCAAAGCGCAGGTCTGTGGTGCCTGCACTGCGGATTTTGCCCAGTCGGGCCAGTGCCTCTGAATATGGGCTCACCTCCAGCGCAATGTCTACCAGGTTGCCCGCGCGCTCCAGCATGGAGCCATGGTGCGGAGAGCCCACAAAAATCAGCTTGCGCACCTGCGCCATCCAGCTGTGGTGGGCCAAAGCGCCGTAGTAGAAAGCGCTGCGCGCCATCAACCCGCCCATGCTGTAGCCCACGATGCTGATCTCTTGAACGGGTGTTGGCCATGCCTTGACCATCTGTTCTAGCTGGTCGGCCAACGCGCGGCCGTTTTGCGAGACATGCAGGCCGGTGTTGTAGCGCAAGACCATGGGAGTAAAGCCGTTGTTGTGCGCCAAGACCTCGCCGTGGTTGTGGCCGCTGCTGGTGGTCCATTGCAACTCGTTCATGCAGTGGCCGTGCAGCATGATCAAAATGCGGCCGTCGGCCTGCGGCAGTGCCT
>JBBQZI010000104.1:0-11262 GCA_038207855.1 Burkholderiales bacterium
TCCTGCGGCGTGCCCAGGCGCGAAGGGAAGGGCACGCTGGCGGCCAGTGCGTCCTGCACGTCTTGGGTAAAGCTGAACATCATGGGCGTGCCAAAGATGCCGGGTGCAATCGTCATGTTGCGAATGCCGTTGCGCGCCAAGTCACGCGCTATTGGCAAAGTCATGCCCACGATGCCGCCTTTGGATGCGCTGTAGGCCGCCTGACCCATCTGTCCGTCATAGGCTGCGACCGACGCTGTTGAGATCATGACACCGCGTTCACCCGTTGCTTCGGGTGCGTTTTTGCTCATGGCATCTGCGCACAGGCGGATCATGTTGAAGCTGCCGATCAGGTTCACGGTGATGCATTTGCTGAAACCCGCCAGTGAATGGGGGCCGCTTTTACCGATCGTCTTCTCAGCCGGGGCGATGCCCGCACAGTTGACCAAGCCCATCAGTTTGCCAAGCGATGTGGCTTTGGCCACGACGGCCTGGCCATCGGCCTCCGAGCTGACATCGCATTTGACGAAAGCGCCGCCAATGTCTTTCGCAATGGCCTCGCCTTTTTCGGCTTGCATGTCGGCAATGACCACCGTGCCACCCTTGGCTGTGAGCATGCGCGCCGTGCCTTCGCCCAAGCCGGAGGCGCCGCCTGTCACGATAAAAACCTTGCCTGCGATATCCATATTGATCTCCAAAAAACAATTGACGTTAACGTAAACGTCAATTATGGCGCAGACGATCTTGATGAATATTTTTTGTCGCGGGTATGGGTGTCTAAATATTGCCGCTATACTCTGCTCTCTCGAATACGCATAGGCGCGTAGCTCAGCTGGTTAGAGCACCACCTTGACATGGTGGGGGTCGTTGGTTCGAGTCCAATCGCGCCTACCAAGATTTCTTCTGAAAAATTCCAGATTCAGAATTCAAGAAATCTCGGTTTTTCCCTGTTTATTTTTTGATCTCACCTCATGCTGAGGCACTGCCTAACGCAAGGTTTGGGGAAGCGGCATCAGGCGAGCAACATTCTGATGCGCACGCACCACGCCACTTCAGGAAAAGTCTTGATTTGAGCGTCGACAATCAATCTCTACAATGTGTTGCAGTGCAATACGATCAACCGTGGCTCTTGCTGAGCCCGAGGACTTCACATGAATAACGGGACAGTCACTGAGCCAGCAGAGCCGCAGCGGATCATCAAAAAGTACCCCAACCGCAGGCTGTATGACACCAGAACGTCAAGCTACATCACGCTCACTGAGGTGAAGCGTTTGGTGATGGATCGTGAGCCGTTTGAAGTACGTGATGCCAAGACGGGTGAAGACATCACCCGCAGCATTTTGTTGCAGATCATTCTGGAAGAAGAAGCCAGCGGTTCGCCGATGTTTACCGCGCCAGTGCTGGAGAGTCTGATTCGTTTTTACGGCAATGCCATGCAGGGCCTGTTGGGTGGTTACCTTGAAAATAACATTCAATCCCTGCTTGATGTGCAGACCCGTTTTGCTGAACAATCCAAGGGTTTTACGCCTGAAATGTGGACGCAATTTTCAACCCTGCAGCCGCCGGTCTTGCAAGCCATGATGGGCGGGAGCCTCGATCAATCCAAAGCCATGCTGGCGCAAATGCAGGAGCAAATGCAAAAGCAGACCGGTCAGATGCTGGGTGCCTTTGGCATCAAGAGCACGTCCTAGTTATATTTGAAGCAGTTTTCGCATGAACAGTGTCATTGAAAAAAGTGCGCAAGCACCCAAGGTCGGTTTTGTCAGTCTGGGCTGCGCCAAAGCGCTGACCGATTCTGAGTTGATTCTGACGCAACTCAACGCTGAGGGTTACCAAACCGTCAAGACCTTTGAGGGTGCGGATTTGGTGATTGTCAACACCTGCGGCTTTATTGACGATGCGGTCAAGGAAAGTCTGGATGCGATTGGCGAGGCACTTGCTGAGAACGGCAAGGTGATCGTGACGGGTTGTCTGGGTGCCAAAGCCGGCGATGGCGGTGCTAACCTGGTGCGCCAGATGCACCCCAGTGTGTTGGCTGTGACGGGTCCGCAAGCCACGCAGGAGGTGATGGACGCGGTGCACGCCCATTTGCCCAAGCCGCATGACCCATTTATTGATTTGGTGCCGAATGTCTTTGGTGTGGCAGGTATCAAACTCACGCCACGGCATTACGCTTATATCAAGATCAGCGAGGGATGCAACCACCGTTGCACGTTTTGCATCATCCCGTCGATGCGGGGTGATTTGGTGTCTCGGCCGATCGGTGATGTGCTTAAAGAGGCGCAAGCCTTGTTTGAGGGTGGCGTGAAAGAGTTGCTGGTGATCAGCCAGGACACGTCGGCCTATGGTGTTGATGTGAAATACCGCACCGGTTTCTGGAACGGCCAGCCGATCAAGACGCGGCTGCTGGAATTGGTGCAAGTGCTGGGTGACATGGCGCAAAGCTATGGTGCTTGGGTGCGACTGCATTACGTGTACCCCTATCCAAGCGTGGATGACATCCTGCCGCTGATGGCTGCTGGTGCTGTGTTGCCCTACCTTGATGTGCCGTTTCAGCACAGCCATCCGGATGTGCTCAAACGCATGAAGCGCCCCGCCAGTGGTGAAAAAAATCTGGAACGCATCCAGCGCTGGCGCGAAGCGTGCCCCGATATCGTGGTGCGTAGCACCTTCATTGCCGGGTTTCCGGGTGAAACCGAAGCGGAATTCGAGCACTTGCTTGACTTTCTGCGGGAAGCCAAGATCGACCGGGCGGGTTGCTTTGCCTATAGCCCGGTTAGCGGCGCAGCGGCCAACGAACTACCCGGCATGTTGCCCGAACCAGTGCGTGAAGAGCGCCGTGCCCGCTTCATGGCAGTGGCCGAAGCCGTGTCGATTGCCAAGTTGCAGCAGCGGGTTGGCACCACCCTGAAGATTTTGGTGGATTCAGCACCCGGTATGGGTAAAAAAGGTGGAATCGGGCGTTCTTATGCCGATGCGCCCGAGATTGATGGCATCGTTAAATTACTGCCACCAGAAAAAATCAGCAAGACGCTCAAGGTCGGTGAATTTACCAAAGCGCGTATCGTTGGCACCCAAGGCCATGACTTGGTGGCGCAACCTTTTTAAGCCGTGGAGCAGACAAAGGAGTCGGCTACCGCTGTCAGGGCGAATAAGTGAGTTGCCCATTACGCCATTGAAAAAGGCCCCGGTTGGGGCCTTTTTGCTGTCTAGTGGTGCCCAGGAAGGGACTCGAACCCCCACACCTTGCGGCGCATGGACCTGAACCATGTGCGTCTACCAATTCCGCCACCTGGGCAACGCCTTGTATTCTACTTGAGGTTTTGAGTCATACTATTGACATGCTGAAAAATCACAATAAATGTAGTTTTTTCTGAGACTCTCTGCGAAACGACGAAATTTATCTACTTTGTGAGACTGCGTAAAATTTACGTTCTACCAATGAAAAAACTCTCTGTTAGACGTCACTATTTTAAATATTTTAAGTAGTATCTGAACTTGTGCGTCTACCAATTTCGCCACCTGGGCATTTCAGGAAAGAAAGGCGTTGTATCAAAAATATGAAGCAAACCAGCGCGTTGCTGGAAGAAATTGACGGTATTGTTCAAGGGCATCGTGATGGGCACGGCTTTGTGATTCGTGATGACGGTGAGTCAGATATTTATCTGCCACCTAATGAGATGCGGGCCGTGTTGCATAAGGATCGTGTCAAGGTGCGCATTGTGCGAAGCGACCGTAAAGGTCGCCCGGAAGGCCGGGTGCTTGAGATTGTTGAGCGCAGCGATCAAGTCATTATTGGTCGTTTGTTGCACGAAAGTGGTATCTGGATTGTTGCCCCCGAGGATAAGCGCTACGGGCAGGATGTGATGATTCCCAAAGCCGCAACTGGTGCGGCTACGGCAGGCCAGGTGGTGGTGGTGGAACTCACTGAGCCGCCGGCACTGTTTGGTCAGCCCGTCGGCCGGGTCAAGGAGATTCTGGGTGAGATTGACGACCCGGGCATGGAGATTGAAATCGCGGTGCGCAAATACAGCGTTCCGCATGAATTCTCAGAGGCCTGCATTGCATTGGCGCGGTCATTGCCAGACAAGGTGCGGCCGCAGGACAAGCATCAACGAGTCGACCTGACCGATGTGGCGCTGGTCACTATTGACGGAGAAGATGCGCGCGATTTTGACGATGCGGTGTATTGCGAAGCCACAAAAATTGGCAAGGGCCGGGCGGCGGTGCCAGGTTGGCGTTTGCTGGTGGCGATTGCCGATGTCAGCAACTACGTGGAAAACGGCTCGGCCATCGATATTGATGCCTATGACCGCGCGACCAGCGTGTATTTTCCGCGCCGTGTCATCCCGATGCTGCCCGAAAAGCTCTCCAACGGCTTGTGCTCGCTCAACCCCGAAGTTGAACGCCTGTGCATGGTGTGCGACATGTTGGTGACTGAAGAGGGTGAGGTATCGGCATACCAGTTTTACCCGGCGGTGATGTTCAGCCATGCGCGATTCACCTATACCGAAGTGGCTGCCATATTGACCAACACGCGCGGGCCTGAGGCGATCAAGCGCAAGGACCGGGTTGGTGATCTGCTCAACCTGCACGACGTGTACCGGGCGCTGCTGAAATCGCGCGCGCGCCGTGGTGCTGTTGACTTTGAAACGGTAGAAACACAAATCGTTTGTGACGAAGCCGGGCATATTGAAAAAATCATGCCACGCACGCGCAATGAGGCCCACAAACTGATTGAAGAAGCCATGCTGGCCGCCAACGTGTGCAGTGCGGATTTCATCGCGCAAAGCAAGCACGCAGGCCTGTACCGCGTGCATGAAGGGCCAACGCCCGAGAAAAAGGAAATTCTGCGCAACTACCTGAAGATTGTTGGCGTAGGGTTGACGATCAGTGACGACCCATCGCCGGGTGAGTTTCAGGCCATTGCCAATGCCACCAAGGACCGGCCGGATGCGCCGCAAATTCATTCCATGCTGTTGCGCGCCATGCAGCAGGCGATTTACACGCCCATCAACAGCGGACACTTTGGACTGGCGTTTGAAGCCTACACCCATTTCACCAGTCCGATCCGGCGCTACCCCGACTTGCTGGTGCACCGGGTCATCAAGGCTATTTTGGCCAAGAGCAAGTACCAGTTGCCGGTGTTGCCTACACCAGGCGAGGCGCATGCCAAACTGTCCAAGCGGCTGGAGAAAAATCTGGCATCACGCGTGGCTGAACCGGGTCAAAAACCACGCAAACTCAGCGTCGAGATGCAGGCATGGCAGGCTGCAGGTCTTCATTGCAGTGCCAACGAGCGCCGGGCTGACGAGGCCAGCCGAGATGTCGAAGCCTGGCTCAAGTGCAAGTACATGCGCGAGCATTTGGGCGAAGAATATGGTGGTGTCGTTAGCGCAGTGACCAGCTTTGGCATTTTCGTGACACTCGATGCCATGTATGTCGAAGGTTTGGTCCACATCACTGAGTTAGGTGGCGAGTACTACCGTTTTGACGAGGCGCGCCAGGAACTGCGTGGTGAGCGAACTGGTTTGCGTTATGCGCTGGGTACGCGCGTGCGTGTCCAGGTGAGTCGTGTTGATCTGGATGGGCGGCGGATTGATTTCCGTTTGATTCAGGAGGTTGATGCGCTGGCCTCCCGGGCCGCAAAAGACAAGGATTCAACACGGGATGGCGCAGTATTTGAGCCTGATTCAGACGGCTTTTCCGTCGGTCGGCGCAGAAAAAAAGTGTCTGAACCCCTCGCACGCTCGGCCAAAGTAAAGTTGCCAGTTTCCAAAACATCGGATCGGCCAGCCGCTGCAAAAAGCAAGGACAAAGGGCGAAAAACCCGGCGCCGTTCCTGATTTGGCCTAATTTTTGCGAATACTTTTGGGTCTCCAATGACAGAACATGTAGGCGTTGCACTGGTTACTGGAGCGGGGTCCGGCATTGGCAAGGCTGCTGCCTTGGCATTTTTAAAGGATGGTTGGCATGTGGTGCTGGCGGGGCGGCGGCTGCAGCCCCTGCAGGATGTGATTGACAGCAGTGGTGCACCTGAGCGTGCACTGGCAGTTGCAGCTGATGTGTCAGTTGAAGCGTCTGTGATTGCTCTGTTTGATGCTGCGGTGCTGGCCTTTGGCCGGGTTGATGTGCTGTTCAACAATGCGGGCATCAGCGCGCCGGGCGTGCTGCTGGAAGATTTGACGCTGACGCAATGGCAAAACGTGGTCGACGTCAACCTGACTGGCATGTTTTTGTCTTTGCGCCAAGCTTTTCGCGTGATGAAAGCTCAGACCCCGCAGGGCGGACGCATCATCAACAATGGATCAATCTCAGCCACAACGCCCCGACCCAACTCGATCGCTTACACGGCGACCAAGCACGCGGTAAAAGGCTTGACCAAGGCGGCCTCACTTGACGGCCGAAAATATGACATTGCAGTGGGTCAAATTGATATTGGCAACGCGGCTACCACCATGACTCAGCGTATGCAGACCGGCATTTTGCAGGCCCATGGCGAACTGATTGTGGAGCCCCGGATGGATGTTGACATCGTCGGTCAATCGGTGTTGTACATGGCAAATTTGCCGCTGGAGGCCAATGTCATGTTCCACACCGTGATGGCAACCAAAATGCCGTTTGCTGGTCGGGGTTAATTTATAAGCTAATTAGTCCTCTAGCCCTTTATCAATAAGCGTATAGTGCTATTTTAAATATAGCAAATGATAGTCTTTTACTTGACGATGTTTGATCTGGTATCGCTAGAAAGCGGGCTGATTTCAGTTGGATACGCAGCACATTCTGGCCAGTTGACTGGCCGTCAGCGCACTGGTTCCTGACCACTGGTCCGCCAACTCCCCATGTTGATAGACTGCGCGCTTGGCGGCATCAATGGCCGTCATGCCAGCGGCCAGGTGCGCCCCCAGCATGCCTGCCAGCACGTCGCCTGTGCCGGCCGTTGCCAGCCTGGCATTTCCGGTTGGGTTGATTGATGGCGTTTGTCCGGGCATCGCAATCACCGTGCCGGAGCCTTTGAGAACAACCGTACAGCCAAAGCGCTCGGCCAATGTTTTTGCAGCCGCTAACCGGTCGTGCTGTACCTGTGCTGCCGTGAGGCCCAATAGCCGGGCCGCCTCCAGCGGGTGCGGGGTGAGGACGGTTTTGAAGGTGTGATTACCGCGATTCATCAAGGCAGTTTGAAGCGCAGAATCTTGTGCAATGGCATTGAGGGCATCTGCATCCAGTACAACGCTGCTGCCAGATTTCAAAACAGCGGCCAAAACGGCGTGAATAGCAGTGCCGCCGCCACAACCGCAGACCAGCGTCATGGTTGACAAATCAAGCGATCCGATGGCACGGAACATCAGTTCAGCTTGCTGCATGTCGACCGACAAAGTACGGTCCCCTAATAAACTGACGAACACTCGGCCAGCACCGCAGTGCAGTGCTGAAGTGGCTGCCAGCAACGCAGCGCCCTGCATGCCAGGTGCGCCGCCGATCACGGCAACATCGCCAAACGAGCCTTTGTGTGCGGCGTGTTCTCTGGATATTGCAGTGGGTCTGGCGATCAGCCTGGCGGTTGGCTCAATTGGCTCGTCGCACCATTGGCTGTCATCACCTATGCCCAGGTCATCGAACCAGATGGTCCCGCTAGCATCGCGGCCAGAGGCCGTAAAGACGCCAGGTTTGAGCGTCAGCAGGCTCAGTGTGTGCGTGGCCTTGACATGTGGGTGCGTGACGTTGCCGGTATCGGTGTTCAGGCCGCTGGGCACATCCAAGGCGAGCACCGGCGCGCTGCTCGCGTTGATTTGCCGCATCCATTCGGCCATTCGTCCCAGCGGCTCACGCTGCTGGATGCCAATGCCCAGCAGGGCATCGATGCAAAGGTCATGATCCTGACCAGGCTCAGTCGCAAAGTTGACTTTGGCATCTTTTGCACGCTGGTAAGCTGCTGCGGTATCGACCGACATGTGGGCCGGGTCACTTAGCCATGTGACGGTTACTTGTTTGCCCCACAGATGAAGATGCCGGGCCGCTTCAATTCCATCGCCACCATTGTTTCCAGGACCCGCTGCAATCCAAATATGCTTTGCGTGCGGCGCAATTGCCAGCGACAGTTGGGCCAGCGCCAATCCCGCGCGCCGCATCAGTGCGTTGGGAGGCAATTTGGCCTGGGCTGCGCCTTCAATTTGCCGTGTTGCAGCAGCGTCGTGAAGGGGGTAAGCGCGCCCGGGTTGAATTCTCAGCATGGCTCAGAACTCGTAGCAGTCGCCTTCGCGTGCCAGGCGGTATAGCGGGTCGCCAGGCTGTTGTGGGTGATCTTGCAGCACCTGTGCAAACACGGCCTCCAGCGCATCGTCGCTTCTGGTTGGTTCATGGTGCGTGCAAAACAGGACTTTTACACCCGCCTTTTTGGCGTAATCGATACTGGTATGGAATGTGCCATGCCCCCAGCCTTTTTTGCTGAGGTATTCAGCGCTGGTGTAAGAACAATCAGCGATCAACACATCGACACCGGCCATGGCACGCAGAATGTAATCCGACTTTTCGTCAATGAAGCCTTGGTATTGCGCGAATTCAGGGTCGTGTGGCGCGTAAATATTCGGAGGTGGCTCGTGGTCGCCGGTGAAGAAAATGGATTTTCCATCGGCTTCAATGCGGTAGCCAAAGTCAATCACCGGATGGTTCATCAGAAATGGCGTGACTTTGGCGGAACCGATCTGAATGGTCTGGTTGGGGTTGAGCGTGACGTACTCAATGCGGGCCTTCATCTCGGCCTCCCGCACGGGGAAGTAGCTGTATTGCAATTGCACCGACATCACTTGCTCGATGCCTTTGCCGGAAATCGGATCAAAAGCCCCATGCAGGCGCAAGGTGTTGCCTGGAATGAAATTGGGAACGAAAAAAGGCAGGCCCTGGATGTGGTCCCAGTGTGAGTGGGTGATGAGCACATTGGCTGTAACGGGCAATTCAGACAGCAAAGTCTGGGACAGCGGAAAGATGCCGGTGCCGGCATCGATGATGATCAACTCATTGTTGTCGGTACGAATTTCGATGCAAGTGGTATTGCCGCCATAGCGCACGGTGGCCGGGCCCGGCGAGGCAATTGAACCACGGACACCCCAAAATTTGACTTTCATGAATCGCCTCTTAGCGCTTGACAGTCCGCTTGATTGCCTTGAATCAGGCCGATATGTCAAAAAAAGAATCAGATGATATACTCGATCGGCTTTGCAGAAGAGCGGGTTTACCGTGATTTGCAGAGTTAATCCGCAAACCAGTTTCATCAAGGTGTTGGTACAAAAAAGTTGCCTAGCAGCATATTTGTAACAAAAACGAGCTGGATTTTAGAACTAACCTTTGGAGTATTTATGGCAATTACCATGCGCGAAATGCTGGAAGCCGGTGTCCATTTTGGCCACCAAACCCGCTTCTGGAACCCTAAAATGGCCCCTTTCATTTTTGGCCATCGCAACAAGATTCACATCATCAACCTGGAAAAATCGTTACCGATGTTCCAGGAAGCTGCCAAATTTGTTCGCCAAATTTCAGCTAAAGGCGGCACGGTTCTGATGGTTGGCACCAAACGCCAAGCCCGTGACACGATTGCTGAAGAAGCGCAGCGCGCCGGCGTTCCCTACGTTGACCAGCGTTGGTTGGGCGGCATGTTGACCAATTTCAAGACGGTCAAGACCTCCATCAAGCGCCTCAAGGACATGAAGATTCAGCAGGAAGCTGGTCTTGATAGCATGAGCAAGAAAGAGCAACTTATGTTCGCCCGCGAACTTGCAAAGCTGGAAAAAGACATTGGTGGCATTCAGGATATGGCTGTTTTGCCTGATGCTATTTTTGTGATTGACGTGGGTTACCACAAGATTGCTATCGCTGAAGCGCGCAAGTTGGGCATTCCGCTGATCGCTGTCGTTGATACCAACCATTCACCTGAAGGTATTGACTATTTGATTCCAGGCAACGACGACTCGTCAAAAGCGGTCACCCTGTATGCACGTGGCATTGCAGATGCGATCATTGAAGGCCGTTCCAACGCCATGGACGATGTCGTCAAGGCTGTTGCAGCTGAAAATTCTGACGAATTTGTGGAAGTTAATGAGGCTGCTGCCTGAAGTGTCAGCGACCCCAAAAAAGGGGGCTTCTATGCCCCTTTTTTTTAATTTGATATTTAACCAATTGAACTGAATCCGGAGATTAAAAAATGGCTGCAATTACCGCAAGCATGGTGGCTGAACTGCGTGGCAAGACTGATGCCCCCATGATGGAATGCAAACGTGCCCTGACTGAGGCTGAAGGCGACATGGTCAAGGCAGAAGAACTGTTGCGTGTCAAACTGGGTAGTAAGGCTGGCAAGGCCTCTAGTCGAGTGACTGCTGAAGGTGTTGTGGTTTACAGCTTTGACGCTGGCGTGGGCGCTTTGCTTGAAGTCAACTGCGAAACTGACTTTGTCACCAAAAATGACAGCTTTCTGGGTTTGGCCAATGCCGCCGCAGCGTTGATCGTCAAGCACAATCCGGTTGACATTGCAGCGCTGGGCACGTTGCCCTACGAGCAAGAAGGTTTCGGTCCTACCTTGGAAGATGCGCGCAAAGGTTTGATTGGCAAAATTGGCGAAAACATGAGCTTTCGTCGTTTCAAGCGTTTTGCTGAAGGCGCTAAGTTGGCTTCCTACCTGCACGGCACCCGCATTGGCGTGGTGGTCGAATTTGAAGGCGACGAAACGGCAGCCAAAGATGTGGCAATGCACGTTGCAGCCATGAAGCCGGTCGCCTTGACCAGCGCTGATGTGTCGGCTGATCTGGTGGCCCGTGAGCGCTCGGTGGCAACTGCCAAAGCTGCTGAAGACGCAGCCGTGGCAACAGCCGCTGGCAAGCCTGTGCAATCGGCTGAAATCGTTGCCAAGCGCATCGACGGCGGCGTCCAGAAATTTCTCAAGGAAGTCTCTTTGTTCAACCAGTCTTTTGTCAAGAACGACAAGCAAACCGTTGAACAGATGCTCAAGGCCGCTGGCACGACCGTGACGTCATTCACGCTTTACGTGGTGGGTGAAGGCATTGAGAAAAAGGTCGATGACTTTGCTGCTGAAGTGGCGGCTCAGGTCGCGGCAGCCCAGCAGGCTGCCTGATATTGACGTTTTCATGCCGCAACCGCTATTTTTTGTCCCCAGGAGAATTTCATGACCAAAGCCAAGCCAGCCTACAAGCGAATTTTGCTCAAGTTGTCCGGTGAAGCGCTCATGGGCGATGACCAGTTTGGCATCAACCGTGACACCATCGTGCGCATGGTTGA
>JBBQZI010000105.1:0-11209 GCA_038207855.1 Burkholderiales bacterium
GCGACATTGAGCGCGGCACGCGCGCGGTGCATTCGCTCATCAGCTATTCGCTCTACAGCATTTTCCCGACGCTGATTGAGGTGACGATCGTGCTGAGTTACCTGGCGCTCAAGTTTGATGTCTGGTTTGCACTGATCACCATCATTGCGCTGATTTTTTACATCACCTTCACCATCATCGTGACCGAATGGCGCACGCAGTTCAGAAAGCAGATGAACGATCTGGATTCCAGCGCGCACAGCCGGGCCATCGACTCGTTGCTGAATTACGAAACCGTCAAATACTTCAACAACGAAGAGTTTGAAGCAAGCCGGTATGACGAAAATCTGGAGCGCTACCGCAAGGCGGCACTCAAAAGCCAAACCACCTTGAGCATTCTGAATACCGGGCAGCAGCTCATCATCGCCACCGGACTGGTCGCCATGTTGTGGCGCGCCACGCAAGGCGTGGTGGATGGCCGCATGACGCTGGGCGACCTGGTGATGGTCAACGCCTTCATGATCCAGCTTTATATTCCGCTAGGCTTTTTGGGTGTGCTGTACCGCGAGATCAAGCAAAGCCTGACCGACCTGGACAAAATGTTCACCCTGATCGAGCGCGAGCGCGAAATTGCCGATGTGCCCGGCGCACAAGCGCTGATTCTGGCGGGCAGCCCCAATGTGACATTCAGCCACGTCAACTTTGCCTACGACCCGGCGCGACCGATTCTGCATGACATCAGCTTCGAGATCCCGGCTGGAAAAACGGTTGCGGTGGTCGGGCCGTCCGGGTCGGGGAAATCGACGCTGGCGCGCTTGCTGTTCCGGTTTTACGACGTGCAAAGCGGTCAGATTCTGATTGGTGGGCAAGACATCAAGCAAGTTACCCAAGCCAGTGTGCGCCAAGCCATCGGCATCGTGCCGCAAGACACCGTGCTGTTCAATGACACGGTGCAGTACAACATTGCCTATGGCATGCCGGGTGCCACCCACGCACAGGTGGTCGAGGCCGCCTCGTCGGCGCACATTCACAATTTCATTGTTGGCACGCCCCTAGGCTACGACACGATGGTGGGCGAGCGCGGCCTGAAACTCTCGGGTGGTGAAAAGCAGCGTGTGGCGATAGCCCGAACGCTGCTGAAAAATCCGCCGATTCTGATTTTTGATGAAGCCACGTCAGCGCTGGACAGCGCCAACGAGCGCGCCATTCAGGCTGAGCTGCAAAGTGTGGCGCAAAACAAGACCACGTTGGTGATCGCCCACCGCCTGTCAACGGTGGTGGATGCGCATGAGATTTTGGTCATGGACGCGGGCCACATTCTGGAGCGCGGCACCCACGCTGCGTTGTTGGCAAAAGCTGGGCGCTATGCCGAGATGTGGGCGCTGCAGCAGAGTGCTGAGTAACACCGCAGTATGGGTCGTTGCGCAGCGACGCGGTAATCCAGTGCCGCGAATTTTCTAGCTCAGCCCAGTAACCCGGTCAATCTCAATCGCTGCGTCCAGTGCTTCGAGCAGGGTCTTGCGCGCCTTGAGCTTGGTCTTCTTGTGGGCGGCCGGGTTCAGCTCCTTGAGCCGATGGGCTACCTCAAGGGCGGTGTGCATCAACTGTTCCGCTGGCACCACCAAGTCCAGAAAGCCGGCGTCGACAGCAGCCTTTGGCGTGAACATTTCGGCGTTGATCACGGCGCGCTGAAAGACGGCGGGTGTCAGGCGGTCGCGCGCCAAGGCAATGCCGACCTGGTGCATGGTCATGCCAATTTTTACTTCGTTGAGTCCGATATTGAAGGGTCCTTCAACACCAATGCGGTAGTCGGCTGACAGCAGCATGAATGCACCTTTTGCTACGGCATGGCCCGGGCAAGCGATGATGATCGGTTGCGGGTGTGCCAGCATGCGCCGCGCCAGCGTGGAGCCTGCGGCTACCAGATCAATCGCCGCTTGCGGGCCCGACATCATGACTTTAAGGTCGTAGCCACCGCTCAAAATACCCGGCTGGCCGGTGACGATAACCACCGCCGCGGCTTGTTCGGCTTGGTCCAGCGCCTGGTTGAAGTCGGCAATCAGTTGCGGCGACACCGCGTTGACTTTGCCGTTGCACAAGGTCAGGGTGGCAACGCCGCTATTCAGGCTGTAAATAACCAGTTCGCTCATGATCAAGACTCCTTTTTGAAACAAGTGTGTCAGTCTAACGGCTGTGCCGGCGCTTGAATCAGTGCTTGTTGAGCACCCAACTACACTTAAGCGACCCACAAAACGCACACGAACACGCATTCATGGATTTACTCGTTTTTTTTACCTTGCTCGCCGTCGGGCTCTACACGCTCAATCAGCGCGACCAACGCGCGCGCATTGCCTTGCTGGGCAGCTATCTGGGCAAGTACCGCATTGAAAAATTGATGGAAGACCTGACCCAGGGTTACTTGCGGGCGCTGGGCGAAGCAGACCTTGATCGGCAAGCTGCCATCTGGCATTTACTGAGCACCAGTGAGACCGAACTGTGTGAGCAGTTCAACACCTTTGTGCTGGACTTTTCCAAGGTCAATGAGGAGCAGGCGCGCGTCAGCAAGTTGGCCATTGCCCTGCCGTACGCGGCCCAGTGGCTGCCGGGCAGCACGTTTGACATGCGCAAGGTGCTGAGCGTGCACGCGCAAGCAATTAACCAGGCTGCCAGCAACAGCGCGCAGCAAACACCCAAAGACAAGGCGTTCACGGTAATGGCTGAGCTGTTTTTGATGCAGCACACGTGCCACTGGTTTTGCCGCTCCAAGTTGACCGCCTCAGCGCGATTGTTGGCGCGCCACAAAACGCCCTACCAGCAGGTGCTGGCCTCGGTGGCCGCGCCGACGCGTCGGGCTTATTGCGCCCTGGTGGGTTGCCCGGCCTGAGAGACAATGCGACTCCATGGAAACCAAATGGCTTGAAGACTTTGTCAGCCTGGCTGAAACCCGCAGCTTCAGTCGCTCGGCGCAGTTGCATCATGTAACGCAGCCGGCTTTTTCGCGACGCATTCAGTCGCTGGAGGCCTGGGCCGGAGCTGATCTGGTGGACCGTAGCAGCTACCCCACGCGTTTGACCCCGGCTGGTGAAACGCTTTACGCGCAGGCACTCGAAGTGCTGCAGGCCTTGCAAACCACCCGTGCCATGCTGCGCGGCCACGCCACCGCGGCGCAGGATGTGATCGAATTTGCCGTGCCGCACACGCTGGCGTTTACCTTTTTTCCGGCCTGGGTGACTGGCTTGCGAGCGAGGTTTGGGCCCATCAAAAGCCGTTTGATTGCGCTCAATGTGCACGATGCCGTGATGCGTCTGGTGGAGGGCAGTTGTGACCTGCTGATTGCGTACCACCACCCGTTGCAGGCTTATCAGCTTGATGCGGACCGCTATGAAGTGGTGGTCTTGGGCGAAGAGGTGGTGGCACCCTACGTCAAGCCCGACGCGCAGGGCAATCCGCTGTTTGAACTGCCTGGCAAAGCCAACCGGCCATTGCCTTACCTGGGTTACGCGCAGGGTGCCTACCTGGGGAAGATGGTGGAGCTGATTCTCAAACGCTGCAGTGCCCCTATTCACTTTGACCGGGTTTATGAAACCGATATGGCCGAAGGACTCAAAGCCATGGCGCTTGAAGGCCATGGCATTGCTTTTTTGCCGATGAGCGCGGTGCAAAAAGAATTGCGTGCAAAAAAATTGGTATGTGCCGCGCCGCCCGATCTCAAAGGTCTTCAAATCACCATGGAGGTGCGCGTTTATCGCGAGCGCCCTTCAAACCGCGATGCGTCCAGACTTGCCAGCGATGGCATACGCAACCACAGCAACAGCCCCAAGTGCAACGCCGAAGCGCTGTGGGACTATCTGACAACCCACGCCAGCACACTTCAAACATCATGACCCAGATACTTCGATTGACACTGACCCAACCCGACGACTGGCACCTGCACGTGCGCGATGGCGATGCGCTGGCGACCGTGGTGCCGCACACCGCTGCCCAATTTGGTCGCGCCATCATCATGCCCAACCTGCGTCCACCGGTGACCACGGCAGCGGCCGCGCAGGCTTACCGTGACCGCATCAAGGCCGCGGTGCCAGAAGGCTTGGCGTTCGAGCCGCTGATGACGCTGTACCTGACAGACAATTTGCCCGCCGATGAAATCAGGCGGGCCCATGATGCGGGGGTGGTGGCCGTCAAGCTGTATCCTGCCGGTGCCACCACCAACAGCGATGCGGGTGTTACGGATATGCGCAAGACCTACCCAACACTTGAAGCCATGCAGCAAGCCGGTATGCCGCTGCTGGTCCACGGTGAAGTGACTGCGCCCGAAATTGATTTGTTTGACCGCGAAGCCGTGTTCATTGACACCCAGTTGATTCCGCTGCGCCGCGATTTTCCGGAACTCAAAATCGTTTTTGAGCACATCACCACGCGCGAGGCCGCCCAGTACGTTCAGGCGTCGGATCGTTTCACCGCAGCCACCCTCACCGCACATCACCTGCTGTTCAACCGCAATGCCATCTTTACCGGCGGCATTCGCCCGCATTACTACTGCCTGCCGGTACTCAAGCGTGAAACGCATCGCCAGGCCTTGCTGGCTGCCGCCACCAGCGGTAATCCGAAGTTTTTTTTAGGCACCGACAGCGCGCCGCACCCGGTGCACCTCAAAGAGCACGCCACCGGTTGCGCCGGTTGCTACACCGCGCATGCCGCCATGGAGTTCTACGCCCAGGCGTTTGACTCGGTCGGTGCACTCGACAAGCTCGAAGCCTTTGCCAGCTTTAATGGTGCTGATTTTTACGGCCTGCCGCGCAACACCGGCACACTGACCCTGGCGCGCGAAAGCTGGATGCCTCCGGCCAGCTTTGCCTTCGGTCAAGCTGAACTCAAGCCCCTGTGCAGCGGAGAATCGCTGGCGTGGCGGGTGATTGGCTGAGCACGCCTGACAAGGAGTGGACATGAATGTTTTTCTGATCGATGCCGACAACCTCAACTCCGGCACCTGGATCGATGAGGCGTTTAGCGTACTGGAAGAAATCCATGGCGACATGCCGGTGCGCCGTGCTTATGGCAGTGCGGAAAATCTCAAGGCCCTGGCCGATACGTTGCGCACGTGGGCAGTGCGCCCCTATGTCAATTTGTCGCTGTCGAAAAACACCACCGACATCGCGTTGGCGGTGGATGCAATGGCGTTTGCCTGCCAGACGCCCGCGCCCAGGCTGATTGTCATTGGCTCGGGGGATGCCGACTTCGCGCCGCTGGTCGTGCGCCTGCGCGAGCGCGGCATACGGGTGGTGTGTGTGTCCGAGCGCAGCAAAATGGCGCGCGAAGCAGTTTGCGCCTACGACCAGGTGATCCTGGTGGGTGCGGTTGTGCACCAGCACGATGCTGACGTCGACGCGACTGCCGCCACGCCCACGCGCAAGGTGGCGGCAAAGAAAGCACCGGCGCGGAAAACGGCGCCACTCAAGGCGGCAGTGGTCAAAACACCGGCCAAAAAAGCCACTGCCAAAAAGGCCGTGCGAAAGGTGGCGGCAAGTGACACGCACTCCGCTGCAAACGAGGTGGTCACTTCTGTGGTGGCTGCCAAACCCGTGCTGCCGGCGACTGAAAGCGCCCTTGCCCAGATGTCGACTCTGAGCGTGGATGCCATCTTGGCAGCTGTGCCCGCCTTGTTGACCGGACAGCCGGAGCCGTTGGCCGCAGTCGCCAAAGCGCTGCTCGATGCCAAGCTGCGGGGTAAAAATATGACGGCCACCAAACTGCTCAAGAAATTCCCGATTCACTTCGCTCTGCTGCCACCCGAGAAGCCCAGAACGGTGCAATATTCACCCGCACCCGACCTGCGCTGAACCCCGCGACTGCCCCGCCCATGATGACCGCTATCAACTGGTCTGCGCCCTGGCTGGCGCCTTGGCGCACCTTGGGTGAACCGGCGGCACAGCGGGTGTTGGCCGGCGAGTCGGCGCCAGATGCGCTCAACGCCGTTGCGCGAACGCTCTGGCTGCACACGGATCAAGCGCCGGTGCGCTTTGTGGCGCACGATCAATTGCCGCCGGGAATGGCTTATGAGAGCTATATTTTTGATAGCTGCTCATGCCCAACCCGCGAGGGCTTGCACGACTTTTTTAATGGATTGGCATGGTTGCACTTTCCGCGCACCAAGGGTCGACTGAATCAATTGCACGCCGCGCAGATCGCGCAAACCGGCGTGACCCCTTTGCGTGGCCCGGCGCGTGATGGCTTGACACTGTTTGATGAAAACATCGCCCTGCTGCGCGCCCCTGATGCGCTGTGGAATGCGCTGGCAGCCAAAGACTGGCAAAAGGTGTTTGTCGATTTGCGGCCATTGTGGGCAGATTCCTACTTGGTGCTGTTTGGCCATGCCTTGCTGGAAAAATTGGTTTACCCAAGAAAACCGGTTACAGCCCACGTCTACCGTACGCATCAAGCTATTGATTCAATAGCGAAGCTGGATGCCTGGCTGGCGGCCGATGTAGCGGCAGACAAGCTGGCGGGCAAGCCCTTTATCCATTTGCCGGTACTGGGTGTGCCGCACTGGTGGCCGGGCAATGAGGTGGTGGGGTTTTATGCCGATGCATCGGTGTTTCGTGCGCCTCGGGCAGCGGCAAGCAATTCATGCAAATAGGCTGCGGGCGTGGGGAATTGCGGTCAGTCTGGCGTGATTTGATGACGTTCGCCACTACCATCCGCACTGTTTAGCGGCAGTGCCGCTGTAATTTCAGAAGGAAATCATGAAGCGCATCGTTTTATTTGTGTTGACCAATGTAATGGTGGTAGCAGTGCTGGGCATCGTGGCGAGCCTGCTGGGGGTGAATCGCTATCTGACCGCCAATGGCCTGAATCTGGGCGCGCTGTTGGGTTTTGCTTTGGTGATGGGCTTTGGCGGGGCCATCATTTCGCTTTTGATCAGCAAGCCCATGGCCAAATGGACATCGGGCGTGCGCATCATCAATCAGCCAAGCAATGCCGATGAGGCCTGGATTGTCGAGACCGTGCGCAAGCTCTCCGAGCGCGCTGGCATTGGCATGCCCGAGGTTGGTATTTTTGACGGTGACCCCAATGCGTTTGCGACCGGCGCGTTTAAAAACTCCGCGCTGGTGGCAGTCAGTACCGGCTTGCTCACTGGCATGACGCACGAAGAGATCGAGGCGGTGATCGGACACGAGATCGCCCACGTTGCCAATGGCGACATGGTCACCATGACGCTGATTCAGGGCGTGATGAATACTTTTGTGGTGTTTTTGAGCCGCCTCATTGGTTACGCCGTTGACAGCTTTTTGCGCAAGGGCGACGAACGCTCGAGCGGCCCTGGCATTGGTTACTACATCAGCACCATCGTGCTGGACATCGTGCTGGGCTTTGCCGCCGCCATTGTGGTGGCCTGGTTCAGTCGCCATCGTGAATTCCGCGCCGATGCCGGTTCGGCGCAACTCTTGGGCCGCAAGCAACCCATGATCAACGCGCTGGCCCGCTTGGGTGGCTTGCACACCGCTGTGTTGCCGAAAAGCGTCGCCGCTTTTGGTATTGCGGGCGGTGTTGGGCAACTATTTTCGAGCCATCCGCCGATTGAAGATCGCATTGCTGCGCTGCAAAACGCGGCAACCTAAACTCCCGGCATGGAACTTTCTACCTGGCTGACTTTTTTCGC
Organism: Burkholderiales bacterium; assembly: GCA_038207855.1. Lineage (GTDB taxonomy): Bacteria > Pseudomonadota > Gammaproteobacteria > Burkholderiales > Burkholderiaceae_C > Rhodoferax. The sequence goes on from JBBQZI010000105.1 coordinate 7,637, forward strand.
CGCCTCCTGGGCCATTAGTATTTCGCCTGGCCCGGGGGCGATTGCCTCCATGAGTGCCGGACTTAACCATGGCTTCAAGTACGGCTACGTCACCATCTTCGGGCTGGTGTTGGGCATCTGGACGCAATTGTTGGTGGTCGGTGTCGGGCTGGGCGCGCTGGTGGCAGCATCCGCCACGGCGTTTACGGTGGTCAAGTGGCTCGGCGTCGGCTATCTGGTATGGCTGGGCATCGCTCAGTGGCGCGCGCCGGCGCGACCAATGGTGGCGGTATCTTCCTCAGATGAGTTGATTAGTCAACGCTCACTTATTTTGCGTGCCTGGATGATCAACGTGGTCAATCCCAAGGGGACCGTGTTTTTGCTGGCAGTGGTGCCGCAGTTCATGAACCTCAATGCACCGCTGCTGCCGCAATACCTGACCATCGGTGCCACGCTGGCGTTTACCGACATGGTGGTGATGGCTGGCTACACCGCGCTGGCATCGCGTGTGTTGGGCGCACTGAAAGAGCCATCGCACATCCGCGCCATGAACCGTACTTTTGGCAGTCTGTTTGTGATTGCCGGCTCGCTGCTGGCGCTGTTCAAGCGTTCTGCTTGAATTTTGCTATATAAAAAGTAGCTATAACCGCTTGTTTTTAAAGGGCTACAGCCCGATTTGGTATATATTTTTTTCGAGGCCCGCCGTGCACGCGTGGCGGTGCAGCGGAATGTGGTGAAGGATTGATAAATCACAACAGCCGCTTATTCTGGCTGTCTAGTATTTGGCTCCCTGATGGAGGTCAATTGATGGATGCTGCTGTTCAAACCAATGCGCGTGATCCGGCGTGGTCGAGGGGGTTTTGCTGGAATTTTGGCCTGACTCTGAGATCGCTTTGTGGCTGTCTTTTTGGAACGGTATGTGTCATGACTTGGCGCACGAGCCGCAGGTGACGGTGCACCTGCCGGATGTCGCTGCGCTGCAGCATTTTTCGCCGCCCAGCCTGGGCGACTTGGCCGATGGCTATGTGCGAGGCCCTGTTGATGTGACAGGAAGCGTTCAGGATGTCGTGACCGTCGCTTTTGCCCGCGACTTTGGCGCGCTGGCGATAAGCGCCGCGCAGAAGTTTTGCGTGCAGATGGTTGGGGTTGTTTTGTCGAAAATCTTGTATGCGCTGGCGCGTGAGAGGGTCGGGCAGGCTGGGTTGCTAGGGCAGGTGGATGTCCGCTTGCAGGATTACCGCGATCTTGACCCTGTCGAGGGCGCATTCGACAAGATCACCTCGGTGGGCATGTTTGAACACGTCGGTCTGAAGCATTTAGCAGGCTGTTTCAGCAAAATCAACGCGCTCCTGCGTGACGGCGGTTCGGTGCTCAATCATGGTGTAACCACCACCGATGCGGATAATGGCGTAGCTATCTTGGGTGCTGCCGGTTTTATCAGTCGATATGTTTTTTTGCATGGTGAGTTGCCGCACATCAGCCCGTCTTTGCAAAGCATGCCGAGCGCGTCTTTGGAGGTGCTTGACGCGGCATGCCTGCGGCGGCACTACGCGCGTACACTGACATTGTGGGTTCAGCGCTATGAGGCGCAGAGTCGGCAAATTCGCCATCTCGTTGATGCGACCACTTATCGCATCTGGCGTAGTTGCTTGGCTGGCTGTGCCCTCGCGTTTCGCCAAAACTGGGTGTCGCTGTACCAGGTGCTGGCTTGCAAATCTGGCGTGGATGACACGCTCAACCCTGCGCCCTGATCGCGCGCTTACAGGTACCCACACAATGTCATCTGCACCACTGGATTTGCCGCCACTCATTGTGGCCTTGCTTGAGCCTGCGCGTTATCCGCATGGCGTACAGCAGGTTGACTTGGTGCAGACACATATCTCGTGGGTGCTGCTTGCAGGCGATTTCGCCTACAAGATCAAAAAGCCGGTTAAATTGCAGTTTTTGGACTTCAGCACGCTGGCGCAGCGAAAAATTTATTGTGATGAAGAACTGCGCCTGAACAGGCGTTTTGCGCAAGATATCTATCTGGATGTTGTGGCCATTGGCAACACGCCGCAAGGCCCACAGTTTGGTGTGGCAGGTACGCCAATTGAGTACGCGGTGCAACTGCGCCGCTTTGATGAAGCTGGGCGACTTGACCACGTCTGCGCCCGTGGCGAACTCACGGCTGCGCATCTGTCTGATTTGGCTGATTCACTGGTGGCTTTTCAGGCGGCGGCGGCACTTTCGCTGGTGGACTCGCCCTTTGGCAGTGCCGAATCTGTCCTGGCACCGGTCAAGGACAACTTTGCTGACCTGCAGCAGCTGTTGCCAAGCGCTGGCCTGCAGACGCGCTTGGCCGCGCTACAGGTATGGATGAGCGCGCAATTTGCAGCGCTGGCCGGGGTGATGGCGTCCCGCAAGCGCAGAGGCTTTGTGCGCGAATGCCATGGTGACTTGCATCTGGCCAATTTGGTGCTGATCAATCAGCGAGTGCGCATGTTCGACTGCATCGAGTTCAACGAGAATTTGCGCTGGATTGATGTAGCCAGCGAAATCGCATTTACCTACGTTGACCTGCTGGCGCACGGTAAGCCGGGCTTGGCCAACTGGTTTGTGGATGAGGTGTTAAGTCGCAGTGGCGATTACGATGCCGCCTTGGTTCTTCCGTTTTATGCTGTGTACCGTGCGCTGGTGCTGGCCAAAGTCTCTGCCATAAAGTGCTCCCAAACTCCGGCATCGCCACACGAACAGGGACAGGGTCAAGGCGAGGCGCTCAATGTAGATCAAACAGCTGTTGGCTATCTTAAGTTGGCAGAAGGCTTGGTTGCAGCGCACCCTCAGCAGCTTGTGATTACTTGTGGCTTATCTGGTTGTGGCAAGACGGTGGCTTCTGAGCGCTTACTTCAAAGCGATCAGGCAGCGTTCACTGTGCGCCTACGCTCTGACATCCAGCGCAAGCGTTTGTTTGGGTTGGCTAGCACCGAGCACACCAGGTCGGCACTCGACGAAGGTATTTACGCCCCTGACGCCCGTGCCCGAACCTACGCTCACCTGCTCAAATTGACCAGCATGCTTCTGCAGGCAGGGTGGTCGGTTATTGTGGATGCCAGTTTTTTGAAGCGTGCGGATCGTGACGTGTTTCGGACACTTGCCAAAGATGCCAAGGTCGTGTTTGGGATTCTTGCGCCGCAGGCAACACTTGCGCAATTGCGTCAGCGAATCGTGGCTCGCGCCGCCAATGGGCATGATGCTTCAGAAGCAACACTTGACGTGCTTTCGCATCAAATACAGATCCTAGAGCCGCTGGCGCTTGATGAAAAACCGGATATCATCGTTACCGTGCTTTGTGTGAACTGAGTTTTTGGGCAGGGATGCCTAGCTGGCAGAAGTCTTTTTGATTTCTACTCATTAGTTTGAATGTTGTTTCAATATTTAAAAAAACTTTTGCAGATAGCTAAAAAGCTGTGTCATAATACAAGGCTTCGCTGATCACAGTGAAGCGAAAAAGCAAGAAGCCTGAAGAGGTGGATTGCAGAGATCATTAAAAACATACAGCCGATAAGTGTGGGCGTTTGAAGGCGATTGCCAAGTTCTTTAGAACTTAGTCTT
>JBBQZI010000106.1:0-11120 GCA_038207855.1 Burkholderiales bacterium
TGGTTTACCTAACTTTACCCCGGCTTCAACCCCCTGATGCGCCCAAGCCCTAGACTGAAAACCATGAACTCACACCTGTTGATGATCGAAGACGACGCGCGCCTGGCCAATATGGTGAGCGAATACCTGGGCCAGTCGGGCTACGCGGTGGCGCACGCCGGTGATGGGCTATCCGGCTTGGCCGCGCTGCAAGCCAGCGCGCCCGGCTTGGTGATTTTGGATCTGATGCTGCCCGACATGGATGGGCTCGAAGTGTGTCGGCGCATTCGCGCCTTGCCGGGGGCACTGGCCAGCACGCCGGTGCTGATGCTGACCGCCAAGGGCGACGCGATGGACCGCATCATTGGCTTGGAGATGGGTGCGGATGACTACCTGCCCAAACCGTTTGAGCCACGCGAGCTGCTGGCGCGCATTCGGGCCGTGTTGCGCCGCCATGGTGACGGTGCGCCGATGGCAGCGGTGAATCAGCTGCACTTTGGCTCGCTGGAAATTGACCGCGACGCGCGTGTTGTCAGCGTCGCCGGCCAGGTGTGCGACCTGACTTCTTACCAATTTGACTTGTTGGTGGCGCTGGCCGAGCGGGCCGGACGGGTGCTCACGCGTGACCAGATCATGGAGGCGGTGCGGGGGCGCGAACTTGATGCCTTTGACCGCTCCATTGACGTGCACATGGGGCGCATTCGGGCCGCCATCGAGCTGGATGCCAAGAGCCCCAAACGTATTCTGACCGTGCGCGGTGTCGGCTATGTGTTTGCCCGCCAGCAGGACTGAATGTTCAATAAACTTTATATCCGCATCTGGCTCGCCGTGGTGATGGCGGTGGCTGTGTTGATCTTGTTGGTGGGTTGGGTCTGGCACTTGGCCGCCGAACCGCCCCTGCGCGATGTGGTGGTGCGCGATGAGGCTGGACTGATCATTGGCCGGGGTCACCCACGCCTTATGCATGATGATGCCAATGGCCAGGTCACCGGGGAGTTGCCGCCGCCGATGAGCCGCTACGAAGCGCCATCCAACTTGGCCCAAAACCCTGTCGCCGTGGTTCCGGAAGCCGACGTGTCGCCAGCAGAGTCCGATCTAGCCGACGCAGCCGTTCGACCACCCGGCGCGCCCGAATTTTTGGTGCGCATGCGTGACGGCCACGTCATGCGCATGCACTTGCGGCGTGGCCCACCGTCATTTTGGAGTCGCCCGCCGTTTGGTTTTGCCTGGATGCTGGTGTGGGTCGGCATCGCGGTGGCTTTGGCCACGTACCCAATCGTGCGCACGCTCACCCGTCGCCTGGAGCGCCTGCAAGATGGCGTGCAGCAGTGGGGCGCCGGAGATTTGTCGATTCGGGTGCCCGAAACCGGGCAGGATGAAGTGGCGTTTCTGGCCAAACGATTCAACCACGCGGCCGAGCGGGTTGAGACCCTGGTCAAGTCCCATGAGGCGCTGCTGGCATCACAAAAGTCCTTGCTGGCCAACGCCTCGCACGAATTGCGTTCGCCGCTGACACGCATTCGCATGGGGCTGGAGCTGATGGGGCCGTCGGCATCGCCCGCCTTCAAGAGCGAAATATCACGCAATATCAACGAACTTGATTCGTTGATCGAAGAAATCTTGCTGGCCAGCCGGCTTGATGCGCGTGAGGCCGATCTCGGTACCGTTGAGTCGGTTGATTTGATTGGTCTGGCGGCCGAGGAGTGCGCGCGGGTGGATGCCGAGCTGGACCTGCAGGCGCTCGCTGCGGCATCGGCTTCTGGTGAGATTGCCAGCGAACTGGCGGTGCCAGGGGTGGCCAAATTGCTCCGGCGGGCGGTGCGCAATCTGCTGGAGAATGCGCGCCGTTATGCCGCCGGTGACATTGCCTTGAGCCTGCGCCTGAGCGCCGACCACGCTGAAATTCGCGTGTGTGACCGTGGCCCCGGTGTGCCGCCTGAGTTGCGCGAACGTATTTTTGAGCCGTTTTACCGCCTGCCCGGTGCGACCGAGCGTGATGGCGGTGTCGGTTTGGGGCTGGCGCTGGTGAAATCCATCGCCGAGCGCCACGGTGGCCGGGCCTATTGCGAAAACCGTTCTGACGGCGGAGCCTGTTTTGTCATTGAATTGCCGCGTGGCCCAGAAAAAACAGCCTGACCGCATAAAAAATGCTGCATTTTGTTTCAAATAACCGTCGATCTCCCCCAAACGGGGGATTCACAAAATCAAGTGCGCCCGCTACATTGGAGGCTGCTGCTGTCACAGTGATGAAGCAAAAAGCTAGGGATTCGGTTCAGCCGAAAGTTTGCTATTTTGAGAGTTTCCAACGACGTTCCCTCCGGGGAACTTTTATAAGCCACCTTCGGGTGGCTTTTTTTTAAACAAAATCAGGCTCTAGCCCTTATTCTATAAGCGTAAGTAGCTATAAAAGTTGTAGTGCGCTGGTGGCGCTGATGTCGTTCAGGCAACGGGTGTGGCCCAGCGGGCAGATGCGCTCGAAGCAGGGTGCGCAGTCGAGCGGGGGTTGGTAGGCGGGGTCGTTCTTGAGCCAGATCACGCTGGCGCGTTGATTCAGCGGTGGCGTGTGAAGCGGGCTGCTAGAGCCAAAAATGGCGACTTGCTGCACGCCAAATCCGGCTGCCACATGCATCAAACCGGAGTCGTTGCTGACCATGCCTTTGCTGCCGGCAATGACGCACAAAGCTTGGTCAAGCGCCGTTTTTCCGGCCAGGTTGATGATGTGCGCTGGCTTGTTGTCTGTGCCGTCGCCAAGCTCGATTTCAGCGCACAGATCGGCCTCTTTGCCTGAGCCCAGCAGTACCACCGGCAAGTTCAGTTGGCGTGCCAATTCGGCAAAGTGCTGGGTTGGCCAGCGCTTGGCCGGGCCGTACTCAGCGCCTGGCGCAAACACGTAGTAAGCCCCGCGATTGAGGCCGAGTTGGCGCAGCGTCGCGTCCACATCGGTATCGGTCAGGTGCAGCTGCGGGCAGTCATCGGCCACGCCCGTGTCGCCACTGAGCGCTGAATAAAACGCCACCATCGGCGGACGTTGGGTTTTGGGTGGATTCTTCAGCCGGTGCGTCAGCAGTCCGACGCGCGCTTCACCCAGATAACCGACCCGTTTGGGAATACCCGCCAGAAACGGTAACAGCGCACTTTTGAGGGAATTGGGGCAGATGTAGGCGGTGTCAAACTGACCATCGACCTGCTTGGCCAAACGACGGCGTTCACGCAACTGGAGGCCACCGTGTGCAAAGGGAAATTCAATGACTTCGGCTACTTGGGGCATGGCACGGTAAACCGGGGCCACCCAGGGCAGTGCGCCAACTGTCAAGCGCTCACCACGGGCGTGCAGGCGGCCAAGCAGCGGCTCGGTCATGACCGCATCGCCGATCCACTGCGGTGCGATGATGAGCGTGCGGTTTGCGTTACTCAATTAATGGTGCGCTGCTACGTGCTCGCCAGCCTTGAGTTGGTAGACCGTGCCGCAATACGGGCACTTGGCTTGTCCGCTGCTCGCCACGTCCAAGTAGACCTTGGGGTGGCTGTCCCACAGCTTCATGTGGGCGAGCGGGCTGGGGCAATAGACGCCACCCTGGTCATTAAGGTCTTTGGCGCTCAGTTCTATCGTTGAATTAGTCATCATTATTTTCCAATGGGGTGAGAACAGAGCTGTTTCAGACGTGGGTCAGCCAATGCGCATACTTGGGGTTGCGGCCATTGACGATGTCAAAGAAGGCGCTCTGGATTTTTTCGGTGATCGGGCCGCGTGTGCCGACGTAGTCAGCCTTGCCCAGTTCAATCCGGTCGAGCTCGCGAATCGGGGTGATTTCGGCGGCCGTGCCACTGAAGAAGGCCTCGTCGCTGATGTAAACCTCATCGCGTGTGATGCGCTTTTGCACCACTTCGAGCCCGAGGTCTTTGCAAATGTGCAGCACGGTGTTGCGGGTGATGCCATTCAATGCACCGGCTGATAAATCAGGGGTGTAGACCACGCCGTCTTTCACCACAAACAGGTTTTCACCGGCACCTTCAGAGACAAAACCGCTGGCATCCAGCAGCATGGCCTCGTCGTAGCCATCATCGGTGGCTTCCATGTTGGCCAGAATCGAGTTGGTGTAGTTGCTGACCGCTTTGGCCTGCGTCATGGTGATGTTGACGTGGTGGCGGGTGTAGCTTGAAATCTTCACGCGGATGCCGCGCCTCATGCCTTCTTCACCCAGGTAGGCACCCCATGGCCAAGCCGCCACCATCAGGTGAATGGTATTGCCCTTGGGGGATACGCCGAGTTTTTTGTCGCCAATCCAGGTCAATGGGCGGATGTAGCCTGAGTCAAGCTTGTTTTCGCGGATCACCGCCTTTTGCGCCTGGTTCACTTCTTCTCGGGTGAACGGGATTTTCATGCGCAAAATCTTGGCGCTGTTAAACAGCCGTTCGGTATGGTCTTCAAGACGGAAAATTGCTGGTCCGGTGGTCGTGTTGTAGGCGCGCACACCCTCAAAAGCACCACAGCCGTAGTGCAAGGTGTGGCTCAGGACATGAATCTTGGCATCGCGCCAGTCCACCATCTGGCCATCCATCCAGATTTTGCCGTCGCGGTCAGCCATTGAAGGGGGTAGGGGGTTCATCGGTTGTTCCTTAAATAACAGCGTTGCGCTGCAGGTCAAAACCGGTATTTTACGGGGCTGGCCTTACCCGGGCCAGCCCTCTTTTGCGTGCGCGTTCGCGCGCGGCGATCAGGCGAAGCTGTCGGCCATCAAGGCGTTGAACCAGGTGTTCATGTCCTTGAAGTTCTCGGAGTTCCAGCCGACTGATGCAGCAACACCGGGCGGGGTGGCTACTGTCATCTGAGACGTTGCTGCGTTGTACTGGTACACCGCCGTCAGCCAGGACGCTTGTGTCATGGTGATGGTGGAATAGCAGGCCGAGTTGGTCACGGGTGCCGAATCAGGGGCCTGGCCAGCAAATGCCCGAACGATGGCATCAGCACACACTTTGGCTTCCTGGTTGGCAATGTGACCTGCCTTGGGCTGGGTGGTGGCTGCCGCATCGCCAATGATGTGAATTTTTGGCGCTTTGGTACTTTCGTAGGTCAAATGGTTGACGTTGGCAAAGCGGCCGTCTGCTGAATTGTTCAGCCCGGCATCAGCGATCAGCTTGCCTGCTTTTTGACGCGGAATCAGGTTCACGACGTGAGCTTGGTGGTCTGTGGTGAAACCCAACAGATCCTTGGTCGTCACTGTCATGACGCTGCTGACAGGGTCAACCTTGACAATCTCGGCGTTGGGGATGTAGGTAATGCCATGCATCGCAAACGCTTTGTGGAAATTGTCGGCTTCGGCCAATATGTCGGCATTGGCATCGAGAACGGTCAGCGTCGAGCCTGGTTTTTTCGCTTTCAGCCAGTCGCCAATCAGGCAGGCACGCTCGTACGGGCCGGGGGGGCAACGGTACGGGGCCTTCGGGACTGTCAAGATCACGTTTTGGTTGGGTTGCAGTGCAGCGAGCTGGCTGGCCAACAGCGTGGTTTGCGGACCGGCTTTCCAGGCGTGTGGCATGCGGGTAGAGGTGCCAAGACCTGGTACATCTTCAAAATCAATGCCGGGGGCAATCACGATCCTGTCGGCGGAAAGGATAGTGCCGTTGGCCAATTTGACTTTGACGTTTACCGTGTCAATTTCAGTGACATCGCCTTTGACGACCGTGACACCGTAGGTCGAGGTTAGCTTGCTGTAGTTGTAAGTCAGGCTCGACATGGTGCGCTGGCCTGACAGCACCAGTGAGCTCATGATGTTGGAGACGTAGCTGGTTTCGCGTTCGATCAGCGTTACGGCAATGCCGTTGCCCCACAAACGCAGATATTTGGCCACAGTGGCTCCGGCCATGCCGCCACCAATCACGATCACGCGTGATTTGGCTGTGCCGGGAGTGGGCGTTGGTGTCGGTGTCGGGGTAGGTGTCGGTTTTGGGTCCGAGATAGGCTTGCTGTCATGCGAACTGCTTTTCTTCTTTTTGTCGTCGGCCCATGCAAAGGGGGAGGCTGCTGCCAGCAATATGCCGCTGGTTGACAGTAAATGACGTCTATCCATGATGAAGCTCCTGGGAATGGGGTGGGTTAGCGCTGGGTTGACAGCCAGCTTGAAAGGGACAGCAACTGGGCATCGGTATAGCCCATGGCATGCTTGGCCATGATGCCGTCGCCTTCTTTACCCGACTGGAACTCCTTGAGATCCTTGTAAATTTCGCTCGATGATTTGCCTGCCAGATTATCAAAACCAGGGCCTTTGCCGTTGGTCCCGTGGCATTGGAAGCAGTTGGAGGCCAGTAGCCGTCCGGCGGGTGGCGCGGTCTGGGCTTGCGCGCCCAAACTCAGGCCCAGGGTGCAGACGACGGTGCCGACTGCAGTTCGAAGGAGAGTATTCATCATTAACCTTTCTTTTGTTGTGGTGTTTAGTCAGTGTCTCGTGAAAGCTTGTTTCTGTCTGTAGTGCTTTGTAAGCAAAAGTAAGCTGCACGTGATGGGGGCGCTCAGCGGCCAGCAGGCGCGGGCCAGCGCACGGTCACACACAGGCCGCCCAGCAAGTCAGAACGGCCAACGTTCACCGTTGCGCCATAGACCGCAGCAATGCGCCGCACAATCGACCAACCTAGGCCGCTGCCGGTTTGCCCGGAACCCAGCACGCGGTAAAAACGCTCACCCAGACGCGCTATTTCCGACTCACTCAGGCCTGGCCCACTGTCGTCCACCTGCAGCACCACTTGCTGGTCCGTTTTAATCACTGACAGAGACACTTTTGCGCCATCCGGGCTGTAGCGCAGTGCGTTGTCAAGCAGGTTGCGAATCAGCACGCTGGTGAGCATGTCATCCGCCGCAACAACGCAGGCGCTGGGTGCGTCCAGCTCCAATACCTGATCACGTCCCAGTGCCGTCATGGCCAGGCCGGCCGCGATGCGCTGGGTGATGACTGACAAATTGACAAGCCCGGTTGGTGCATCCGCGCCCGATGTCTCGAGCCTTGACAGCGTCAGTAGTTGTTCCACCAGGTGGGTTGCGCGGTCGCAGCCCTCCAGGGTGTAGCGCAGTGACCGGTCACGCTGGGCATCGTCGCTGCCGGCACCCAGTGCGACTTGTGCCTGGGTGCGAATGGCGGCAATCGGCGTGCGCAGCTCATGGGCGGCATCGGCAGTGAAGCGCCGCTCGGAGGCGACCATGTTGCCAATGCGTTCAAACAGCGCGTTGAGGGACTGCACCACCGGCTCTATTTCGGACGGCAAATCACCCAGCACCACCGGCTCCAGGGCTTGCGGCTGGCGTCGTGTCAGGGCTTGACTGAGGTGGCGCAGTGGCACCAGCCCGTGGCGCACCGCCAGCCAGCCCACCACCGCCAGCAGCGGCAGCGCGAATATCAGCGGGACCATGACGCTTTTAAGGACCGCCCACAGGATTGAATTGCGGGAGCTGGTTTGCTCTCCGACAAACACCTGCACATCACCCTCATTGCCTTGTGCCGCAAAGACCCGCCATTCAGAGCCATCGGACAAGCGCACCGTTTCAAAACCACGTCGCGTGCTCGACAGGGGTGCCGCGCCGACATTGGCTGAGCGCAGTGTCAGGCGGCCTTCGTGAAACACCTGAAAAGCAACCTTTGGCGCGTATTTGTGCAGCGAGGGGGCATCGCTTACCGGGTCAGGTTTGTCCGCCGGGTTTGTGACGCTGTCACCGCCATTGCCATGGCCGGTCTGTTGCGCCACCAACAACGCCGCCGATTGCGCCAAATGGCCATCCAGCAGTTCATCGATTTCATGGCTGGCATTCACCCAGGTTAGTGCCGCAGCGCCCAGCCACACCCCTGTGACCATTAGCAGCAGCAATGTCAGCAGGCGCGCTTGCAGCGATTTCAGTTGCGGCATCAGGGTCATGCAAAGGGGTCTTTAAGCGTCGTGCTTTGGGCGAAACATGGTGTAGCCAATGCCGCGCACGGTCTGGATCACATCGACGTGGAGTTTCTTGCGCAGGTGGTGAATGTGCACCTCAACCGCGTTGCTCTCCACCTCGTAACCCCAGCTGTAGAGTTGCTGCTCAAGCTGCTCGCGTGACATGACCCGGCCGACATTGAGCATCAGCGCATGCAGCAAGTCATATTCGCGGGTCGACAGCGCCACGGGCTGGGCATCAAGCGTCACGGTTCGTGCTGACGGGTTCATCTGCAAATTGCCGCAGGTCAGCAGGTCTTGTGTCTGGCCATGGGCGCGCCGCACCAGTGAGCGCAGGCGTGCGCCCAACTCGAACAAGTCGACGGGTTTGAGCACATAGTCATCGGCACCCAGGTCAAGGCCTTTGATGCGGTCGGGTACGGCATCACGCGCGGTCAACACCAGCACCGGTGTGCTGATCTTCTGGGCGCGCAAACTCTGCAACACGTCCAGCCCATCTTTCTGCGGCAGGCCCAAATCAAGTACCGCAGCCTGGTAGTCACCACTGGCGATTTCGCGTTCAGCCGCCACGCCGTCACGCACCCAGTCCACCTGGAAGCCTTGTTGGCGCAGACCGGCGCGCAGTCCGTCACCCAACATGGGGTCGTCTTCAGCGAGCAAAATTCGCATAGGGAACCTCTTATTTATATGACGTGGCATGTAGCCAAAAAAAATTGACACCCGGTGTAATGTATTGGCAGCAGATTAAGCCATGCTTAACCAAGGTGCGGTTAGGGCTTGGTGCTGCCCAAATGGCACGCTTCGCGGTATCCTTGCAACTCAGGCCGGATGGTCACCCACTTTTCAGGAGATAGTCATGATGTCGTATTCAAATTCCAAACAGCGCGCTGGTGCGCTGGTGCTGGGTGCCGTATTGGGTTGTGCCAGTCTTGGGGCCACAGCGCAAACCAGCTGGTCATCAGATCCGCAGCACGACACCAGCCTGAAGGCTGCGAAAGCGCGCTATGAGGACGATAAAAAGCTCTGCGCTGATGAAGCTTCAGCAAAAGCGCGTTTGCAATGCCGTCGTGATGCTCAAGCGGTTTATGAGCAAGCGGTGGCGGTCGATAAAGCCGATAAAGGTGTTTATAAAACCAAATCTGCCCCGGCGGTTTGCGCCGACTGCGGTCATGTGACGTCGATCAGCGTAGCCGATAAGGCCGGTGACAGCAATGCCGTTGGCATGATTGCCGGCGGCGTTGCTGGTGCCGTACTGGGCCACCAGATAGGTGGCGGTTTGGGCAAAGACCTGGCCACCATTGCCGGTGCCGCCGGTGGTGCCTATGCCGGCAAAAAAGTTCAGGAAAACATGAATGGCAGCAAAGTCTGGACAGTCAGCGTGAAATACACCAACGGTGCCAGCGCCAACTTTGAATTTGCCGGTGATCCTGGGTTGAAAGTGGGCGACGCAGTGAAAAAATCAGGCAACACGCTGGTGAGAAACTAACCCGGTCATCCCAGCCCGCGCACCACCTCCATGGCCTGCTCAACGCGCTCAACGGCATGGATGGTGAGGCCTTCGAAGTCTTTGGATTTGAGGTTTTTCGGTAAATTGGCCTTGGGCACGACCGCCACGCTAAAGCCCAGTTTGGCGGCTTCCTTCAGGCGTTCCTGACCGCGCGGTGCCGGTCGCACCTCACCGGCCAAGCCGACTTCGCCAAAGGCAAAAAAACCTTTGGGCAGCGGCTTGCCGCGCAGGGACGAGGTGATAGCCAGCAGCACCGCCAAATCCGCTGCGGGTTCACTGATGCGCACGCCACCGACCGCATTGACAAACACGTCCTGATCCATGCAGGCCACGCCAGCGTGGCGGTGCAGCACGGCCAGCAGCATGGCCAAGCGGTCTTTGTCCAGGCCCACACTCAAGCGCCGGGGGCTGGGGCCACCACTGTCGACCAGCGCCTGGATTTCGACCAGCATCGGGCGCGTGCCCTCCAGCGTCACCATGACGCAACTGCCGGGTACCGGCTCGGCGTGCTGGCTCAGGAAAATGGCGCTCGGGTTGCTGACGCCTTTGAGGCCTTTTTCGGTCATGGCAAAGACACCGATTTCATTGACAGCGCCAAAGCGGTTCTTGATGGCCCGCACTAATCTGAAGCTGCTGTGCGTGTCGCCCTCAAAGTACAGCACGGTGTCGACCATGTGCTCCAGCACACGCGGGCCGGCCAGCGCGCCTTCTTTGGTGACGTGGCCTACCAGCACAATGCAGACGCCGCTGGCTTTGGCGGCGCGCGTCAGGTGGGCGGCGCATTCACGCACTTGCGCCACTGAGCCGGGCGCCGAGGTGAGTTGCTCGGAATAGACGGTTTGAATCGAGTCGATGACTGCAATGTCTGGCCGCGTGCTGTCCAGTGTGGCGAGAATTTTTTCCAGACCGATTTCGGCCATCACCCTGACCTGCGAGCCATCAAGCCCCAGGCGGCGCGCCCTCAACGCCACTTGAGCGCCACTCTCTTCGCCCGTGACGTAGAGGGTTTTCTGGCCGTTGCGTTGCAGCGAGTCAAGCGCCTGTAGCAGCAAGGTCGACTTGCCGATGCCAGGGTCGCCGCCAATCAGCACCACGCCGCCTTCGACCATGCCACCGCCCAGCACGCGGTCTAACTCGTCATGGCCGGTGGGGGTGCGGGCGAAGTCAACCGCGTCAATGTCACCGAGAATGGTCACTTCAGCGGTTTTTGCCAGCGAAGCAAAGCGGTTTTTGGTGGGGGCAGTGCTGGTTTCGGCAACCGATTCAATCAGCGTGTTCCAGGCGTTGCAACTGGGGCACTTGCCCAGCCATTTGGGGCTACTGCCACCGCAGTCCGAGCAAACATAGTGGGTTTTTTCTTTGGCCATGGCCAGCATGATACTGGATAAAAACCCAGATCATCACACATCTCGTCCAAGCTGGCTGGTATGCGGGTCTGGTGCTGGCATGATCACCACATGGGCCAGTGATGCATCCGTGCAAGCCCTGCCAGATGCAGTGAATATCGCTATATTATAAATAGCTATATACGCAATATACATAAGGGCTAGGAGTCAATATGACCAATAAGTTCTTGTCAACTGATGCGCAACGGGGAAGCCAATCGCCCGCTGCACTGCTGGCGGGGCTGAGCAGTGCGCAGGCAACGCAGCTGCTCCAGCAGTTTGGGCCGAACCGCATCAAGCCGCAGGAGCACAAAGCGCTGGTGCTCGAATTTTTG
>JBBQZI010000107.1:0-10902 GCA_038207855.1 Burkholderiales bacterium
GTTGTTGGCGTAGGCGAATTGACCGATGGACATGAAAAATACCTCTCTGAATTTGATGCAACGACAACGACACCCCCGACGACAATCCATTCGCGCTGCGCACGCAGGCGGACCTCCAGTTTCCCAACTTTATCCGGGTCCAATGGTGCCAATTGCGCTGCCGCCTGAGCATCCACTGCCCGCACACCCAGACTCGGACGCACATCGGGCATGATGCAGGCCTTTCAACCGCAACGCTAATTTTCCTTGAGCCATTTTGACGCCCACCCTGCCTGGCCACCACGCTGGCTGGCCTATCTGTTTTTAGCCTTGAGCATGACCCTGGTCGGCAGCTATGTGGCGCTGTCCAAACCACTGGTGGCCGCACTACCGGTGTTTTTGCTGGCCTGGCTCCGCTTTGGCATTGGTGCACTGGCCATGCCGCACTGGCTGATCAAGCCCGCGTCCGAGCCGCCCATGAGCCGGCGCACCCGTCAACTGTTGTTTTTGGAATCGTTTCTGGGCAATTTTTTGTTCACCATCTGCATGCTGCTGGGTGTCAGCCTGACCACGGCGGTGTCGGCCGGCGTCATCATGGCCGCCATTCCGACTGCGGTGGCGCTGTTGAGCTGGATTTTTTTGCGCGAGCGAATCGGCCGGCGTGTGTGGGCTGCGATTGGCCTGGCGGTGCTGGGCATTAGCTTATTTTCACTATCTAAATCAGAGCTACCTACGCATATTACACAAGGGCTAGAGGCCAATTTGTTATATAAAAATGCATGGCTAGGCAACTTGCTGGTGTTGGCGGCCGTGCTGTGCGAAGCCAGCTACGCGGTGATCGGCAAAAAACTCACCGGCAGCATGTCGCCCAAGCGCATCACGGCGCTGATCAACTTGTGGGGCTTTGCCCTGATGACCCCGCTGGGTGTCTACGCGGCTTGGCGTTTCAACTTTCTAGGCGTAACCGGTGGCACCTGGCTGTTGCTGGTTTTTTACGCACTGGCCGCCAGCGTGTGGACCGTCTGGCTATGGATGACCGGCCTGAAAACGGTACCCGCCGCACAGGCTGGCGTGTTTACGGTGATGCTGCCAATCTCTGCAGCGGCCGTTGGCGTGCTGGTGCTGGGCGAACGCCTGAGCGGCATGCAAGGCCTTGCGTTTGGTTTATGCCTGGCGGGCGTGGTGCTTGCCACACTGCCAGCAAGGCAAACGAAGCCAGCAGGGCCGCGATGATCGCCAGTCGTCAGGACAGGCGCGTGCTGCTGACCACCATGCCATCGGCATCGGCATACAGCCAATCCCCTGGGCGCACCCAAACGCCTTGAATTTGCACCGGCAAATCTTTCAACCCCTGGTTTTGCTTTTCAGTCGGCATCGGCATGCTGGCCAGCGCCCGGATGCCAACCTCAAGTGGTGCCAGCTCCGCCACATCACGCACGCAGCCGTCAATCACCACACCGGCCCAGCCATTGCGCGCAGCAGCAGCCCCCAGATTGCCGCCCAACAAGGCTCGGCGCAACGAGCCCGCGCCGTCCACCACCAACACCTTGCCCACGCGGCCCTCGGGCATGTCAACCCAGCCGCAGGCATCAACCGCCGCCTTCACCAGCGTGTTGTCTTCAAAACACTTTACTGTTGTGACGGGTCCGCAAAAAATCCGCCGGGCACCATAGTCGTGAAACACCGGTGGCAGCACCCGAAACAACTCGGGCGCGTCATTTTTATGCGCATCGCACAGATCGCAACTGGCAAACGCGAGGCTTGCGGCAACAGGTATTTTTGTCATCATGAACATCCAGAAGTTGTAAAAATTGTAGATTGTTGATCTACCGCATCAAAAAAACCACTTTCTCCAATGAAATATGCGTATTCCCCCTAGGAAAGCCGCTATTTCTCCATTAGCATTCGGCTCACCCAGCAACAGAGCTTTTTTCGCTGGTAATTGATCAACTTCAAAAAGGACAATCCTATGGCAACTGCAAAAAAAGCCCCAGCTAAAAAAGCTGCTCCCGCCACCAAAGTCGCTCCAGCCAAAAAAGTAGCACCGGTCAAAGCTGCAGCGCCTGCTAAAAAGGTGGCCGCCAAAGCCGCCGCACCAGCCAAGAAGGCTGCTCCCGCCAAAAAAGTTGCCGCTGCCGTCAAAGCACCCGCAAGCAAGACAGTTGCCGCCAAAAAGGCTCCTGCCGTCAAACGCACACCCAATGCCGCCTTCATGAAGGCCTTGACCCCCAGCGCCGCACTCGCCTCCATCGTGGGCAACAAACCGCTGCCACGCACTGAAGTGGTCAAACAACTCTGGGTTTACATCAAGGCCAACAAGCTGCAAGACGCCGTCAACAAGCGCATGATCAACGCCGATGCCAAGCTGAAAGAAGTTTTCGGTAAGGTGCAGGTTTCCATGTTCGAGATGGCTGGCCTGATCGGCAAGCACCTGAAATAATTGTTCGGCAACTGGACTCAGCTCATTGAAAGGCCGGCGCAAGCCGGTTTTTTCTTTGTGGCATCATTCCCGCTTACTAAAAACAACCAATTGCTTTTTCGATGCTGCGTTTCTTTCTTACCCGCTTCAGCCTGATCATCCCGACCTTCATCGGCATGACGCTGGTGGCCTTTTTCCTGATCCGCATGGTGCCGGGCGACCCGATCGAAACACTGGCTGGAGAACGTGGCATTGATGCCACACGCCACGCCGAGTTACTCAAGGTCTATGGTCTGGACCGCCCCGTGTTGGTGCAATACGGCATCTACATTGGCCGGGTACTCAAGGGCGATTTGGGCACCTCCATCATCACCCACGCCCCGGTGCTTGATGAATTCATGGCGCTGTTTCCGGCCACCATCGAGCTGGCCCTGTGCGCGATTCTTTTTGCGCTGATCATCGGTATACCCGCGGGCATTCTGGCTGCGGTCAAACGCAACACCTTTCTTGATCACGGTGTCATGGGGGTGTCACTCACCGGTTACTCCATGCCCATTTTTTGGTGGGGCTTGCTGCTGATTTTGCTGTTCTCCGTGCAACTTGACCTGACCCCGGTGTCGGGTCGCATCTCGGTGCAGTATTTCATTGAGCCGGTGACCGGGTTTTTGCTCATCGACACCTGGCTGGCCGGTGACAAAGATGCCTTCTGGTCGGCCGTTACACACCTGATTTTGCCAACCATCGTGCTGGGCACCAACCCCTTGGCGGTGATCGCGCGCATGACCCGCTCGGCCATGCTCGAAGTGCTGGGTGAAGACTACATCCGCACCGCCCGCGCCAAAGGCTTGTCAAATTTTCGTGTGGTGGCCGTGCATGCCCTGCGTAACGCGCTGATTCCGGTCATCACTGTCATTGGCCTGCAGGTGGGCGTGCTGTTTACCGGGGCTATCCTGACTGAGACCATTTTTTCGTGGCCGGGGGTCGGTAAATGGATGATCGAAGCCATTGGACGGCGCGACTACCCGGTGCTGCAAGGCGGCATGTTGCTGCTCGGTGGCATGGTGATGGTGGTTAACCTGCTGGTCGACGTGACCTACGGCATCATCAATCCGCGCATTCGACATTAATTCAGGCCCCAACGCCATGACTACCGCAAACACACTGGACGATTCGTCCCTGCACATCACGCCCCCGCACCCAATGCGCGAGTTTTGGGACTACTTCAGCAACAACAACGGGGCGGTTGCCGGCCTGATCATCGTGGTGTTGGTGCTGCTGATGGCCGCGCTGGCCCCGCTGATCGCGCCTTACGCACCCGACATCACCAACCCCAGCGTCTTTTTGACCCCGCCCGCCTGGCAAGCCGGTGGCTCCAGCGCACACCTGCTCGGCACCGACGCGATTGGCCGCGATATTTTGTCGCGGCTGATTTTTGGTGCGCGCCTGTCGCTCGCCATTGGCCTGGCAGTGGTGGCCTTGTCGGTCGTCATTGGCACTGTGCTGGGCCTCACCGCTGGCTACTTCCGCGGCGTGTTTGAAGTCGGCGTCATGCGCTTGATGGACATCATCCTGACCTTGCCCAGCCTGCTGCTGGCGATTGTGATTGTGGCCATTCTTGGGCCGGGTCTGATGAACGCCATGCTGGCGGTGGCGGTGGTGGTGTTGCCGCATTACGTGCGTATTACCCGCGCCGCCGTCATCTCCGAAATGTCCAAAGACTACGTCACCGCGGCCCGCATGAATGGCGCCGGCCACCTGCGCCTGATGTTTTCCGAGGTGCTGCCCAACTGCACGGCACCGCTGATTGTGCAAGCCTCGCTCGGCATTTCTGCCGCCATTCTGGATGCTGCGGCGCTGGGGTTTTTGGGCCTGGGCGCCCAACCGCCCTCGCCCGAATGGGGCACCATGCTGGCCGATGCACGCGAATTTGTTTTGCGCGCCTGGTGGGTGGTGACTTTTCCGGGCTTGGCAATTTTGATCACAGTACTGGCATTCAATTTGCTTGGTGATGGACTACGTGACGCGTTTGATCCCAAACTCAAACGCTGAAGGACTGTTTTTTTTATGGCTCTTCTGGAAATCAAAAACCTGTCGGTTCAATTCCCCTCAAAAACCGCTGTCATGCACGCGGTCGAGGGTGTGTCGCTGTCGCTTGAGGCAGGTGACGTGCTGGGCATTGTGGGTGAATCAGGCTCAGGCAAAAGTGTCACCATGATGGCGCTGATGGGCCTGGTGGCCTACCCCGGCATCATCACGGCTGACAAGCTGCACTTTGACGGCCACGACTTGCTCAAGTTGTCTGAGCGCGCGCGCCGCCAAGTCATCGGCAAAGACATGGCGATGATTTTTCAAGACCCCACCACCAGCCTCAATCCGTGCTTTACGGTTGGTTTCCAACTCGCCGAGTCGCTCAAGTTGCACCTTGGGCTGGACAAGGCCGCAGCGCGCCGGCGTTCCATCGAATTGCTGGAGCAAGTCGGCATTCCGGCACCTGAAAGCCGGCTCGGCATTTACCCGCACCAACTGTCCGGCGGTATGAGCCAGCGCGTGATGATTGCCATGGCGATCTCCTGCAGCCCCAAACTTTTGATTGCCGATGAGCCCACCACCGCACTGGATGTGACCATTCAGGCACAAATTCTTGACTTGCTGCGCACCCTGCAAAAAGACCTCAATATGGCGCTGGTGCTGATCACCCACAACATGGGCGTCGTGTCAGAGATGGCACAGCGCGTGGCGGTCATGTATGCCGGTCAGATCATGGAAGAGCGCAGTGTTCACGCTATATTTGAAGCCCCGCAACACCCCTACACCGAAGCCCTGATGGCCGCCATGCCCGAGCGCAGCAATGGCCAGACCCGGCTCGCCACCATACCCGGCATGGTGCCCGGCCTGTATGACCGACCCGCCGGCTGTCTTTTTGCACCGCGCTGCACGTATGCTGTCAACAACTGCAAAGCCACGCGACCCGAGTTGCGCGAATGGCAAACCGGCATGGTGCGCTGCCACTACCCGCTTGAGGCAACAGCCAGCGTACAGGGGGCAGCGGCATGAACACGGCGCAGACAACCTCAACCGCCAGCATCCAACCCGTGGTGCTGGCGCGCGACCTCAAACAAGTTTACAAAATCAGTCACGGCGCGTTTCGCACAGCCGATCATCTGCAAGCGGTCAGCGGCGTTTCGTTTGCCGTCAACCCCGGCAAAACACTCGCCGTGGTGGGCGAATCCGGTTGTGGCAAGTCGACCCTGGCGCGCATGGTGTCGCTGATTGAGACGCCCACGGCAGGCGAGTTGCAGCTTGGTGGTATCGACGTGATGCATGCCAGCGTCAAAGAGCACCACGACTTGCGACGCACCGTGCAACTGGTGTTTCAAAACCCCTATGGCTCGCTCAACCCACGCAAAAAAATTGGTGCCATTCTTGAAGCTCCGCTGGGGATCAATACCAGTTTGAGCGCTTCCGAGCGCGCCACCCAAGCCCGCGCCATGCTGTCATTGGTGGGTTTGCGCCCCGAACACTACGACCGCTACCCGCACATGTTTTCCGGTGGACAACGCCAGCGCATCGCGATTGCCCGCGCGCTGATGCTCAAGCCAGCGCTGATCGTCGCTGACGAGCCGGTGTCAGCACTTGATGTGTCGATTCAAGCCCAAGTGCTCAACCTGCTGGCCGATTTGCAAAAAGAACTCGGTCTGGCCTACCTGTTTATCTCGCACGACCTCGGTGTGGTGCGCCACATTGCCCACGACGTGCTGGTGATGTACCTGGGACACGCGGTGGAGCAAGGCGAAAAGCGAACTATTTTTGAGCAACCGCTGCACCCCTACACCCAGGCCTTGCTGGCTTCCACACCCGGTATTGCGGGCAGCGGAGTCAGCCAGCAGCGCATTGTCCTGAAGGGCGAACTGCCGTCGCCTTTGAATCCGCCCAGTGGCTGTGTTTTTTCAACCCGCTGCCCGCATGTCACGGCACAATGTCAATCAGAGCGCCCGGTTTTGCGGGCGCTCGCCGGACGGCAGGTCGCCTGCCATCTGGCCGAACAATTCATCCAACCCGCTGCAGCGCAGCATTAACCTGTCAGGAGTCGAAAAGATGGCTATTTCAAGATCAACTGCCTTTTGCAAGTTGCCGCTCAAGCGCACCGCGCTGTGCGTGCTGGCCTTGCCCGCACTGATGGCCGTATCAAGCGTGTCAGCTAAAACCCTGGTGTACTGCTCCGAAGGCAGCCCGGAAAACTTTTACCCTGGCATCAATACCACCGGCACCTCGTTTGATGCTGGCGTGCAGATTTATGACACGCTGGTGCAGTTTGAGCGCGGCGGCACCAAGGTTGTGCCGGCCTTGGCGCAAAGTTGGGACATTTCCAAAGACGGCCTGGAATACACCTTTCACCTGCGCAAAGGTGTCAAGTGGCATTCGAACAAAAACTTCAAGCCGACGCGTGACTTCAACGCCGATGACTTCATCTTCTCGATGGACCGCCAGTGGAAAAAGGACGACCCCTACTTCACGGTCACCAGCTCCAACCACTCGTACTTTGATGACATGGGCATGCCCAAAATTATCAAGTCGATTGACAAGATTGACGAGTACACCGTCAAGATCGTGCTGAACCAGCCCGAAGCACCTTTCCTGGCCAACATGGCCATGCCACACGGCGGCGTACAGTCCAAGGAATACGCCATCGCCATGCTCAAAGCTGGCATGCCTGAAAAAATTGACCAGGAACCCATCGGCACCGGCCCGTTCTCACTGCTGCAATACCAGAAAGACGCGCTGATTCGCTACAAGGCATTCCCCCAATACTGGGCCGGAAAAGCCAAGATTGATGACCTGATTTTCTCGATTACGCCCGATGCATCGGTGCGCTGGGCCAAGCTGCAAAAGGGCGAATGTCATGTCATGCCCTACCCCAACCCGGCCGACCTGCCCGCCATGCGCAAAGATGCCGACATCAAAGTGTTGGAGCAACCCGGCCTGAACGTTGGCTATCTGGCCTACAACACCACCAAAAAACCGTTTGACGACGTGCGCGTGCGCAAGGCTGTCAACATGGCCCTCAACAAGAAGGCCATTGTGGATGCGGTCTACCTGGGCACCGGCATTCCAGCCATCAACCCGATTCCACCGACCATGTGGTCGTACAACACAGCCATCAAGGACGACCCGTTTGACCCGGTTGCCGCTAAAAAGCTACTGGCCGAGGCGGGTTACCCGAATGGCTTCACGACCGATCTGTGGGCTATGCCGGTGCAGCGCCCCTACAACCCCAATGCCAAGCGCATCGCCGAATTGATGCAGGCTGACCTGGTCAAAGTCGGCATCAAGGCTGAAATCAAGAGCTTTGAATGGGGTGAGTACCGCAAGCGCATGCAGGCTGGCGAACACCAGATGGGCATGCTCGGTTGGACCGGCGACAACGGCGATCCAGACAACTTTTTGAATACCTTGCTGGGTTGTACTTCGGCTAAAGCCAATGGTTCCAATGTGGCCAAGTTCTGCTACAAACCATTTGAAGACCTGATTCAAAAGGCCAAGGTTGTCACCAACCAGGCTGAGCGCACCAAGCTCTACGAACAAGCCCAGGTGATTTTCAAACAGCAAGCGCCTTGGTTCACCATTGCGCATGCGGTGGCTTTGAAGCCCGTGCGCAAAGAAGTGGTCGACTTCAAAATCAGCCCATTTGGCACCCACGTGTTTTATGGTGTTGATATGACCAAGTAAGCCAACCGACTGGCCCATCAAAAAAGGTCATCCAGTTAAATCTTGATGGCCTTTTTTTCCCCAATTCATGCAGCTTTGATAGCAAGGACTGGCGTTTTATGCGCCACTTTCAGCAGCACCCATGACATCCCTATCCCTGGATCGCGTTCTTGACGCAGTCTTGCGCATCGATGCCAAGCTTGACATCAAGTACATGTCGGAACCTGGTCGACGTTGGTTCGGTGAGCCCGCATTCGTGGCTCTGCCAAAGAACTTCATCGACGTGTTGCATCCTGATGATGTTGACCGCTTCACGGCTATTTTTAGCGAGACACCTGAGTCTTTTGTCTGCGACGTTCGGGCGAAAGTCGCGGCGCGCGATTGCTGGATCAATATACGCAGTTACCAGCTGCCATCGGTGCAGCAATATGTGCTGTGCATCAATGACATCTCAGCCTGGAAAACCGACGATGCGGCATTTCGGCACGCGGCTGAACACGACGATCTCACCGGGCTGCCGAACCGGGCATTACTCAAAAAGACAATCACCCAATTGATTGAAGACGGAAACCGAACTTTTTCTATCGCCATGCTGGATCTGGATGGCTTCAAAAAGGTCAATGACACCTTTGGCCATGCCATGGGCGATGCGGTCCTGGTGGAAAGCACCAAGCGTTTAAGCAAGATCATCGGGCCCAATGACGTGCTGGCCAGACTCGGCGGCGATGAGTTTGTGATTCTGTTTAATGATAAAAATGCGCTCTCCGCCCAAGACCCCTTGAGCAAGGTGCTATTGGCGATTGCAAGGCCCTTTGACACTGCGCCTCACAATACCTACTTGGGTGTCAGCGTTGGGGTTGCAGACTACCCAAACCATGGCGACGACTACACCGCACTGTTAAAAAACGCCGACACTGCGATGTACCACTCCAAGAATGCTGGCAAAAATCAGATCAGCGTCTTCGAACCGACCGAAATCAGTGTTGATTTTTCGATCAAAGCGGCCATTCACAACGGCATCCAAGAGGGTGAGTTCTACATGGAATACCAACCTCAGTACGACATGCAGCGAAACATTGTGGGTGCCGAGGCTTTGATGCGTTGGAAGAGTCGCGACTTTGGTCAAGTTCCCCCAGACCAATTTATTCCCATCGTCGAAGAATCCGGTCTGATGCCCTACCTGGGCAAATGGGCGTTGCGCTATGCCTGCCACCAACTCAAAAAGTTTCATGACCACAAGCCCGATTTTGTAATGTCGGTCAACGTGTCACCTATTCAGTTTGGCGGCGACGACTTCGACAGGTTGGTGATCGAGGCAATTGAAGAGGCCGGTATCAATCCAGCCAAGCTGATTCTGGAAATCACGGAATCCACCTTGATGAAAAGTCATGCCCGCACCGAACGCGCACTGGCCACCCTGCGAGAAAAAGGCATCCGTTTTTCAATTGATGATTTTGGCACCGGCTTTTCCAGCCTGGCCTACCTGACGCGCTTGCCGGTATCGAGCATCAAAATTGACAAGGCCTTTGTTTGGGCCATCGAAGATCAAGCTTCACCTTGCCAGTCCAACAAAAACCTGGTGGCAGCGATGATCAACCTGGCCCACAGCATCAATTTGAACGTGGTCGCCGAAGGGGTCGAAACCGAAGCCCAATTTGCATTCCTCAAAGATGTGGACTGCAATCTGATTCAGGGCTACTTGCTTGGCAAGCCGCTGCCTGCGTCGTCCATCACCAAGCTGCTAGACCGCGCAACCGGAGTCGCCGCATGAACCTACCCACGCTTGACCGGCTGTTCGGAGCGATCCAATGTGAGAAGGGATTCCCTACGCTGGAGCGCACGGCGACATCGGTTCTTGGCTCCCTGGTGAGCAACAACAAGGCCAACCAGGACGTGGTTCGTCACATCATTGAAGATTTTTCTCTGACCCAAAAAGTACTCAAACTAGCCAATTCTTCGATGTACGAGCCATTTGCAACAGCATCTGCAACCGTTGCGTCAGCGCTGGACGTACTGGGGTCTGATGCGCTGCTGCACTTGGTGCTGGGTACGCCCCTGATCACCGATGCAGAGTTGCAGGCTGACGAAAACCTGTCGAGAAATTTATTGGCCTCGGAATTGGCGCGCAGCGCCCTGGCTGATCGTGCCGAAGATGCCTCTATCGCCACCATGATGTTCGACCTGGGTCGACTGATGGTGGCCAAGTATTTACCCATTGAAAGCGCATCGATCGAGAAAAAAATGGGCCTTGGCGCAATCCCCGAGCTAGCTGAGTGCGAAGTTTTGGGTCTAACGCTGCAACAGATCGGCAGTGCACTGGCCAAGCACTGGAACCTGCCTGCATCCATCGTCGCAACGATCAATGGCACAGGCGACCCAACGCTGGTAGGCATTGCCCGCTTTGCCAGTTCGGCATCGGCCTTGATCCACGCGGGTAAAGCCGATGCGGCGAACAGTTTGGTCGCCGAGTTGGACCTACCTGGCGTTGACAAATCAAAACTGTCGCTTCTGGTCAATTGCAGGCTGGACGAAGTTCAGGCCATTGCAAAGACTGACCCCGTCAATTCAGCCGTCCATTTATTGAATGATTTGCTGACAGCGCTTGTCCAAGAAAAGAAAAAAACCATTGATGAACTGGCGGCAACTGTTTTTGCTGCATTTGGCCAGTCGTTGAACACCTCACGCTGCCTGCTGTTCATGCTGACCCGCACCGGCGACTTCCGGGTGCGGTGTGGCTACGGCAAAGGCATTGACGAGCTGAAAAGCAAGCTCAAAATCACTTCCGAGTTCAAACCAAC
>JBBQZI010000108.1:0-10849 GCA_038207855.1 Burkholderiales bacterium
CTCGGTATTGGTCATCAGTGCCGCATCGGCTTCGGAGCCGTTTGCCACATGGTCGACGGCAGCGCCGGAACTGCGCAGGGTGCGCAACAAACCGTCGGCCAATACCTGGTCGTCCTCGGCAATCAAAATTCGCATGCATGTCTCCTCGGGGGCTGGGGTGCCAGATGGTTGATTGATGAGTTTTAGTAATTTCAGATTATTTTAGGCGGCATAAGCCTCAAGTCCGAGGGCGATCACCGTTGCCACCTCTGGACCAATGGCCGCGCGTAACTCATCCTCGGTTTGGGCGACCGCTTCTTCCTGCGCTTTGAGCCAGGCCACGCCAATTTCCGTGAAAACCACGCGACGGGCCCGCGCGTCCTGGGGGTCGCTTTGACGTTGCACCAGACCCCAGGCTTCGCACTGGTCTACCAGTTTGCCCATGGCCTGCTTACTGATGCCGGCGCGCTGCGCCAATTCGGTCAAGCGCGAGCCTTGCAGCGCCAGATGCCGGGTGATGTGAATGTGGGAGGCCGTCAGGTGGCCGCGCGCTGCCAGGTTGGACAGCGCCAGCGGCACCCGCTCATTGGCGGCCATCAACACCAGCACGCGCGCATCAAAGCGCTGCAGGGCCAAGGCCAGCCAGTGTCCCAAATGGGCTTGGCGCCAACCGGTGTCAGAGAGGGTTTCATACATGCGTAAATGGTAAACCAAATTGACCAAATAATCTGACTTATGATTTCAATACTGGCCTAAACTACTGATCAAGCATCCAGCCTGTCGTTAAAAACAGAAGATGCCAATGTTCCCAAACTGCTCAACCTTATCGACCCTTCAGGAGACCGCCATGGACGCACCCGTTAAAGCCCTCACCCCCGCCAACGCCGAAAAAGCCAAAGCACTTCAAGTGGCACTGGCGCAAATCGAAAAGCAATTTGGCAAGGGCACCATCATGCGCCTGGGCGAAGGCGAGGTGATTGAAGACATTCAGGTGGTCTCCACCGGCTCGCTCGGACTCGACATCGCTTTGGGCGTTGGTGGTCTGCCGCGCGGTCGTGTGGTCGAAATCTACGGCCCTGAGTCTTCCGGCAAAACCACGCTGACATTGCAGGTGATTGCCGAGATGCAAAAAACCGGCGGCCAGTGCGCCTTTGTCGATGCCGAGCACGCACTGGACATCCAGTATGCGCAAAACCTCGGTGTCAATTTGCAAGACCTGCTGATCAGCCAGCCCGACACCGGCGAGCAAGCGCTGGAGATTGTTGACAGCCTGGTACGCTCCGGTGCGGTCGATTTGATCGTGGTCGACTCGGTGGCGGCCCTGACCCCGAAGGCCGAGCTCGAAGGCGAAATGGGCGACAGCCTGCCCGGCTTGCAAGCCCGGCTGATGAGCCAGGCGTTGCGCAAGCTCACCGCCCATATCAAAAAGACCAATTGCATGGTGATCTTCATCAACCAGATTCGCATGAAGATCGGCGTGATGTTCGGCAGCCCCGAAACCACGACGGGCGGCAATGCGCTGAAGTTTTAAGCATCTGTGCGGCTGGATAATCGCCGCACCGGCACCATCAAAAAGGGCGACGAGGCGATTGGCAACGAGACCAAGGTTAAGGTCGTCAAGAACAAGGTGGCACCGCCCTTCAAGACAGCCGAGTTCGACATCATGTTTGGTCAGGGCATCAGCCGCGAGGGCGAGGTCATCGACATGGGCGTAACGGCCAATATTCTGGACAAATCCGGGGCCTGGTACGCCTACAACGGCGAAAAAATCGGTCAGGGTCGCGACAACGCGCGTGAGTTTCTGAAAGAAAACCCAGCCCTGGCCCGCGAGATTGAAAACAAGGTGCGGGCCTCGCTGGGCATCGCTTTGATGGCGGGCACCGAGGCACCCGAAGTTGCCGCCAAAGTTGTAAGCAAAAAGACCCCGTAGCCCTTATTGAATAAGCGCAAGACACTATTTTATTTATAGCATTATGCGGTGTGATAAAAAGCTGAGGAAAGGCCCGCAACCCGGGCCTTGTCGCGATGGCCTTTGATCAGCCTTCGCTCAAAGGTCGGGCCCTGCGCCTGCTCGGCAGGTGCGAGTACTCGCGCGCCGAGTTGCTGCAAAAGCTGGCCCGCTTTGAGGAAGAGCCCGGCAGCTTGGCGCTGGCGCTTGATGAGCTTGCCGCCAAAGGCTTCATTTGCGAACAACGTGTGCTGGCGTCGGTGGTGAATCGCCGCGCCGCCAAGTTCGGTGCGGCCCGCATCAAGCACGAGCTGCACAGCAAGGGGCTCGATCCGCAAGCCGTGGCCGATGCGGTGGCCGGCCTGCGTGCCACTGAGCTGGTGCGTGCCTGCGAGGTTTGGCGCAAAAAGTTTGGCACGATTGCCGCTGATGCCAACGCGCGTGGCAAGCAGATGCGTTTTTTGGCCGGGCGCGGCTTCGGCGGTGAGGTGATTCGCCAGGTCGTGACCGGCTCAGCCGATAATTTTATAGATGATTTAGGGCTCTAGCCCTTGTCAATACTGCGCATAAAGCTATATAAAATATAGCGTTTAATGTTAGATTCCCAGCATCAAGCGCAGGTTTTGCACGGCTGCACCGCTGGCACCTTTGCCCAGGTTGTCCAGCCGCGCTACCAGCACCGCGTGCCGGAAACCGTCAGTCGCATCGCGGTTGCCAAAGACGCGCAGTTCCAGGCCATCAGTACCCGCGAGTTTGACGGCATCGAGCTTGTTGTCGGCGGTGGCATCGGGCACGCGAACCCATTCGCTGGCGCTGTAATGGCGGGCCAAAGCATCCTGCAAATCGTTGAGGCTCGGTTGGCCTGGCAATAAGTCCAGGTGCAGCGGCACTTGCACCAGCATGCCTTGTTTGAAGTTGCCCACCGCCGGTATAAACAGTGGCCGACGCGTCAGCCCGGTGTAGGCCATGATTTCCGGCACATGCTTGTGTTTGAGGCCCAGACCATACAACTCAAAAGCCGGCGCCTGGCCCTGTTCATAGGCTTCAATCATCGGTCGGCCGCCGCCGGAATAGCCGCTCACAGCGGGCAGGCACAAGGGAAAATCAGCCGGGATCAAGCCCGCGTCAATCAGTGGGCGCAGCAGGGCAATCGCCCCGGTGGCGTAGCAGCCGGGGTTACTGACCCGGCGCGCAGTAGCGATGGCCTGGGCCTGACCGCTGGCCAATTCAGCAAAACCGTAAACCCAATCGGGCGCTGTTCGGTGGGCCGTGGATGCATCAATAACTTTTGGACCTAATTGACCGGTAGCCCTTGTCGATTCATCGATCATAGCTACTGATTCAATAGCTGCTTCGTCATGCAGACACAACACCACCAGATCGACCTGTGCCATCAGCGCACGTTTGGCATCGGCATCTTTGCGCAACTCGGGCGCGATGCTGACCAGCTCGATGCCGGCCAGGTGTTGCAAGCGTTCACGAATCTGTAAACCGGTGGTGCCGGCTTCGCCGTCGATGAAGATTTTTTGCATAATGAAACCGTATCCTGAAAAGTGGTGTCAGTGTAAGTCTGGCTAAAGATTGATGCGAAGCAGCATGATACAGTCGCTCGCTGCATCCCAAGGTGCCTCCAATCGAGCCCAGTCCGGGCGGTTTTTGGCCATCCAACCCTCCGTTCCTGAGAGAGACCTCATGAAGATTCACGAATACCAAGGCAAGGAAATCTTGCGTCAATTCGGTGTGCCTGTGCCTCGCGGCATTGCGGCGTTCACCGTCCAAGAGGCGGTGGAAGCCGCTCAAAAACTCGGCGGCCCGGTTTGGGTCGTCAAGGCGCAGATTCACGCGGGTGGCCGCGGCAAGGGTGGCGGTGTCAAGCTGGCGCGCTCTATCGATGAAGTGCGGCAACTCGCCGGTGAAATTTTGGGCATGCAGCTCATTACCCATCAAACTGGCCCAGAAGGCCAAAAAGTGCGTCGCCTGCTGATTGAAGAAGGCGCCGACATCAAAAAAGAATACTACGTGTCTGCCGTCACTGACCGTGCCAGCCAACGCGTTGCCATGATCGTCTCAAGCGAAGGCGGTATGGACATCGAGCACGTGGCCGAAGTCAGCCCCGAGAAAATCATCACCGAAATCGTTGATCCGGCGCTGGGCCTGACCGATGCGCAAGCTACCAAGCTGGCCAATGCTATTGGCGTGCCTGCAGGGTCTACCGCTCAAGCGGTTGATGTGCTGCAAAAGCTCTACAAAGTCTACATGGACACCGATGCATCGCTGGTTGAAATCAACCCGCTGATCCTCGAAGGCAATGGCAACATCAAGGCGATTGATGCCAAGTTCAACTTTGATGCCAATGCGCTGTACCGCCATCCGGAAATCGTCGCTTACCGCGACTTGGACGAAGAAGACCCGGCCGAAGTCGAAGCCAGCAAGTTTGACCTGGCTTACATCAGCCTGGACGGCGATATTGGCTGCCTGGTCAACGGTGCCGGTTTGGCCATGGCGACCATGGACACCATCAAGCTGTTCGGTGCGGAGCCGGCCAACTTTTTGGACGTGGGCGGCGGTGCCACCCCCGAGAAGGTCACCGAAGCCTTCAAGATCATGCTGAAAAATCCCAAAGTCAAGGCCATTTTGGTCAACATCTTTGGTGGCATCATGAAGTGCGACACCATCGCCACCGGTGTCATTACGGCTTGCAAGGCTACCAACCTGAGTGTGCCGCTGGTGGTGCGCATGAAGGGCACCAACGAAGAATTGGGCAAAAAAATGCTGGCCGAATCTGGCCTGCCCATCATCAGTGCCGACACCATGGCCGATGCGGCTCAAAAAGTGGTCGCTGCCGTTAAAGCCGCAGCTTGAACTGAATAGGAACAAGATATGTCCATCCTTATCAATAAAGACACCAAAGTCATCACCCAGGGCATCACCGGCAAGACCGGTCAGTTCCATACTGAAAAATGCCAGGAATACGCCAACGGCAAGCATTGCTTTGCCGCCGGTGTGAACCCGAAAAAAGCTGGCGAATCCATTTTTGGCATCCCAATCTTCGCCTCCGTCAAGGAAGCAGCGGCCCAAACCGGCTCCACGGTTAGTGTGATCTATGTGCCGCCGGCTGGCGCGGCTGCAGCCATCTGGGAGGCCGTCGAGGCTGATCTGGACTTGGCCATCTGCATCACCGAAGGCATTCCGGTGCGCGACATGCTTGAAGTGCGCAACAAAATGCGCGCCAAGGAAGCCGCCGGTGGCAAGAAGACCTTGCTGCTGGGCCCGAACTGCCCTGGTTTGATCACCCCTGATGAAATCAAGATCGGCATCATGCCCGGTCACATCCACCGCAAGGGTCGCATTGGTGTGGTCAGCCGCTCCGGTACGCTGACTTACGAAGCGGTGGCGCAACTGACTGAAATCGGTCTGGGCCAGTCGACCGCGGTCGGCATTGGTGGTGACCCGATCAATGGTCTCAAGCACATTGACATCATGCAAGCCTTCAATGACGACCCCGACACCGATGCCGTCATCATGATCGGCGAAATTGGCGGTCCGGATGAAGCTGAAGCAGCGCGTTGGTGCAAGCTCAACATGAAGAAGCCCATCGTTGGCTTCATCGCTGGCGTAACCGCCCCCGCTGGCAAGCGCATGGGCCATGCTGGTGCCCTGATTTCTGGTGGTGCCGATACTGCTGAAGCCAAGTTGGCGGTGATGGAAGAATGCGGCTTCAAGATTACGCGTAATCCGTCCGAAATGGCGAAATTACTCAAAGCCATGCTGTAAAGCAGCGTTGATCGATGAACTGGCGTTTTCGCGCCAGGCTCCCGCAAAGCCGGATTTCCTGAGGGACAATCCGGCTTTGTTGTTTTTGCCTTTGGCATTGAGCGAGAGTTGACTTGGAAGAGTTTTTAACAGCGCATTTCTGGCTGGCGGTTGGCCAGATCATCCTGATTGACATCCTGCTGGGTGGCGACAACGCGGTGGTGATTGCGCTGGCTTGCCGTCAATTGCCCGCCGCGCAGCGGCTCAAGGGTATTGTCTGGGGCACGCTGGGCGCCATTGTGCTGCGCATTCTTTTGATTGCTTTCGCTCTGAGCTTGCTGCAGGTGCCGTATCTGAAGTTGGTTGGCGCAGCCTTGTTATTCTGGATTGGCATCAAGCTGCTGGTGCCGCAAGAAGATGCGCATTCAAGTCTACAGACCAGTGACAAGTTGTGGGGCGCTGTCAAGACCGTTATTCTGGCGGATTTGGTAATGAGCATTGACAATGTGATTGCCATTGCTGGCGCGGCCACCAGTGCCGGTGAGCGCCAGCAGATGCCCTTGGTGATTTTTGGCTTGCTGGTGAGTATTCCTGTCATCATTGGCGGTAGCCAGCTTATATTGAAGTTGATGGACAGGTTCCCGTCGATTATTACCGTCGGTGGCATGCTATTGGGCTGGATTGCAGCGAGCATGGCGTATAGCGACCCTGCGGTTGCAGGCTGGGTGCCCACTGGGGCTTTGTGGCAGTACAGTATGGCAGCGCTGGGTGCTGTGGTGGTGTTGCTAGCGGGCACCGTACTCAAGCGTCGCAGTCAATCAGGCGGATAGCCTTACAGATTTATTTTTATGCAATACAAATTCTTTGGGCAAATCGATCCTGGACTGGTTCGGGCAAACAATGAGGATGCGTTTGTATTTGATGAATCATTTGGGGTTGGCGTGTTGGCGGATGGCATGGGCGGCTACAGCGCGGGGGAAGTGGCCAGTGCAATCGCGACCGATGTCGTCAAGTCAGAGCTGGTGCGCTGGCTGACTGCTTCGGCATCGCTGGCCAGCACCGAACAAGTCATGCGAGCCATCGAAATTTGCGCTAGCCAGGCCAATCGGGCGATTTTGACCGCTGCCATGTCGAATCCTGCGTATGCGGGAATGGGGACAACCTTGGTGGTGGGTGTCTTCCAAAACAGCAGTTTGGTGCTGGGACATGTCGGTGATTCACGCTGTTATCGCTTGCGCCAGGGAGCGTTGCTGCAGTTGACCAAAGACCACTCGATGCTGCAGGAGCAGGTTGACGCAGGCCTGCTAACGCCAGCCCAAGCGGCAGTGGCACCCGGTCGCAATTTGCTTACCCGAGCGCTTGGTGTTGAGGAGTCATTGCATATTGAGGTGGCGCACCATGCCGTTGAAGAGGATGACATTTACCTGATGTGCACCGATGGTTTGACCGACATGCTGGTCGATTGGGAAATTGAGTATGTGCTGAAAACCGCTAGTCCCCTAGCGCAGATCGCGCAGACCCTGGTGACGCAAGCCAACGCCCATGGCGGACGGGATAACATTGGCGTGTTGCTGGTACAGGCTGTCCACTCATCCGGTAAAAAAGGACTCATGTCCAAACTGTTTGGCAAATCCTGAATGGGCAGCAAAGCCATCAGTAAATAAATCATAATTGTTCAATACAGGAGGTTGCCATGCCCAGAGTAATTGTGACGATCGATGGTGCCGTCACGCATGACATCGCCTTGATCAAAGACCGCACCACATTGGGACGGCGGCCGTATAACGATATCGTGCTGGATAACCTGACCGTCAGCGGCGAGCATGCGGCACTCGTTCTATCAGGCGGGCAGGTGGTGTTGGAAGATCTAAACAGCACCAATGGCACCTTTGTCAATGGCAAACCGATCAAAAAACAGGCATTGCGCCACGGTGACACACTGGAGGTGGGCAAGTGCAAGATCAGCTTCGAATCTGACGCTGGCGACGATGCTTTTGAAAAGACCATGCTGGTCAAGGCACGGCCGCCCAGCGTGTTGACGGCAGGTGCAACCGTTGCGGCGCTGCCGCTACGCGGTGTCATCAAGGTTTTGTCGGGCGCCGCGGCTGGCCGTGAAATGCCCTTGACGAAAGTCGTGACTACCGTTGGCAAGCCGGGTGTCGCGGTGGCTGCCATTACGCGGCGGCCGCACCATTTTGCCGTGCATCACGTTGAAGGGGTAGAGCCAATGACCCTCAACGGACAGGCGGTTGGCGTTGAGCCTGTGGTGCTGCGAGATGGCGATCAAATCGTGCTGGCTGGCACGCAAATGCAGTTTCTACAGCCACTCTGATGCCGTGCTGATGTGGGCCAGGCCCAACACAAGCAATTTTGAGAACAAGTGACCATGACGACCAGCATCAAGCAGCACAGTTCTGACCACGGTGGCATGACATTTGAAGCGCTGTTTTATAAGCAGTTGCAGCATGTCACCGCGCGTATTCACGAGACTGACAATATCGAACAGATCATGCTCGATGCCAGTGCGGACATTTGCAAGCTCTTCAATTCAGATCGACTCACGCTGTATGTGGTGAATGAAGACCACTCGGCGATAGTTTCCAAGGTCAAAACCGGCTTGAACAGCAGCCGCGATCTGAAGCTGCCGATCACCCCCCAAAGCATTGCCGGGTATGTGGCGTTCAGTCATATGTTGGTCAATTTGCCCGATGTCTATGACGAAGATGCGCTAAAGACCATCCATCCCGCGCTGACCTTTCTGAAAGAGGTCGACCGGCGTTCGGGTTACCGGACGCGCCAGATGCTGGTGGCACCAATTTTGGAAGGCAAAGCGCTGTACGGCGTGTTGCAGGTGATCAACAACAAGAGCAACCAACCCTTTGGCGATCTTGAAGTGGAAGGCGTGTCACAGCTCTGCAAGACGCTGGCCACCGCTATTCGTCACCGCCTCCAACAGGCCGAGGAGAGCGTTCGTCGCATGGCGACCAAATACGACGGACTGGTGTCAGACGGTGTTATGACAGCCGAAGAGTTGCAGCATTGCCTGCAAGAAGCGCGCACCCAAGGGCAGTTGGTGGAGCATGTGCTGCTGAGCAAATACCAAGTACGTGCAGCCCAAATTGGCCCCTCGCTGGCGAAATTTTTTGGCGTTCCGTATGAACCCCTGACCGAAGGACGCATCCGATCGGAGGTGCTTCATGGTGCCCTCAAGCGTGAGTTCATTGAGGAGCAGGGCTGGATTCCGCTGGAAGACTCACCCGCCGGGCTGATCATCATGTGCCTTGACCCGGAGGCGGTGCGCAGTTCGCGCATCGTGCAACAGGTGTTTTCGCGTGTCACCAAATTTGCCTACCGGGTCACTACGCTGGCTGAATTTCAGGATACGCTGGGCCAGATATTTGGATTGGAGGCGACTGGCAGCAGCGTCAATGAAATGCTGGCCGACATGGACAGCGCCCCGCTGGACGATGGCCGCATTGAAGATTCGCTGGAGTCCGCGGCGGCCGACAACGAGTTGGTCAAGTTCGTCAACAAGGTCATCCTCGATGCCTACCATCAAGGCGCTTCGGACATCCATATTGAGCCCATGCCGGGCAAGCTCAAAACCGGCATTCGTTTTCGAATTGACGGGTCGCTGCAGCCCTACGTCGAAGTGCCGGCGCATTTTCGCCAAGCCATGGTGACGCGCTTGAAGATCATGTGCGATCTGGATATTTCCGAGCGCCGCAAGCCACAGGACGGCAAGATCAAGTTCAAAAAATACGGCCCACTCGACATTGAATTGCGCGTGGCTACCATTCCGTCGGCCGGCAGCGTGGAAGACGTGGTGATGCGAATTTTGGCTGCCGGCGAGCCCATCCCCTTAGAAAAACTGGGTTTGACATCGCACAACATGGCACGGGTGATTCAGACCATTGAAAAACCGTATGGGCTGTTTTATGTGTGCGGCCCGACGGGTTCGGGTAAGACCACTACGCTGCATTCGATTCTGAAGCACCTCAACAGGCCGGAGACCAAAATCTGGACCGCCGAAGACCCGGTTGAAATTACCCAAAAAGGACTGCGTCAGGTTCAAATCAACAAGAAGGCCGGCATCGACTTCGCCTTGGTGATGCGCGCTTTTTTGCGGGCCGACCCGGACATCATCATGGTGGGCGAGTCGCGTGACCATGAAACCGTGGCCATGGGGGTTGAAGCCTCACTGACCGGGCACCTGGTGTTTTCTACCCTGCACACCAATTCCGCACCAGAGTCCATCACCCGGCTGCTCGACATGGGCATGGATCCGTTTAATTTTGCCGACGCGTTGCTGGGCATTCTGGCGCAGCGGCTGGCCAAAAAACTCTGTGATTGCAAAGAAGCCTATGCACCTGATGCCGAGGAACTGCGCTTGTTTGCCGTCGAATACGTTGAAGAGCTTCGGCATTCTGCCAAATGGCAGGCTGATTACAGCGGCGAAATGACCAAGCTGATGGACAGTTGGCAGCAGCAATATGCCCAGGACGGGCGGATCATGTTTTACCGCCATGGTGCCTGCGACAGATGCCACCAGACCGGCTACAAAGGGCGGATTGGCCTGCATGAACTGCTGATTGCCAATGACGGCATCAAAAAACTCATTCAGGAGCGAGCCCGGGTGGCCGAAATTTTTGCTGCTGCTGTCGAGGGGGGTATGCGAACCCTGAAAATGGACGGCATGGAAAAAGTCATGATGGGTATGACCGACCTGAAAATGGTCCGCGCAGTTTGCATCAAGTAACGCATTGATCCCCGGCAATACACTCACGTATGATCCCACATCACACTTGCCCTCTGTGTATTTCCCGGCGCAAGCTGCTGCAGGCTGGCGCGCTTGGACTGACGTTTCCCGGTCTGGCCCTGCAGGATGCTTGGGCACGCGATGGGGTCGATGTGGGCGGCAACTCTTTTTTCACCAAGCTGGTGCCAGCCGAAACCATTGAGGCATCGGCGGCGCAGCAATATGCCCGAATGTTGCAAAGCGCCGCGGCCAATAAGGCGCTCGCCGGTAATGACAATCTACAGGTGCGGCGTCTGCGTGCGATTGCACAAAAAATCATTCCTCACGCAATCGGATGGAATTCGCGGGCACGTGACTGGCGCTGGGAGGTCAACCTGATTGGTAGCAAGCAGATCAACGCGTTTTGCATG
>JBBQZI010000109.1:0-10548 GCA_038207855.1 Burkholderiales bacterium
CGGAACCAGTTGATCTGCTTGTAGCCGGCCTTGGCGGCAGTTGCTGCCGCTTTATAGCCTTTCCAGCAATCCGGGCCGTTGCAGAACATCACCATTGGAGTCGCCTTGTCGGCGGGCAACTTGCTCAGGTCAAACTGATCCAGACTGGCATCAAAGTTGGCATCCTTAGCGCTCTTTTCTTTGTAGGGTACGCTTTTGGCGCCTTTGATGGTCTTTTCGGCGTATTCGGCCGCCACCCGGGCATCGATGGCCGTTGCGCCGCTATCGATCAGCTTTTTTGCTTCGGCAGCAGACACCAGCTTGGTGCCAGCCAGCGTGGCAGGTGTTTCATTTGCGAATGCCGGGGCCGCGAAGGCGAGGCCCAAAATGGCGGCTGACAAGAATTTCAAATAACTGCGCTTGATCATGGAGTTTTCCTTGAGGTTGAAAATGGAATGGGTTTATTCATGCCGGGCGGCCAATCAAATGGCGTTTAAATATACAGTTGAATCTGCCATCCAATGCGGTCGATGCGGGGGTGTTTACCCGTACGGATTGTTAAAACGTTTCCCAATCTGAGTCACTGGTGCCGGTGGCGGCGCTGGGGGCGGCTTGTTTTGCTACCGTTTTGGTAGTTGTTAACGCTTTACTGGTCTGGGGTATAGCTTGTTTTTCTGGTGAAAAACTGGTGCTGCTGCGCGCCGCTGCGCCCTTGGGCACGCCTTCGGCGCGGCGATCGGCACCTTTGAGGGAGGTGGCTTTGGGTGGGTGCGCACGCACCTTGGCGATAGCGGGCAGGCGGCTGGCGCTGTGGCTGGCATCGACGCCGCCGAGCTTGAACACGGCGACCGTTTGCACCAATTCCTCGGCCTGGCTCTTTAGGCTGCTGGCTGCTGCGGCCATTTCTTCCACCAGCGCGGCATTTTGTTGCGTGACCTGGTCCATTTGCGTGACGGCTTCACCGACCTGGCTGACACCTTGGCTTTGCTCGGTGCTGGCGGCGCTGATCTCGCCCATGATGTCGGTGACTCGGCGAATCGATGCGACCACTTCGGTCATGGTGGTGCCGGCTCGGTCAACCAGCGTGGTGCCTTGTTCGACCCGCTCAACGCTGGCGTTGATGAGGGCCTTGATTTCCTTGGCTGCATCGGCCGAGCGCCCGGCGAGTGAACGCACCTCGCTGGCCACCACAGCAAAGCCACGGCCCTGTTCGCCAGCGCGGGCAGCTTCCACTGCCGCGTTCAGCGCCAGAATGTTGGTCTGAAAGGCAATCCCATCAATCACTTGAATGATGTCTGAAATCTTGCGGCTGGCATCGTTGATGCCTTTCATGGTGTCGACCACTTGCGCCACCACTTCGCCGCCTTTCACTGCCACGCTGCTGGCGCTCAGGGCGAGCTGGTTGGCCTGTTTCGCGTTGTCGGCGTTTTGCCTGACGGTGCTGCTGAGCTCTTCCATGCTGGCGGCGGTTTGCTCCAGCGCGCTGGCCTGGCTCTCGGTGCGGGCCGACAAGTCGTTGTTGCCCTGGGCAATCTCGGCGCTGGCGGTGGCGATCGACTCGCTGCCCTGGCGGACATGGCCCACGATGGTGGCAACGCTGTCGCGCATCAGTTTGATGGAGTAAAGCAAACTGCTCTGATCGTTGTTCTTAAGGGGGATGTCGACGCTCAAATCACCTCGGGCAATATGCTCCGTGATGTCGGCCGCGATGCCGGGTTCACTTCCCAGTTGGCGCATTAAGCCGCGTGAAATTGTCAGACTGATGATCAACAAAATGATGGCAATGGCCAAGGTGCCCGCGCTGACGCTGAGGATGCGCTTGACAAAGATGGCGTCAACATCATCCACATAGACGCCGGAGCCAATCATCCAGCCCCAGGGTGCGAACCCTTTGACATAGGAGACTTTTTGCACCGCTTGGTCGCTGCCCGGTTTGGGCCACATGTAGGGGACAAAGCCGGCGCCGTTGGCTTTCACCATGTCGACCATTTCCACAAACAAGTGCTTGCCAGTGGGGTCGGTGTTGGCGCTCAGGTCTTTGCCATCAAGCTCGGGTTTGATGGGGTGCATCACCATGCTTGGATGCATGTCATTGATCCAAAAATACTCGGAGCCGCTGTAGCGCAGTCCTTTGACTGCGGCCATGGCGCGCTGCTGGCCTTCTTGTTCCGGCATTTTTCCTTGGCTCACCTGATCGTGAAAGTAGGCAATCACGCCATAGGCACTCTCGACCGTCGCTTGCACGGCAAGTTTTCGATTTTCCATGATCATGGTTCGCTCAGAGAGCATGGACACGGTCATCAGGATGATGATGCCCGCGACAGCGCTTGCAATCAGCAGCAGCAGCCGGGTTTGAATTTTTAGCTTATTCATATTGCCTTCATGGGTTGCGCAGAGGGAAAGCCAATGTCCAGGTAATCATGGTAATCCTGTTATCAATACCAACGGCTCGTTTTTGTTGTACGGCCCATTCTGACGCTGGTTTGCCCCATAGCCAACAGGGTTTTTGCGGGGGCTGCTCAATTTGTCATGGGTAGCCCGTCTTGGGGCAAAATGAACGGTTTTAAAGCCAGCGCGTTTGCACCGGCTTGCCGGATTCTTGTTCGATGGAAAGTGCCCTTGTGATCTCTGAATCTGAATTTGACGCCCTGAGTGCCCAGGGTTTTAACCGCATTCCGGTGATGGCGCAAGCCTTTGCTGATCTGGAAACACCGTTGTCGCTGTACCTCAAACTGGCCCGTGTGGCTGGTGCAGCCGAGCCAGCGCCCTTGAGCTTTTTGCTGGAGTCGGTGGTCGGCGGGGAGCGCTTTGGCCGCTACAGTTTTATTGGCTTGCCTGCGCGTACCTTGTTGCGTGCCAGCGGCTTTGGTGCGGATGCCCGCACCGAGGTCGTGACGGATGGGGTGGTGGTGGAAACCAGCCGCATCAATCCGCTGGATTTTATTGCCAGCTACCAACAGCGGTTCAAGGTGGCACTGCAGCCCGATATGCCGCGCTTTTGTGGCGGGCTGGCCGGCTATTTTGGCTATGACGCGGTGCGCTACATCGAGAAAAAACTTCAGCATAGCTGCCCACCGGATGAGCTCGGTTGCCCCGACATCTTGCTGTTGCAATGCGAAGAGTTGGCCGTCATCGACAACCTGTCGGGCATGCTTTACCTGATGGTCTATGCCGACCCTGGCGCTGTGAATGCCTACGGCCTGGCGACGCAGCGGCTGGCGCAACTCAAAGCGCAGTTGCGCGAGCCGGTGCAAGCGCCGCAGATGCTGGCCAGCAGCGGTCAGCCAGCGCAGCGCGACTTTGCCAAGGACGATTACATTGCCGCTGTGGAGCGGGCCAAGGAGCTGATTGCGGGCGGCGACTTTATGCAGGTGCAGGTCGGCCAGCGCATCAAAAAACCCTACAGCCAGAGCCCCTTGAGCCTTTACCGTGCACTGCGTTCGCTCAACCCGTCGCCCTACATGTATTACTACAACTTCAGCGGAGCCACGGCAGATGGCAGTGACTTTTATGTGGTCGGGGCCAGCCCGGAAATCCTGGTGCGCCAAGAGCAGATCAATGTGGAGGGGGTCTCCGAGCAGAAAATCACCATCCGCCCGTTGGCCGGTACGCGCCCACGCGGTGCCACACCCGAGCTCGATAAAGCCGCCGAGGTGGAGCTGATCAACGACCCCAAGGAGCGCGCCGAGCATGTGATGCTGATTGATTTGGCGCGCAACGACATCGGGCGCATCGCCAAAATTGGCAGCGTGAAGGTTACCGATGCGTTTTGTGTGGAACGCTACAGCCATGTGATGCACATTGTCAGCAACGTTGAGGGCACGTTGCAGAGTGGCATGAGCAGCATGGATGTGCTCAAAGCTACGTTTCCGGCCGGCACCTTGACTGGCGCGCCCAAGGTGCACGCGATGGAGCTGATCGACCAGCTGGAGCCCACCAAGCGCGGTCTTTATGGCGGCGCTTGTGGTTACCTGAGCTACGCTGGCGACATGGACGTGGCCATCGCCATTCGCACCGGCATCATCAAAAACGGCATGCTGTACGTGCAGGCGGCGGCCGGTGTGGTGGCTGACAGCGTGCCCGAACTGGAGTGGCGCGAGACCGAAGCCAAGGCGCGCGCGCTGCTGCGGGCGGCTGAATTGGTTGAGGAAGGGATGGAGTGAAAACCTTGCTGCAGCGCTGGCGCAAATGGCTGCTGCTGGCGCTGGCATGGGGTGTGCTGGCGGTGGCTTGGGTTTGGGGCAAAACCTGGTTGCACGATGCGTCAAGCCAGTGGTTGGCATTTGCGCTGCTGATTGGGTTAAGCAGCTTTGCCATGGCCGCTTTTCAAGGTCAGCGCGCCGAAAAAGTGATTGCCGGCAAGCGCCTCAAACTGGCGACCGAGGCCAGCGGTGTGGCGATTTGGGAATTTGACCTGGTGACCAAACGCTACTTCTGGGACGCGATGATGTTTACGTTGTTCGGGCTAGACCCGCTGGCGGTTGGGCCGCGCAATGATGAATGGCAAAAACTGCTGTCAAATGCCGACCTGAAACGCATGCGCAATGCCACCCGCGCCACGATCCAACATGACCAACCGTTTGACATGATTTTTCAGGTGCAGCGCAAAGACGGCAGCGTGCGTTTTATGCGCAACCGTGCGGCCCTGTATGCCGATGACCATGGCGTGCCGCGTCGCTTGATTGGCTCCACCGAAGATGTCACCGAGCGTAAGCGCCAAGAGGCCGAATTGCGCGTGGCTGCGGCCGCCTTTGAGTCGCATGAAAGCATGATGGTGACCAACGCAGAGTTGGAGATATTGCGCGTCAACCATGCGTTTTGTGCCTTGTTTGGTTATGCCCCGGCCGAGGCGGTAGGGCACAAGCCCAGGCTGCTGAAGTCGGGCCGCCAGAACAATGAGTTTTACGGCATGATGTGGGCCGAATTGCAGGCACACCACGCCTGGCACGGTGAAATCTGGAATTGTAAAAAAGATGGCGAGGAGTTTCCGTGCTGGCTCAGCATCACCGCTGTGTGTGACGACGATGGCGTGATCACCCACTATGTGGCCACGCATACCGACATCACGCTGCGCAAGGCGGCTGAAGACGATGTCAAACGGCTGGCGTTTTATGACCCGCTGACCAACCTGCCCAATCGCCGCTTGCTGGCTGACCGGCTGCAGCAAGCCCTTGTCAAGGCACGGCGTGACCGCACCCCCTTGGCCCTGCTGTACGTGGACCTGGACAAGTTCAAGCCCATCAACGACCGCTATGGTCATGCGGCGGGCGATGTGTTGCTGCAAGCGGTGGGTTTGCGTCTGCGCGCCTGTGTGCGCGAGTCAGACACGGTGGCTCGGGTCGGGGGCGATGAATTTGTGGTGCTGTTGACCACACTGGCAGCGCCAGAGCACGCAGTGGCCGTGGCCGGGAAAATCCATACGTCGCTGCGTCGCTCATTTATGTTGCCGGGTGGCCTTGAGGTGACGATTTCGTCATCTACCGGTGTGGCGATCTATCCGGAGCATGGCAGCAACGAGGCCGAATTGTCGCGGCATGCTGATATGGCCATGTACAGCGCCAAAGCCGCGGGGCGCGATCGGTACTGGGTGTATACCCCAGATTCGGTTTGATGCGATCACGCGTAAGCTATTGAGTGAACGACTGGTTTGATTGGAAACGATGATGTTTGAACGCTATCGCCGGCTTGGTATTGCGCTGATGTTGATGCTGGGTTTGTTGGGGTGCCAGCGCCCGGACGATGCGCCCAAGCCTCAGTATGGGGCTGCGCCGGCAGGCGTGGCTGGGGCACCCCACTATGTCTTCAGCATTCACCCGCTGCACAACCCGCAACTGCTGCACCAAAAGTTTGAGCCCACGTTGAAGTACCTGTCCAGGGAAATCCCGGATGCCGAGTTTGACCTGGAAACTTCCAACGACTACGCCGATTTTGAGCAAAAACTGCGCAAATCGGGTCCGCACTTTGCGTTGCCCAACCCCTATCACGCCGCACTGGCGCGTGATTGGGGCTACCACGTGATCGCCAAAATGGGCAATGACGCGTTGTTTCGCGGCATTTTTGTGGTGCGTAAGGACAGCCCGCTGATCAAGCCCGCCGATCTCAAGGGTAAAAAAGTGGCCTACCCGGCACCCACAGCACTGGCTGCCGCCATGATGCCGCAACTTTTTTTGCAAAAAAACGGGGTGGATGTGGCAACTGATCTACAAAACCTGTATGTCGGTACGCACAATTCGTCCATCATGAACGCCTACCTGGGCCAAAGCGATGCCAGCGCCACCTGGCCGGTGGCTTGGACGGCCTTTCAAAAAGCCAATCCCACGGAG
This sequence comes from Burkholderiales bacterium, assembly GCA_038207855.1. Taxonomy (GTDB): domain Bacteria; phylum Pseudomonadota; class Gammaproteobacteria; order Burkholderiales; family Burkholderiaceae_C; genus Rhodoferax. The sequence continues at coordinate 6,303 of JBBQZI010000109.1, forward strand.
GCCGCCGATCTCAAAGTGATCTGGCAAACCCCAACCCTGATTCAGAACGCCGTCATCGTGCGCCAGGATGTGCCAGCCAAAGTCGCCAATCGCGTGGCTGAACTGCTGGTCGGGCTCAAAGACAACGACGAAGGTCGCACCCTGCTTGCTGAGATGGACACCGATAGTTACGTCCTTGCCAGCGACCAGGACTTTGAAGTGGTGCGCACGTTCCTGAAGGAATTCAACACCCTGGTGAAGAAGCAAGTCCCATGATGCCGAACTGGCTCGTCAACATTTTTGCTGCCACCGTGCGGCGCCAGTTGATTTGGGGCGTGGCACTGGTGCACGCAGCCATGATGAGCCTGTTCGTTTATGACTTGTCGGTGCGCCAGCAGGCGTTCTTGCTGGAAAACCAGGTCGCGCAGGCGACTAGCTTGGCGCAGAACCTGAGCCTGATGGCCATCACGCCGCTGCTGTCGTCAGATTTTTCGGGTGTGCAAGAGCTCACCATGGCCATCAGCGCTTATCCCGGCGTGGTGCATGCCATGGTGTTGCTGCCCAATGGCAAGGTGGTCGCGCATGGCGAGCGCAGCTTGCGTGGCCAGTATTTGAAGGACGTTTCGAGCTACGTCATCGGGCCGGGTCGTCAGCCACAGGTGCTGGTCAATACCCCGGCTTTGGCGGATGTCGTGGTGCCGGTGATGGTCAATCAGGGGCAGATTGGCTGGGTGCGGGTGGGCGTGTCGCAAAGCAGCACCGCCAGCAAGTTGGCGGCCATCACCCATAGCGGGCTGATCTATACCCTGCTGGCGATTGCGGTGGGCGTGCTGTTGGCGTGGTGGTTGGCCTGGCGGCTGACCCGGCGCATGACTGGGCTGGCGCACGTGGCCGAGCAGGTGCGCAGTGGGCACCGGCAGCAGCGGGCCAGGCTTGACGGACGCGATGAACTCAGCCACTTGGCGCGGGCGTTCAACTACATGCTGGACGCACTGGATGCCCAGTTGAACAAAGAGCAGCTGCTGCAGCACGAATTGCAGGCAGAAAAAGAATTGGCTCAAGTCACCTTGGCCAGCATTGGCGATGCCGTCATCACCACCGATGCGCAAGGGCACGTCACCTTCATGAACGCGGTCGCGCAAACCCTGACCGGTTGGCCGCTGGCAGAGGTGATGCGCCAGCCGATTGAGCAGGTTTTTGGTGCGATTGAGAGCGTCAGCGGTTTGCTGTTGCCCAACCCGGTTCGCCAAGTGCTGGGCAGTGCCCTGCTGGTGGCCTCCAAGGTCGACGCGGAGCTGGTGTCGCGCAGTGATGGGCGCACCCAGATCGAGAGTTTGGCAACACCCATTTTTTCACCCGATGGCCAAACCCTGGGCTGCGTGCTGGTGTTTCGCGATGTGTCGGCCCAGCACCTGGTGCAAGACCGCTTGCAGTGGCAGGCCGGGCACGATGTGCTGACCGGTTTGCCCAACCGGTTGTTGCTGGCCGACCGCTTTGACCGCGCGCTGGAAAAATCGCGCCGCGATGGTTCACAGATGGCGGTGTGCTTGCTTGATCTGGATCGGTTCAAGCCGGTCAACGACACCTTTGGCCATGCGGTGGGCGATGGCTTGTTGGTGGCTTTGACGGAGCGGCTGAATCAGGAGTTGCGCGCCGTCGACACGCTGACCCGACTCGGTGGCGATGAGTTTGTTATTTTGCTGGAAGACTTGGCTGTCACGCAGGACATGGAAGGCTTGCTCACGCGGCTGCTGGCTGTCGTGGCCGAGCCTTTTGAGGTGCAAGGGAACCGGATCGACATCACTGGTAGCCTGGGCTACACGGTGTACCCGCATGACGGTGCCGACCCCGATACTTTGCTGCGCCATGCCGACCAAGCCATGTACGCGGCCAAACAAGCCGGGCGCAACCGCTTTCACTGCTTTGATGTGCTGCATGACCGTGAGCAGGCATCAGTGCATCAGACCGTGCAGCGAGTGCAACAAGCTTTGCTCAATGATGAATTGCGCCTTCACTACCAGCCCAAGGTGAATCTGCGCAACGGGGTGGTGGAAGGGTTTGAAGCCCTGCTGCGCTGGCAGCACCCGCAAGACGGCATGATTCCTCCGATGCGTTTCTTGCCGATGCTGGAGCACTCCGACGTGATGGTGGACATTGGCGAATGGGTGATTGATGCCGCGTTGGTGCAGCTGCGCCAGTGGATGCAGCAAGGCCAGCATTGGGAGTTGAGCGTGAATATTGCGGCACGCCACTTTCAGCACCCGGATTTTTTGCCGCGCCTGCATGCCATTTTGAGCCGCCACCCCGAGGTGCCGCCCTGCCTGCTGGGCTTTGAGGTGTTGGAAACCGTGGCGCTGGGCGACCTGCACGCCATGAATGCGGTGATTGAGGCCTGCAGCGACCTGGGCATTAGTTTTTCGCTGGATGACTTTGGCACCGGGTATTCTTCCCTGAGCTACCTAAAACGCATGCCGGTGCACACCCTGAAAATTGACCAATCCTTTGTGCGCGACATGCTCGAAGATCCGGATGACCTGGCGTTGGTAGAGTCCATCATTCATATCGCCGACATCTTCAAGCTCAGCGTGGTCGCCGAAGGTGTTGAAACAACCGCGCATGCAGCAGCACTGCTGCAATTGGGCTGTGATGTGGTGCAAGGCTATGGCATTGCCCGCCCGATGCCGGCCGACCAAGTGCTGAAGTGGGCCAGCCACTACCAGCCGATTTTTCCGGTACAACCGGTGTCCGATGACGATGGTGTGGCACCACTTTCGAACTGATGAATTGCCTAAACCGAGCTTTTGAATCCATGAAACTTTTGATGATTGACAACTACGACAGCTTTACCTACAACATCGTTCAGTACCTGGGCGAACTGGGCGCTGAGGTGACGGTGGCGCGCAACGATGAGATTACGCTGGCCGATATGGACGCGCTGCTGGCCAGCGGCCAGTTGGACCGGCTGGTGGTTTCACCGGGCCCGTGTTCGCCGGCCGAGGCGGGCATTTCGGTGGCGGCCATCAAGCACTTTGCCGGAAAGCTGCCAATTTTGGGGGTTTGCCTGGGTCATCAGGCCATTGGCGCGGCGTATGGAGGCACCATCATCCGGGCGCAGCAGCTCATGCATGGCAAAACCTCGGTGATCACCACCACGCAAGAGGGTGTGTTTGCCGGGCTGCCAGCGCAGTTCACGGTGAACCGCTACCACTCGCTGTCGATTGAGCGCGCCAGTTGTCCGGCCTGCCTGAGCGTCACCGCCTGGACCGATGACGGCGAAATCATGGGCATCAAGCACACCAGCCTGGACATTGAAGGCGTGCAGTTTCACCCCGAGAGCATCCTGACCGAGCACGGGCATGCGATGCTGAAGAACTTTCTGAATGCTCGCGGGACAGAGCTGGCTACACGCAGTGAGCCCGCTCTGTCCGGGCTCTGATTTGTTATATATTTAATAGCTGTTAGCGCATATTCCATAAGGGCTAGAGGCCAAAATGACTCATAAAATTATTGATCTTCGCAGCGACACCGTGACGCAACCCAGTGCGGCCATGCGCGCCGTCATGGCCGCCGCGCCGGTGGGCGACGACGTGTTTGGCGACGACCCCAGCATCAACGCCTTGCAAGATAAATTAGCCGCCATGCTGGGCTTTGAGGCGGCGCTGTTTGTGCCCACCGGCACGCAAAGCAACCTGTGTGCGCTGCTGGCCCATTGCCAGCGTGGGGACGAGTACATCGTCGGCCAATACGCGCATTGTTATCGCTGGGAAGGCGGCGGCGCGGCGGTGTTTGGCAGCGTGCAGCCGCAGCCTTTGAGTCATCAGCCGGACGGCACGCTAGATTTGGCGGATATTGAAGCCGCGATCAAGCCCGACGACGCGCACTTTGCCAAGACCCGGCTGCTGGCGTTGGAAAACACGCTGGGCGGCAAATTGCTGCCATTTGACTATCTGCAAGCTGCGACGGCCTTGGCGGCAAGCCGTGGTTTGGGTCGGCATCTGGACGGCGCGCGCTTGTTCAATGCGGCTGTGGCGCAGGCGGCATCGCCATTACCTGGCGGACAAGACGCCATCTACCTTGAGGCCCGCCGCATTGCCCAATGCTTTGACAGCGTGTCGGTTTGCCTGAGCAAAGGGCTGGGCGCACCGGTCGGCTCGGTGCTGTGCGGCAGCCGCGAACTGATCCAGCGTGCGCACCGCATCCGCAAAATGGCTGGCGGCGGCATGCGCCAGGCGGGTGTGCTGGCCGCTGCCGGTTTGTATGCGCTGGA
>JBBQZI010000110.1:0-10543 GCA_038207855.1 Burkholderiales bacterium
ATTTGGGCAAGCCGGACGGCGTTGGCCAGCACCAGCGGCGCTTCAAATATGGCAGGCATCAGGCGGCTTTGGTAATCCACCAATACAAGTTGGGACAGTTCGGCATCAAGCAGCATGATCAGCTTTCAAATTCACCACTATACGTCCACGCACCTGGCCGTCCATCAACGCCTGCGCTTTATCAATGGCTTGCTCCAGCGACACCTCTTGCACCATCGACTCCAGCAATGCGGTGTCCAGATCGCGCGCGAGTCGGTCCCAGGCGCGCTGACGCTTGTGCAGCGGTGCCATCACCGAATCAACACCGACCAGCGTCACCCCGCGCAAGATAAACGGCATGACGGTGGTCGGCAAATCCATGCCCTGCGCCAGACCGCAGGCCGCTACCACGCCGCCATAGCGCGTTTGCGCCAACGCATTGGCCAGCGTGTGCGAGCCCACAGCGTCCACCACGCCCGCCCAGCGTTCTTTTTGAAACGGCTTGCCGGGCGCAGCCAGCGTGGCACGGTCAATGATGCTGCTGGCACCTAGCGATTTCAAGTAAGCCTCTTCGCTGGCTTTGCCGGTAGCGGCTACCGCGCTGTAGCCCAGCTTGCCCAGCAAGGCAACGGCTACGCTGCCGACACCACCGGTGGCACCAGTCACCAGCACCTCGCCTGCATCGGGCTTAACGCCATGGTCTTCAAGTGCCAGCACGCACATCATGGCGGTGTAGCCCGCCGTTCCAATCGCCATCGCCTGACGCGGCGTGAAAGCCGCGGGTAAGCGGACCAACCAATCGCCCTTGAGCCGCGCTTTTTCGGCCAAACAACCCCAATGCGTTTCGCCCACGCCCCAGCCGTTGTGCACCACCACATCGCCGATTTTCCAGTTTGGGTGACTCGACTCAATGACGGTGCCAGCCCCGTCAATGCCAGCCACCATCGGCCAATGACGCACCACCGGGCTCTTGTTGGTAATGGCCAGTCCGTCTTTGTAATTCAAAGTTGAATAGGCCACTGCCAGAGTCACATCGCCGCTCGGCAAACGTGACTCCTCCACTTGCACCACCTGCGCCTTGAACCCATCCGTGTTTTCCAATAACAATGCCTTAAACATACAAACCCTTTTAGATCAACCAGTTATGACAACAATATCGAAATCACTTTGAACAGTTAAATTGAGTAAACTACCCGCATGCTAAAGCCCACGCAAATTACTGCTCTTCTTTCATGCCTTTTACTAACCAGTTTGCTGCACGCAGCGCCCCGCGACATCCCCAATGACTTAGGCCTTTTCCCAATAACCAAGCCCTTGCTCACGCACCTTGACCAAGCTCGCCAGGTGGTTACTGACAAAGCCGGCGATCTGGTCGTCAACGCCCTGGGTTTTTTGGGGGTGCCTTACAAGCGCGGCGGCAATTCAGCCGACACCGGTTTTGATTGCAGCGGCTTCGTCAGAGCCACCTACGAGCAAACCATCGGCCTGATTTTGCCGCGCAAGGCCGAACAACAAGCCGCCGCGACGCAACACATCGAAAAGGCGGATTTGCAGCCCGGTGATCTGGTGTTTTTCAACACCATGCGGCGCGCCTTCAGCCATGTGGGCATCTACATCGGCGAGGGTAAGTTCATCCACGCACCCAAGCCGGGTGCCGAGGTGCGCGTGGAAGATCTGGGTATGTCATATTGGCGCCGCCGTTTTGATGGAGCACGCCGGGTATTGGCAGTAGCCGTTAGCCCGCAAGAGCTACAAATGCCGCTGACACCCGCAGCAACTGCTGAGTTGCCTGGATCACTGCTGCGCTGACTTCGCCGGCAACACAACGGCCTGACCCGAAGCCATCACGCCACCACCACACCCTCAAACGCAGGGTAAAGCGCGTCGATCCAGGTTTCAACTTCCAGCGGCTCAATTTCCAAAAAAGCCAGGCAATCGCTGCCGTGGCGGTCCCACTCGCGCTGGTCTTTCAGGTTTTCATGACGCGCCACCAGATAGTCGGCAACGGCAGCAATGGCCACCAGTTGGCGCACTTGCAGCGCAACACCCGCGTCATTGAGCACCGAGAAGTCATGATGCAGGCGCACTGCATGGGCCACAACGATCGGCAATCGCCAGGTTTTGGCGACGATCGCCCCCACCACGGTATGGTCGGTGCGGTGAACGGCGTTTTCAGTTTGGATGAAACTGCGGTCTTGCCGCGCCATGGCTTCGACCAGTGTGCCACTGTAGCCGCGCAGACCCTGCAGCATGACCGGTATGCCAACATGAAAAAACAGCCCACAGGTTTTGGCCACCTCCACATCCACGCCGTACATCTGGCTGGCAACGTACGCCATGGCCAGCGAGCGTCGGGTCGATGACTCCCAAAAATGCTCAATCAGGGTCGGATCGATGCGGATGGCACTGCGCAGCAGAAAACCTGTCAAAACGGTGGCCGTAGGTTTGACCCCCAGCATGGACACGGCTTGCGCCACGGAGTTCACGGGTTCGCGGCGAGCATAAAGCGAGCTGTTGGCGATCTTGATTAACGCTGCGGCCATGGCCACATCGCTGCCGGCAATGTCGGCCACCGCTTGTGGGTCAGGGTCAGACTGATCCAGTGTCCGCTGTAGTTGCTCCAGCAGTTGTGGGCACGGGGGGATGACGATGTCCTTGACCGGACCAGCATCGCGCGCATGGTCCAATTCGCGGTTGATTTCCTGGGCTTTCATGCATGGGTCTCCTGTGCACCCATTATCCAAAGAAAACACCCCAAAATTCCCAACCGGGAAAAATCAGACCGGTACCGGCACCAAAAATTCGCGGCTAATGTGGGCACCCAGATCGTTAATGCGGTCCAGAAACTGCGTCAAATAGGCATGCAGGCCAGTGGCCAAAATCTCGTCGATGCGACCATATTGCAATTCAGACCGTAGCTTGCCTGCGCGGCGGCTGGTTTCGCTACCCGGGTCGCTCGACACCATGCGCAAATTGCCCACGACCTCATTCAGGCTGGCGTGCAGCGAGCGCGGCATGTCGGAGCGCAATATCAGCAATTCAGCCACCCGCTCGGGCTTGATGACATCGCGGTAGACCTTGCGATACACCTCAAAACCGCTGACGCTGCGCAACACAGCACTCCAGTGGTAAAAATCGTATTCCTGATCCTTACCATTTGCAGTGCCATAGAAGTCGCTTTCAACCGCATGAAACTTCACATCCACCAAGCGTGCGGTGTTATCGGCACGCTCCAAAAAGGTGCCCAGGCGCATGAAATACAACGCCTCGTCCATCAGCATGGTGCCCACCGTGACTCCGCGCGAGAGGTGTGATCGGAATTTGACCCACTCAAAAAATTGAGACGGATCTTGCTCAAATTCGCCGTCCTTGATCATCCGCTTGACCTCCAGCCAGGTCTGGTTTTGCGTCTCCCAGACCTCGGTGGTCAACGTGCCGCGCACGGCGCGGGCGTTTTCACGCGCGGCACTCAGGCACGACAGAATGCTGGACGGATTGCTCTCGTCCTTGACCATAAAGTCCAGCACCTCTTTGGCAAGAATTTCGTCATGATCTTTCTGGTAAATGGTCAGCAGCTCGCTGATGCTCAGCATACCAATCCAGCCAGCCAGCGCCATACCCTCCGACTGGGGCATCAGCGATGTCTGGTAATTGACATCCAGCATGCGCGCTGTATTTTCTGCACGCTCGGTGTAACGGTTCATCCAAAAAAGGTGGTCGGCGGTTCTTGACAACATAAGAGCTTCCTGATTATTAAGGTCGGGGCAGGCAAATTTGCATGCTGCTGGGCATCAGCCGTTTTGCTTTTGCGACTGGGCAATGGCCGCTGCTGGTGCCAGCGGTGAGGCATCAGCCTCCAGAACCCAGGTGTCTTTGGTGCCCCCCCCCTGAGACGAGTTAACCACCAGCGAGCCCTCCTTAAGCGCCACGCGAGTCAGGCCGCCTGGCACCATCTGGATCTTTTTACCAGTGAGCACGTAGGGGCGCAAGTCGATATGGCGCGGGGCAATGCCGCTTTCTACAAAAGTGGGGCAGCTCGACAAACTCAGCGTTGGCTGGGCAATGTAGTTGGAAGGATTGGCCTGAACCACCTTTTTGAAGGCCTCCACCTCGGCGCGGGTAGAAGCCGGCCCGACCAGCATGCCGTAGCCACCAGCACCGTGCACTTCTTTGACCACCAGGTCTTTCATGTTGGCCAGCACGTAACCCAGGTCGTCCTTGTTGCGGCACATGTAGGTTGGCACGTTGTTCAGGATCGGCTTTTCACCCAGGTAGAACTCGATCATCTTGGGCACGTAAGGGTAGATCGACTTGTCATCGGCCACGCCGGTTCCCACGCCATTGCAGATGTTGACGTGCCCGGCGAGGTAGACACCCAGCAGACCGGCACAGCCAAGCGTGGAGGTGGGCCGGAACACTTCCGGGTCAAGAAAATCATCATCCACCCGGCGGTAGATCACATCCACACGCTGCGGACCGCGGGTGGTGCGCATGTAGCAGAAGTTGTCTTTCACGAACAAGTCTTTGCCTTCAACCAGCTCCACTCCCATTTGCTGCGCCAAAAACGCATGCTCAAAATAGGCGCTGTTGTACATGCCGGGGGTCAGCACCACCACGGTCGGCTCTGCAGTAGTGGGAGGACTACTTTCACGCAGGGTCTCAAGCAGCAGGTCAGGGTAATGGGCGATGGGGGCCACACGGTGGGCACCAAAGATGACCGGAAACAGCCGCATCATCATTTTTCGGTTTTCCAGCATGTAGCTGACACCGCTGGGCACCCGCAGGTTGTCTTCCAGAACATAGTATTCGCCCTTGCCGTTGGCATCCGGGGCGCGCACGATGTCGATACCTGATATTTGAGAATAAATCTGATTGGGCAGGTCCACGCCCATCATCTGCGGCCTGAACTGGGCGTTTTGCTCAATTTGCTCACGCGGTATCACACCGGCCTTCAGGATGTCCTGATCGTGGTAAATGTCATGCAGGAAGCGATTCAGGGCCGTGACGCGTTGCGCCAGACCGAGCTCCATGCTGCGCCACTCATGCACCGGAATGATGCGTGGAATCAGATCAAACGGAATCAGCCGTTCGGTGCCTGCGCCATCTGCATCTTTTTCACCGTACACCGCAAAGGTGATACCAACGCGGCGAAAAATCATTTCTGCCTTTTCACGCCGCTGCGCCATCATGTCACCGGGCTGGCTTGCCAGCCATTCATCGTAAATTTTATAGTGATCGCGAATCTTCGCCCCATGGGTAAAAAACTCATAGGGCAACTGGGTGTACATCTCGTCAAATTTTTGCATGAATCCTTACTCCTGAGAGTAGCTAAGCAAGTTATGGGCCAAAAGCACCTTGTAACAACACGCTAACACTTGTCTACAGACAGTTACAGCGGTCGCCACCGATACTCAACTGGTAAAAACACCAATTGCCTTGAGTCTATTTGATCCGGAGAACATAAATGACGTTCGCATTGCAGGATGCACCCCTTTCACAACGCACTGAAACGCGGCCTGTGTGGGTTTTTGCGACCAGCAGCGCGCCCGCCCGGTCCACCACCAGCCCGGCGACAGCGACCCTGCTAGACCTCGGTGCAGGCGGCACCGAACCCGCGTTGGCCAAAGCCGACCAACACCCGACCGCCAAAGATGCTGCCAGATTCTTGAGCCAGTCAAGTTTTGGCGTGACCTCCATCGACCAGATTGAAGCCCTGCGCCAGGAGGGATTTGAACACTGGCTATGGTCACAGTTCAACGCACCCAGCCTGCATCACATCAGCCACCTGAACGCGCAGCGTTTGCCCCTGGTTCCCCAGGCCACCCTTGAAACGAGCTTTGAGGCGATCTGGCAACACTGGATCGATGGCGCAGACCAATTGCGCTGCCGCGTGGCTTTTGCACTGGCGCAGATCACGGTCGTGGCCAACGTGGCACCCGCCTTGGGCCCCTACGCCCTGTCATCGTGCATGGATCTGATCAACCGCAATGCCTTTGGCAATTACCGCAGTTTGCTCAAAGAAATGGCACACCATCCGGCCATGGGCCACTACATCTTCACCGTGAAGAACACACATCCAAATCCAATGCAGGCAATGCTGCAGCTTTTTTCCATTGGTTCGGTGGCGCTCAACTTGAACGGCACCATGCCGGAGGATGACACCGGCAAACCCAGGGCAGCGGTGCTTGATGCCGAAATCAACACCTGGTCAAATGCCCTTTCAAACTGGGCAATGGCCCTGCAAAATCCCGCTGCGTCAACCCGCTATCAGGCCGCTGAAAAGGCCCTTGATGAGGTGCTGGAACAGACTTTCAATCACCCCAATGTTGGCCCATTCCTGGGCCGTCAGCTGATCAATAAATTGGTCACCAGCAATCCCAGTCCGACCTATGTGCAGCGGGTTGCGGGTGTTTTCAACGACAACGGGGCTGGCGTGCGCGGCGACCTGCAAGCGGTGGTGCGCGCCATTTTGCTCGACACAGAAGCCCGTACCCCGACTGATGGACAAGTAACCAGCTATGGCACACAACGTGAGCCAGCCATTCGTTTTGCTACTTTTTTAAGAGCACTTGGATCACATAGTACGCAGACCTTTAGCAGCATGGCCGTGGCCGGCAACACAGGCAACAAGCACCAGCAGACCCATTTGAAGACACCCTCCGTGTTCAACTTTTTCAGCAACCCAAACCAGGAATCAAACGCGGCCGCCCAGCCCAGCGGGATGATGACAAAAGAGCCGCTTACCCATGAAGCTGCCGTGGTGGGCTCGCTCAGTTTTTTTTCAAGCCTGATTAAAAATGAAGGTTACCGCTGGGGTAGTTGCCGACTGAGCCTTAATCTGAAGCCCTTGGTGACTCTGGCGCCCATGCCGGCCCTGCTGGTGGACCGGCTGGATGCGCTGCTGTTTGGCGGCCAGATGGACAGCAGCACCCGCCAGCGACTGGTGCAGATGTTGGGCAGCATGCCGCAAAAGTCCGAATGGAACCTCAAAAAACGGGTGCAAGCGGCGCTCATGGTGATCGCCCTGTCACCCGATTTTGTTCTTCAGAAGTAAGGCCTCCGCATCCCGCACCACTATGGCACGACGTGCTGCCAGTAATGTGGTGCACTTTGACGCAGGCATTGCGGCGCTTGGGGCCGTGCGGAGCTCCAAATGATTGCACCACAATGGGGCGAATCAAGCACCACAATGTTACGCGCCTGATACCGCGCGCGCACCAATTCGGCAGGGTGACCAAAGCGGTTGCGATAACCCGCCTGCACCAGCGCCATGCGCGGCTGCACCGCATCCAGAAAAGCGGCGCTGCTGGAGGTTTTGCTGCCGTGGTGCGGCACCAGCAACACATCGGCTTTCAAGTCGACCCCTTGATTAATCAGGCGCAACTCCTGGGCTTGCTCGATGTCCCCCACCAGCAAGACCGTGCGCTGCCCATTGGAGACGCGCAGCACGCAGCTCATGGCGTTGGTTTTGCGCACCGGGCCATAGTCATCAGCAGATGGATGCAACACGGCAAAGTCCACACCATCCCACTGCCAATGCTGCCCGGCCACGCAACGGGTAGCGGCGCGAACGGACTGCAAGGGGTTGTCGTCTTCAATCGAACTCAGCAGCTCAGCCTGCGGCTGCATCAGCAGCACAGTCGCCGCACCGCCGGTGTGATCACTGTCGCGGTGGCTCAGCACCAGTTTGTCCAGCCGTACATCCAACGCGCGCAGCAAAGGCACCAACACCCGGTGACCGGCATCGCTCTCAAGACTAAAGCGCGGCCCGGCGTCGTACAGCAGCGCGTGATGCTGGGTACGCAGTAACACCGCGTTGCCCTGCCCTATGTCAGCGGCAAGCAGTTCAAATTCGCCCGCCGCTGGCCATGGGGCCTGCCACAGCAGAACCGGCAGCAGCAACGGCACGCCCATGAACCGCATCGACCAAGGCAGCCGCATGACCAACAACGCACCCCCCAGCACACCAGCCGCCCCGGCCCACCACGGCGCCTGCGCCACCGACAACACCGCCCACGGCCAACTGGCCAGCCAGCCCAATACCGCGCCCAACACGGCAATCGCCCAGCTTGCCAAATCCCACAAGCCCGGCACCAGCGCGCCCAGCATGGCCAGTGGCGTGACCAGCAGCGTGACCCAGGGAATCGCCAGCGCATTGGCCAACAGCCCGACCAGCGACACCTGGCCAAACAGCAACAGTGTCAATGGTGTCAGCGCCAGCGTAATCACCCATTGCTCATGAAATAATGCAAAAAATCGACCTCTAGCCCTTGTATCAATTGCCTCATTAGCTCCAGAATCTGTAGCAAATAAAACACCCACCGCCACAAAGCTCAGCCAGAAACCGGCTTGCAGCAGCGCCCAGGGATCGACTGCCACCACCACAGCGCACACCAGCAGCCAGACTTGCGGCCACGGCCAGCGCAAGCCCATCAGCCGCAGCAGCCCCACCGTGGCGAGCATCAGCACGGTGCGCTGCGCCGGCACGCCCCAGCCGCTGAACAGCGCATAAGCCAGCGCCAGCAAGACGCCACCGATCAAGGCCGCGCTGGGTGCCGGCAGGCGCAAACACAAACGTGACGAACGCCGCCAGGCCCAGCCCACCAGCAGCGCGGCCAGCCAGGCAAACATGGTGATATGCAGGCCCGAAATGCTCATCAGGTGCGCCACGCCGGTGGCCCGAAACACATCCCAGTCGAGACGGTCAATCGCCGCCTGGTCACCCACCACCAGCGCCGCAATCAGCCCGGCGGCCTTGGGCTCAGGCACTTGCAAAAAAATGCGATCGCGCACTTGCTGGCGCGCCCACTGCACCGGGTAACGCCAAGTGGCAGCCACACGTTGCGGAATCGGGTCTTTGGGGCCGGCGCGCACGTAGCCGGTGGCCTGCACGCCTTGCTCCCACTGGGAAAGCTCAAAGTCATAGCCATGCGGGTTGACGCTGCCATGCGGCGCCTTGAGCCGCACGGTGAACTGCCAGCGCTCACCGGCCTGCAGCGGCGCGGGCACGCGTTGCAGTTCGCCCATCAACTCGCCCGGCCCATCACCACGGCCAAATACCCCGGCATACCAGGCCAGCTCGAGCTTGGGTGGCAACTGCACCTGGTGGCCATCCAATTCGGCTGATTCAAGATCAAAGCGAAAACGCAAGCCAGCTTGCGTGCGCTGCGGCATGCTGGCCACCACGCCGGTTGCGGCAATGTCGCGGCCCTCCAGCGCGCCGTCCAGCGCACCAGCGGCAAAAGCGCCGGCCCGCAAGCCGGTCAAACTGAACAACAACAAGCCGCTGGCCAGTGCGATGCCCACGATGCGCCAGCGGTCAGCTATAGTTGTTATAGCTCCTAGCGCATATATAAAAAGGGCTAGAAGCCCAAAAGCCATATAAATTGAAACTGGCCACAATGCGGCTTGCTGCAATTGCAACGCGGTTCCCGTCAGGCCGGCCAACAGGGACGGTGCCAGCAGCCGGGTGGTCAAATGGGCTGACGGCGCATCATGGCTGGGCATGTCTGCCTGCTAACGTGACCCGACCCGCGTGGCGGCAGCGGGCGTGATGCATCACTTTTTCAGCTCATTGAAGGTGCGCCCGGGCACCTGAGCCGACCAGTCAATCGGGTCTTGCCGCAGCACCATATCGATGTCCAGCCCCAGCACCTCGGCCACCTGCAGCGGAAAAGTCACCGTCAGGGCGTTGCCAATGAGCCCGATCTGACGGGCGCGGGCGCGCCACACCGCCAGATGGAGCACACCGGCCAGCGGCTCATAGACATCGTTGTCAAACGGGGCATGCTGATACTCCAACGCGTCCGCCATGATTTGCGGGAAATGCCATTGGCCGGCCAGCGCAGCAGTGATCTGGGTAAAACAAAATCCAAGCGCGTGACGCTCTAAGCGAGCGCGCTTGAGATCAAACGGGCCAGCATCGGCATCGAGTTTCACCACCTGCGCCATCGTATTGCGCATGGCCAATTCGCCCACCGCGTGAATCAGGCCGCAAGAAAAAGCCGCTTGCTGATTGAGCCGCAACAAGCCAGCCAGCGCCCGCGCGACCCGGGCGCAGTCCAGGCTGTAAGCCCAGAACTGCTGCATTGGCAAGCCCGGAACTGATCTGAACGAGGTGCCCGAAGCCGCTGCCGTGACCATGGTCTGCAATTGCGCCAAGCGCAGCACCGCCAGCGCTTCACTGACACTGTGAATTTGCCCCGAAAGTTCGCTCGCTGGATCATTGGCGGTCTGCAAAACGCGCATCGTCAAGGCCGGGTCGGTGCCAACCAGTTGGTCAATGCGCCGCAAGTCTGCCACCGGGCGCGCCAGTTCTGACAACAATAGCGCCACCACCCGAGGCACGCTGGGCATGACAAAGTGGCTTGACAGCAGCGCCGCTGGTTGCATAAAACTAGCTCCCAAGACCTTTGAGTTTGGCAAATGCAGATGACATGGAGGTCGATTGTGGCGCATGACTGCCGGCCCCGGCACCCGGCCCGCCCGAACGCCCGCGTTGCTGCGGGTTGGCACCCTGAAAACGGTTGTCGCCGGCAGCACCCGAGCGCGCCGACGCAGCGCC
>JBBQZI010000111.1:0-10531 GCA_038207855.1 Burkholderiales bacterium
ACTTTTTTTGCAGCAACCGCTGCTTTGGTGAGTGGCGCCGCTGCGGTCTTGCGTGGCGGGAATTTGCTCGGCGCGAACTCAAAGTTCACCTTGCCTGCTTCAGCGTCCCAAGCCAGCATGGCCTTGAAGGCGCGCCGGGTCCGCATCGAGACAAATTTGTCCAGCAAGTCAGTCTTGCCGGTGGCCAGCAGCTTTTGCATCTGGGGGCGTTCAATTGGTTGCTGCAGGATGATCTGGCCAGTCTTGAAGTCGCAGCTCGGGGTAGCCTGCGCATCGGTTGGCACCGACTTTTCGCAGACGTAGTTCTTGCCATGCTCGAACACCCTGCCGCCTGCGGCATTTCCCGTTCCAGCACCGCATTTGGGGCAGGCACCAAGCGATTCCTGGGCCGAGAAGTCCACCAGTTCGCCCGTTTCTTCGCCCTTTTTGTCGTCCCCAAAGTCAAACTCAAGCTTGTAGTTTTTGCTTTCTTCGTCGAACTTGATGACCATCTCGGCGGTGAACGGCCAGCCGGCTTTGGAACGGAAGCCCTCCAGTGGGCCAATTTTTTTGTCTTGCAAAAATTGCTCGACTTCGACCAGTTCAAAGGTGCGGCCCGCGGGAGATTTGCCAAACGAAAAGCCACAGCCATCGCTCTTGCCGTCCGCGCCGGTGCAGGTGTAGCGGCGGTAGTTTTCTTTCACCACGCCACCACAGTTTGGACACGGCGCGGCCAGTGTGGCGTAGTCGCCGGGAACGGAGTCACGGCTGTATTCCTTGGCTTTTTTGACCATGCGCTCGGTCATGGTGGCAATTTCGGCCATGAAAGCCTCGCGGCTGAGCTTGCCGTGCTCCATTTGCGCCAGTTTGTATTCCCACTCACCGGTGAGTTCGGCCTTGGTCAACTCTTCAACTTCGAGGCCGCGCAGCAAGGTCATGAGCTGGAACGCCTTGGCCGTTGGAATCAGTTCGCGGCCTTCGCGCAGCATGTATTTCTCGGCAATCAAGCCTTCAATGATGGATGCGCGAGTGGCGGGCGTGCCCAGCCCCTTTTCCTGCATGGCTTCGCGCAGTTCGTCGTCTTCCACGGTTTTACCGGCACCTTCCATGGCACCCAGCAAGGTGGCTTCGGAGTAACGCGCGGGTGGGCGGGTTTTGAGGCCTTTGGCATCAGCAGCTTCGGTTCGGACTGTTTCGCCAGGGGCGACCGGCACCAGGCTTTGGCCCTTGTCGCCGTCTTTGGCGTCAAGCACCTCATCGGCGGCCTCTTTGCCATAAATGGCCAGCCAGCCGGGGCGCACCAGCACCTTACCTTCGGTTTTGAAGTTGTGCGCGGCAGCTGCCAGGGTAACGGTCGAGATCCGCGTCGTAACCTGGTATTCGGCGCTCGGGAAAAACACCGCCATGAAGCGGCGCACCACCAGGTCATAAATTTTTTGCTCTGCATCTGAGAGCGCACTAGGCGCTTGCAGTGTGGGGATGATGGCAAAGTGATCGCTTACCTTGGCATTGTCAAAAACGCGCTTGGTGGGCTTGACATAGCCGCCTTTGATGGCCGTGGCGGCGTGGGTGCTGAGATGTTTCATGCCACTGTCAGCCAGCATCTGGAAGGTCTCTTTGACCACCGGCACGTAATCTTCAGGCAGGTTGCGTGAGTCGGTCCGTGGGTAGGTCAAGGCCTTGTGGCGCTCGTACAGACTTTGCGCGATCGACAGCGTGGTCTTGGCCGAAAAGCCAAATTTGCCGTTGGCCTCGCGCTGCAAGCTGGTCAAGTCAAACAACAGTGGCGAGGCTTGCGTGGTGGGCTTGCTTTCTTCGGTCACCGTCGCTGGCTGGCCGCGCACGGCGTCTGCAATGGCCTGTGCCTCACGCGCATTCCAAAGGCGGTCGGCCTTTTTTTCGGCATCGTCTGCGTCGCGCTTGTGCTTGGGATCAAACCACTTGCCCGGGTAGCTACCGGCCTGGGCGGCAAAGCTGGCGTGGATTTCCCAGTAATCACGGCTGATGAACTTGCGAATCTGCTCTTCGCGCTCCACCACCACACTCAAAGTGGGCGTTTGCACCCGGCCCACGGTGGTCAGAAAGAAGCCGCCATCGCGCGAGTTAAAGGCGGTCATGGCACGCGTGCCGTTGATGCCGACCAGCCAATCGGCTTCACTGCGGCAACGTGCGGCATCGGCCAACGGCTGCATTTGGGCGTTGCTTCGCAGGTTGCCAAAGCCGTCACGAATGGCTTGCGGCGTCATGCTTTGCAGCCACAGTCGGTCCACGGGTTTACCCAGCGGTTTGGCACCGCCGGCGTATTGTTCGATCAGGCGAAAGATCAGCTCACCTTCGCGGCCCGCATCGCAGGCATTGATCAATTTGTCAACGTCCTTGCGCTTGGCCAGCCGGACCACGGCGTTCAGCCGGGTCTTGGTTTTGTCGACCGGCTTGAGGTCAAAGTGCGGCGGAATCACCGGCAAATGGGCAAAGCTCCACTTGCCGCGTTTCACATCGTAGGCCTCAGGGGCCTGAATCTCCAGCAGGTGACCGACAGCGCTTGAGACGACATAGGTGTCGTTCTCAAAATGCTCGTCGTGCTTCTCGAACTTGCCCGACAGCGGGGTGAGCGCCCGCACGATGTCTTGAGCGACTGATGGCTTTTCAGCAATGACCAATGTTTTCATCTGACTACAATCCCGTTTTCTCGCGAGCGCACACACACGTGCACCCATACGAGTCCACGATACCAAATTTTTTAACGTGTCAAAAAATCAATCGCTGAAAACCCGCCGCATACAGGTTCGCCGCTCCGGCATTCATGGCAAAGGCGTGTTCGCGGTGCAGGCTATTGCTGCGGGTGACACGGTTCTGGAATACGTGGGTGAGATCATCAGCTGGGAAGAAGCCCAGGCGCGCCACCCGCACGACCCGACTGACCCCAACCACACGTTTTATTTTCATGTGGATGCGACGCGGGTGATTGATGCCAAGGTCGGTGGCAATTCAACGCGCTGGATCAACCATTCGTGCGCTGGCAATTGCGAGGCCGATGAGCAAAACGGCCGCGTCTTCATCAAGGCACTGCGCGACATCGCGGCCGGTGAAGAGCTCAATTACGACTATGGCCTGATCATTGACGAGCGCTACACACCCAAGCTCAAGGCTGAGTACCCCTGCTGGTGCGGTGCGCCAACGTGCCGCGGCACGCTGCTGGCACCCAAGCGCAAGGCAGCGGCAAAAAAGCCCGTATGACAGCATGAATTCGGCCGCTCGTCAGGACGACACGGCCAGTTTTGGCGGCGCGGCAGAGGCCATCTGGCAAGCGGTCGTGTCGCTGCTGCCAGGTTTTACGGTGGAAGTTTTGCCGCACATCGATTCCACCAATTCAGAGCTGATGCGCCGCGCCCGCGCTGGCCATAGTGAGCCGGTGCTGTTGGTGGCCGAGCAGCAAACCGCCGGGCGTGGCCGGCTGGGGCGGCAATGGCACAGCAGTTTGGCGGCGCACAACGCCCAGGCGGCTTCTTTGACGTTTTCATTGGGCTTGCCATTGGCTCCCAAGGACTGGTCGGGCTTGTCGCTGGCGGTGGGCTTGAGCGTGGCGCAAAGTCTGCACCCCGATATTGAGCTGAAGTGGCCTAACGACTTGTGGTGGCATGGCCGCAAGCTCGCTGGTATTTTGATCGAGACCACCAGTGTGGCTGGCGCCACGGACCCGCGCAGCCGTTATGTGGTGATTGGCGTGGGCCTGAATATTCAAAGTCCCGCATTGGATGGCTTGTCCACCGCGCCGGTGGGGCTTGACGCGCTGCTGGCGCAGATGAATGCGGCACAAGCCTTGGCGCTGATCGCCCCCCCCTTGGTGCGAACGGTGCAAGCTTTTGAACAACACGGCTTTGCCCCGTTTCAAGCGGCCTTCAACGCGCGCGATGCTTTGGCGCAAGTGGCCGTGACCCTCAGTGACGGCATGCAAGGCGTGGCGCTCGGGGTTGATGCGCTGGGTGCCTTGCAGGTGCAAACGGCGCAGGCCCTGCAACGCGTGACCAGTTCAGAGGTCAGTGTGCGACCGGCGCGCGGGCCGGACGATGGCAATTTTTAGGAACGATCACCCATGTTGCGACTGATTGTGCTGATGCTGGTGTTGCTCAACGGGGTCTACTTTTCCTGGTGGCAGGGCTGGCTGCTGCCGTATGGTTTTGGCCCGGTGCAGCAAAGTGAGCCGCAGCGGCTGGCGCAGCAAATCAGGCCCGAAGCGATTCAACTGATCAGCGACAAAGAGGCGCTATCAGCCTCCAGTCCTTCCCCTGCCGGCGCTCCGCGCGCTGCCTTGTGTCTGCAAGCCGGTCTGCTCGACGAGCGCCAAGCCAACGCGGTTCGGGGCGCGCTGCAGACGGCCTTGCCTGACGGTGCCTGGACCCTGGAAGTGGTGACCGCGCCGGAACGCTGGATTATTTACATGGGCAAGTACGCCAATGCGGCTGAGATGAGCAAAAAACGCGCGCAGTTGTCTGGCTTGGGTCTAACGTTTGAGCCCCTGAGCAACCTTGCCTTGGCACCTGGCCTGTCGCTGGGCGGCTACGCGTCTCAGGAGGCCGCCAATGCGGCCCTGCAAGCGCTGACTTTGCGTGGCGTGCGCACCGCGCGGGTGGTGCAGGAGACTGCTGCAAGCCCGGCTTACTTGTTGCGTTTGCCGCAGCTTGATGAGGCGGCGCAAAAGCAGTTGGCCCCGGTCAGGGCTGCGTTGGCGGGCAAGCCGCTGGAGCCCTGTCGGCCGGCGCGATCACCGTAGCTTGGGGTCAACCGGGCTTGCTTGCTATGCGTCCGGGTTGTCCGCAGGCATGGCCGTGAAGCGCAACACAAAGCGGGCCCCCGCCGGGGTCTGGCCCGGGTGGGTATCTTCCAGATAGACCGATGCGCTGTGTTGCTGGGCGATTTCCAGCACGATCGGCAGCCCCAGCCCGGAGCCATCAACCTCAGTGCCCAGGGCGCGGTAAAACGGTTGAAAGACCAGTTCACGTTCGGCCTCGGGGATGCCGGGGCCGGAATCCTCGACTTGCAGCACCAGCGTGCGGCCAAACGGGTCGGTCAACACCCGGGCGGTGATGAAGCCAGGTGTTTCCCGGCTCGATGGGGTGTAGTTGATGGCGTTGTCCACCAGGTTGCGCAGCATTTCCTTGAGCAAGGTTGCGTTGCCCAGCACGTTGCAGCCGGGGCTGTTGGGCTGTGTGCCCTCATAGCCCAGGTCGATGTGTTTTTCAAGCGCGCGGGGCACACAGTCGCGCACCACCGACATGGTCAATTCGGCCATGTCGCACGGTGTGCGTGGCATCACCGAACCACTACTTTCGGCTCGTGCCAGCGCCAACAACTGGTTGACACTGTGGGTGGCCTGGATGCTGGCGCGGCCAATCTGGCGCAAAGACTGCTTCAGGTCTTCGGCGCTGGCCCCTTCGCGACGCGCCAGATCGGCCTGCATGCGCAGTCCGGCCAGCGGTGTTTTGAGCTGGTGCGCGGCATCGGCCAAAAAGCGCTTTTGGGTGGCGATCGAGTCGGTCAGCCGGAGCAGCAGGTCGTTGACCGATTCCACCAAGGGGGTGACTTCCATCGGCACGGCCAGCGCGTCAATGGCGCTCAGGTCATCGGGTTTGCGGGCGCGAATGCGTTCTTCAAGCTGGTTCAGTGGCTTGATCGCCTGCACCAGCGCCAACCAGACCAGCAGCACCGCCAGCGGCAGGATGACAAATTGCGGCAGCATCACGCCTTTGACAATTTCGGTAGCCAGTATGGAGCGCTTCTCGAGTGTCTCCGCCACTTGCACCAGGGCTGGTTTTGATCCGCTCAACGGCAAGCTCACCCAGGTGTAAGCGACCTTCACGTCAAAGCCCTTGACCACATCGTCGCGGATGCGTACCTGATCCAGCACGATGGCTTGCGAAAGCGGTGGTGCCGGCAGCTCCCGCTCGCCGCTCAGCAGCTCGCCATGCGGGCCAATCACCTGGTAGTAAATGGTGTCGGAGTCGTCGGCGCGCAGCAATTCGCGCGCGGGTCGTGGCAAGGCAAACTCGGCACGGCTATGCCGGGTGGTGATGAGCTGCGCCATGGCGCGCACGTTGTACTCTAGCGCCCGGTCAAAAGGCTTGCCGGCGATGTTTTGCGCGACCAGCCAGGTCAGCACCAGGCTCACCGGCCACAGCAGCAGCAGGGGCGTGAGCATCCAGTCCAGGATCTCGCCAAATAGCGAGCGCTGCTCGCGGTGTTGAACCATCACAGCCGCATGACTTTCAAGCCGGTCAAGCCGGAATTTTTTCCAGGCAATACCCCAGACCACGCACGGTGGCGATGCGGATCGGGCCTTTTTCTATTTTTTTGCGCAAGCGGTGGATGTAGACCTCAATGGCGTTGTTGCTGACCTCTTCGCCCCACTCGCACAGGCGCTCGACCAACTGGTCTTTGCTGACCAGGCGGCCGGCGCGCTGCAACAAGACTTCCAGCAGGCCAAGCTCGCGGGCTGACAACTCCACCATGATGCCGTCAATGGTGGCTACGCGCCCACCCTGGTCGTAAATCAGCGGGCCGTGCTTGATGGTGCTGCTGGCCGCGCCCATGCCGCGCCGGCTGAGCGCCCGCACCCGCGCTTCAAGTTCTTGCAGGCTAAACGGTTTGGCCATGTAATCGTCAGCGCCGTAATCGAGCCCTTTGACACGCTCTTCGACGCTGTCAGCGGCCGTCAAAATCAACACCGGCAAAGATGAACCGCGTGCCCGCAAGCGCTTGAGCACTTCAAGGCCGTGCATTTTGGGCAAACCCAAGTCGAGAATCAGCAAGTCAAACTCGGTATTGGTCATCAGTGCCGCATCGGCCTCAGAACCGCTTGCCACATGGTCAACGGCGGCGCCGGAACTGCGCAGGGTACGCAACAAGCCGTCGGCCAATACCTGGTCGTCCTCGGCAATCAAAATTCGCATGCATGTCTCCTCGGGGTTGGCTGGGGTGCCGGATGGTTGATTGATGAGTTTTAGTAATTTGAGATTATTTTAGGCGGCATAAGCCTCAAGTCCGAGGGCGATCACCGTTGCCACCTCTGGACCAATGGCCGCGCGCAACTCCTCTTCGGTTTGGGCGACCGCTTCTTCCTGTGCTTTGAGCCAAGCCACGCCAATTTCCGTAAAAACCACGCGACGGGCCCGCGCATCCTGGGGGTCGCTTTGGCGTTGCACCAGACCCCAGGCCTCACACTGGTCGACCAGTTTGCCCATGGCCTGCTTGCTGACGCCGGCGCGCTGCGCCAAATCGGTCAGGCGCGAGCCTTGCAGCGCCAGATGCCGGGTGATGTGAATGTGGGAGGCCGTCAGGTGGCCGCGCGCTGCCAGGTTGGACAGCGCCAGCGGCACCCGCTCATTGGCGGCCATCAGCGCCAGCACGCGCGCATCAAAGCGCTGCAGGGCCAAGGCCAGCCAGTGGCCCAAATGGGCTTGGCGCCAGCCGGTATCAGGGATGGTTTCAGTCATGGTCAAATAGTAAACCAAATTGACTAAATAATCTAACTTACGATTTCAATCTTGGTCTAAACTACTGTTCAAGCATCCAGCCTGTCGTTAAAAACAGAGGGTGCCGATGTTCTCAAACCGCTCAACCTTATCGACCCCTCAGGAGACCGCCATGGACGCACCCGTTAAAGCCCTCACCCCCGCCAACGCCGAAAAAGCCAAAGCACTGCAAGTGGCACTGGCCCAAATTGAAAAGCAGTTTGGCAAGGGCACCATCATGCGTCTGGGCGAAGGCGAGGTGATTGAAGACATTCAGGTGGTGTCCACCGGCTCGCTCGGACTCGACATCGCTTTGGGTGTTGGCGGACTGCCGCGCGGTCGGGTGGTCGAAATCTACGGCCCGGAGTCTTCTGGCAAAACCACGCTGACCTTGCAGGTGATTGCCGAAATGCAAAAAACCGGCGGCCAGTGTGCTTTTGTTGATGCGGAACACGCGCTAGACATCCAGTACGCGCAAAACCTCGGTGTGAACCTGCAAGACCTGCTGATCAGCCAGCCCGACACCGGCGAGCAAGCGCTGGAGATTGTTGACAGCCTGGTGCGCTCGGGTGCGGTCGATTTGATCGTGGTGGACTCGGTGGCCGCACTGACCCCCAAGGCCGAGCTTGAAGGCGAAATGGGCGACAGCCTGCCGGGCCTGCAAGCCCGGCTGATGAGCCAGGCGCTGCGCAAGCTCACCGCCCACATCAAAAAAACCAACTGCATGGTGATCTTCATCAACCAGATCCGCATGAAGATCGGTGTCATGTTCGGCAGCCCGGAAACCACCACCGGCGGCAACGCGCTGAAGTTTTACGCCTCGGTGCGACTGGACATTCGCCGCACCGGCACTATCAAGAAAGGCGACGAGGCGATTGGCAACGAGACCAAGGTCAAGGTCGTCAAGAACAAGGTGGCCCCACCCTTCAAGACAGCCGAGTTCGACATCATGTTTGGCCAGGGCATCAGCCGCGAGGGCGAGGTCATCGACATGGGCGTTACGGCCAATATTCTGGACAAGTCCGGGGCCTGGTACGCTTACAACGGCGAAAAAATCGGCCAGGGCCGCGACAACGCGCGTGAGTTTCTGAAAGAAAACCCAGCCTTGGCCCGCGAGATTGAAAACAAGGTGCGCGCCTCGCTGGGTATTGCCCTGATGGCTGGTACCGAGGTACCCGAAGTTGCCGCCAAAGTTTCAAGCAAAAAGACTCCCTAGCCCTTATTGAATAAGCGCAAGCAGCTACTTTATTTATAGCATTATGCAGTGCGTCACCAACCTGTCGAAATGCCCGCAACCCGGGCTTTGCCGCGATGGCCTTTGATCAGCCCTCGCTCAAAGGCCGGGCCCTGCGCCTGCTCGGCATGCGCGAGTATTCGCGCGCCGAGTTGCTCCAAAAGCTGTCCCGCTTTGAGGAAGAGCCCGGCAGCCTCGCGCTGGCGCTCGACGAGTTGCAGGCTAAAGGCTTCATTTGCGAACAGCGTGTGCTGGAGTCGGTGGTGAATCGCCGTGCGCCTAAGCTCGGCGCGGCCCGTATCAAGCAAGAGTTGCAAAGCAAGGGGCTTGATCCGCAAGCCGTGGCCAACGCCGTAGCGGGCCTGCGTGCCACCGAGCTGGTGCGTGCCCGCGAGGTTTGGCGCAAAAAATTTGGGTCTGTTGCCGCTGATGCCAGCGCGCGTGGCAAGCAGATGCGCTTTTTGGCAGGGCGCGGTTTCGGCGGTGATGTGATTCACCAAGTGGTGACCGGCCCAGCCGATGAGTTTTTAGATGATTTAGGGCTCTAGCCCATGTCAATGCAGCGTAAGTAGCTATATTAAATATAGCAATTAAAGTCAGATTCCCAGCATCAGCCGCAGGTTTTGTACCGCCGCACCGCTGGCACCTTTGCCCAGGTTGTCCAGCCGCGCTACCAGCACCGCGTGCCGGAAACCGTCAGTCGCATCGCGGTTACCAAAAACGCGTAATTCCAGACCATCGGTGCCCGCGAGTTTGACGGCATCGAGTTTGTTGTCGGGTGTGGCATCGGGCACGCGAACCCATTCGCTGCCGGTGTAGTGCTTGGCCAGCGCGTCTTGCAAATCGTCGATGCTCGGTTGGCCTGGCAACATGTCCAGGTGCAAGGGCACTTGCACCAGCATGCCTTGTTTGAAGTTGCCCACCGCGGGTACAAACACCGGGCGACGCGTCAGCCCGGTGTAGGCCATGATTTCCGGCACATGCTTGTGTTTGAGCCCCAGGCCATACAACTCAAAAGCCGGCGCTTGGCCGTTTTCATAGGCTTCAATCATCGGCCTGCCACCGCCTGAATAGCCGCTCACGGCGGGCAGGCACAGGGGAAAATCCGCCGGGATCAAGCCCGCGTCAATCAGTGGGCGAAGCAGGGCAATCGCCCCAGTGGCGTAACAGCCGGGGTTGCTGACCCGGCGCGCAACAGTGATGGCCTGGGCCTGACCGCTGGCCAATTCGGCAAAACCATAAACCCAATCGGGCGCTGTTCGGTGGGCCGTTGATGCATCAATAACTTTTGGGCCCAATTGGCCGCTAGCCCTTGTTGATTCATCGATCATAGCTACTGATTCAATAGCGGCTTCGTCATGCAGGCACAACACCACCAGATCGACTTGGGTCATCAGCGCCCGCTTGGCGTCGGCGTCTTTGCGTAACTCGGGGGCGATGCTGACCAGCTCGATGCCGGGCAGGTGTTGCAAGCGTTCGCGAATCTGTAAACCGGTGGTGCCAGCTTCGCCGTCGATGAAGATTTTTTGCATAGTGAAACCGTATCCTAAAAAGTGGTGTCCGTGTAAGTCTGGCTAAAGATTGATGCGATGCAGCATGATACATTTGCTCGCTGCATCCAAAGGTGCCTCCAATCGAGCCCAGCCAGGGCGGTTTTTGGCTATCCATTCCTCCATTCCTGAGAGAGACCTCATGAAGATTCACGAATACCAAGGCAAGGAAATCTTGCGTCAAGCTGGTGTACCGGTGCCACGCGGCATCCCGGCATTCACCGTTCAAGAAGCGGTGGAAGCCGCTCAAAAACTGGGCG
>JBBQZI010000112.1:0-10528 GCA_038207855.1 Burkholderiales bacterium
TGAAAAGCGCCTGACCACCATGACAGCACCCGACACTTCGCCAGCAGACAACGACTACCGCGCCGCGGTGGAGCGCATCGTGCAGGCCTTTGAGAAGATCAGCCCCGACACGCTGCCCCAGCTGGATGCCATCTACACGCCGCACGCGCGTTTTAAGGACCCGTTTAACGATGTGCGTGGGCTAGCTGCCATTGCGCAGATCTTCGCGCACATGTTTGTGGCGCTGGACGATCCGCGCTTTGTCGTCACGCGGCGCATTCAGGATGGCGCACACTGTTTTCTGGCCTGGGAATTTCGCTTCCGTTTTCGTCGTTATGACTTGCAGACCGAGCAGTGCATTCTGGGCGGCTCACACCTGCAGTTGGCGCCTGACGGCCGCATTCTGGACCACCGCGACTATTGGGATGCCGCCGAAGAGCTTTACGAAAAACTGCCGGTGGTGGGCGCTCTGATGCGCTGGCTCAAACGGCGCGCCAATCATTGAGCCCCGCCAAACCGGCTGCCAAGCCGGTGTTTGCCTGCCGTGGGACTGATAGGGCGCTACACCGTGCGGTTGCGTGCCAACGGCGGATTCTTTGAGAAGTAGCGCTCGATGCCGCGCATCAAGGCATCGGCGAGCTGGTCCTGGTAGTCATCGCTGTTGAGTTTGGCTTCTTCATCGGGGTTGCTGATGAAGGCCGCCTCCACCAGCACGCTGGGAATGTCCGGTGCCTTGAGCACGGCAAAGCCAGCCTGTTCGACGTGACCCTTGTGCAGTTTGCCCACCCGCTTGATTTCGCCCAGCATGGCACCGCCGAGCTGCAAGCTGTCCTTGATCTGGGCGGTGGTGCTCATGTCGAGCAGGGCGCGTTTGACCTGTGCGTCTTTCGCTTTCACATTCAGCCCACCCACCGAATCCGCCTTGTTTTCTTTGGCGGCCATCCAGCGCGCTGCGCTGCTGGAGGCACCGCCCTGGCTCAGAGCAAACACGCTGGCACCTTGCGGGTTCGGGGTAAAAAAAGCGTCGGCATGCAAGCTGATGAACAGGTCGGCCTGCACCCGGCGCGCCTTGTCCACGCGCACATGCAGCGGCACAAAAAAATCAGCATCACGCGTCATGAAGACGCGCATGGCGTTGCCATTGACCGATGTAGCGTTGATGCGCTCACGCAGGCGGTGCGCCAAGCGCAGCACCACATTTTTTTCGCGTGTGCCGCCGGGTCCGATCGCGCCTGGGTCTTCACCGCCGTGGCCAGGGTCGAGCGCGATGATGATCAGTCGGTCGGTTGCCGCAGGCGGTGTTTCGCTGATGAAAGCACCGGGCGATCTTTTAGTACTATTTTGGCCTCTAGCCCTTGTATTTATTGCGGAGATAGCTGCTGAATTAATAGCACTTGTCGTACCACCTGCGGTTGGCGCAGCGGCCGTCGGGCGCTTGGCTTGGTCGGTTTGATCAGCTTTTTGTGAAATCAAATCGCCCAGCGGGTCGCTGTCAGCCTGGCCTTGGCTTGCGGTCTGCGCCGCAGCGCTACCTTGCAAGCGCTCGCTGATCAAGGTCTCTAGCGGGTCGGCCAGCTCGGTCGGGTAGAGGTCCAACACCAGCCGGTGCTGGTAAGCCGCGATGGGTGGCAGGGTGAACACTTGCGGTGCCACCGGCTGCTTCAGGTCCAGCACCAGGCGCACCACGCCCGGGCTGAATTGGCCGACCCGAATACCGCTGATGGTCGGGTCGTTCGGGCTGACTTTGGCCACCAGCTCCTTCAGGGCCGGATTCAGGTCAAGACCCTGCACGTCAACGGCCAGGCGCGGCGGATTGGGGACAAAATTTTGTGTGAAAGTCAACGGCGCATCCGACTCGATGGTGACGCGCGAATAGTCGGGTGCCGGCCAGACCCGCACCGCCACAATGCCAGCGCCACGTGCCAGTTGCTGCGTGCCCAGCAACAGCACCAGCGCGCCGCGTTGCAAGATGTGGCGGCGCTTCACGATGGCACCTCGCGGGACTGACGCATAGCAGCATCCAACAGCGCTGCGCCCAAGTCGGTTTGCGCTGTCAGTGTGGCCTGGCGCGCGGTGTCGTCCAGCACGGCCAACTGCACCACCAGGTCGGCGGTCGGCAGGCAACCCGCGGCCTTGTCGGGCCACTCGGCCAGCTTGAGCCCCGGGCTGGCAAAAATGTCGCGAAAGCCGGCGTCTTCCCATTCACGCGGGTCGCTGAAGCGGTAAAAATCAAAGTGCCAGACGTTCAAATCGGGCAGCTCATACGGCTCCACCACGGCATAAGTCGGACTTTTGATGCGCCCCTGAACCCCCAGCGCGTGCAGCAGATGCCGCACCAGGGTGGTCTTGCCAGCACCCAGCTCACCGCGCAACTCTATAAAAGCCTGGCGCAGCGCTGGTAGGTCGGCCAGCCGCTGGGCAAAGCGCTGCGTAGCGGCTTCGTCAGGCCAGTCAAGGATTTTTACAAGGGGCGGGTGAACAGTTCCAGCGCACATAGCTACGGTAGTTTTTGGGTTTCCAGAATTCAGGCGTGCGCCGCTTCACTGAGTACTTTGGTTGCCCATTGGTTCAGGCTGGTACCACTGCCTTTGGCGGCAATCAGCGCGGCGCTGTGCACCTCGGGCGGCACGCGCAGCATGATCTTGCCACTGGCTGGCTTTTCAACCGCCTTGCCAATCTTGGCGCAGGTGTCGATGTAGTCGTCAACCGCTTCAACAAACGCGGCACGCAGCGCTGGCACGGTGTCAGCGTGAAAGCCAACAACATCTGCGATGCCCAACAGGTGCCCAACAAACGTATCGTCCCGTTCGTCAAACTCAACACGGGCGGTTTGTCCTTTGTAGGTCATGGTGTTCATGGCTTTACTCCGATGGTTTCCAGAAATTTACGCGCATCTTCAACTTGGTATGCCTTGGCTTCTTTGGCTGGGTGCGGCCGGTGGAATGTGCCGACCGTGGTGCCATGCACAAAGCGCACCCGCGATTCACTGCCTTCAATGCATTCGCAGCCAACGCACATCAACAGGGATTCAATCCGATCCCATTCAACATGGGCCGGTGTCGGCTTGCTGAAGATGACTTCAAGTGTTTTGCGTTGCTTGTTGTTCATGCTATCAACTATAGCTATCAATCATAAAAGTGCAAGCATTATTTGATAGTGTTTGGCGAGACCCCATCAGACCAAACGGTGGTTTTTACAATGGGCAGGTGAACAGTTCCACTACACATGACAAGGGCAGTCTTTGGGTTTCCAGAATTCAGGATTGGGCGCGAGCGTTGGGATTTTCACAAATTGGCATCGCCGGGGTCGATTTGTCCACGGCAGAACCCGGATTATCCGCGTGGCTGGCCGCCGGCTTTCATGGCGACATGGCTTACATGGCAGCGCACGGCTTGAAGCGTGCCCGCCCGGCTGAGCTGGTCAATGGCACGGTGAGCGTGATCACGGCGCGCATGGACTACCTGCCCGCCGCCACGTCAGCCGATTGGCAAACCATCGAATTCGACCGGCTCAAACGCCCCACTGAGGGCATCGTGTCGGTCTACGCCCGGGGCCGGGACTACCACAAGGTCATGCGCGCCCGCCTGCAAAAGCTGTCCGACCAGATCGCAGCAGAGCTAACGCCGCTGGGTTACCGCGTGTTCACCGACTCAGCCCCGGTGCTGGAGGCCGAGCTGGCGGCGCGCAGCGGCCAGGGTTGGCGCGGCAAGCACACGCTGCTGCTCAGCCGTGAAGCCGGTTCGATGTTTTTTCTCGGTGAGATTTTTGTGGATATTGCCCTGAAGCCCACGCCAGCTGTCATAGGGCACTGCGGAACTTGTAGCGCCTGCATCGACATTTGCCCCACCCAAGCCATCATCGCTCCGCATCGACTGGACGCGCGGCGCTGCATCTCTTATTTGACGATCGAACACGCCGGGCCGATTCCGTTGGAACTCCGCCCACTGATGGGCAACCGCATTTACGGCTGTGACGACTGTCAGCTGATTTGCCCGTGGAACAAGTTTGCCCAGCGCAGCACTTTGCCAGACTTTGATGCGCGGGCTGGTCTGGCCGGTAGCCAATTGGTCGAGCTGTTTGCCTGGACTGAAGCTGAATTTTTAAGCCGCACCGAGGGCAGCCCGATCCGCCGCATCGGCCACGAGCGCTGGCTGCGCAACATTTCCGTGGCGCTGGGCAACGCGCTGCGGGCGGCTGACGATGCGGCAACGCGCAGCGCGCTGGTGGCCGCCTTGAAGACGCGTGCCGACCACCCCAGCACGCTGGTACGCGAGCACGTGGCGTGGGCGCTTGAAAGCCTATAAATATATGCTTTTTAGGCCTCTAGCCCTTATGCCATAAGCGTAAGTAGCTTCTATTAATATAGCATTTCTGTCTTATTTTGGTGACTTGATTTGTCGCAAATCATAAAAAGTTGACAAAAAGTGCAAATTTTAGATAAAATTCACCGGAAGATGTCAGGGTTAATACACGGTGTTGGGGTTCTGACGCCAGCTTTGTCTCGCAGCGCGGCTACAGGATGCCTTTAACTACCCAGCCAAGAAATTCCAATTTTCTTGATCGACTGCTTAAAGGTAAGTAAAAAAGATGACTGATAAACACTCAAGCAGCACCCGCATCACGCCTGAGCAGGTTTGCATCGGCATGCATGTGCACCTTGATATGCCCTGGACTGCGCATCCGTTCACATTCTCCAGCTTCAAAGTCAGGACCCTCGAGCAAATTGTGACGCTGCAGTCACTGGGGCTCAGCACCATTCACTACGACCCGGCCAAAAGCGACAGCGATCCGTTGCAGGTCGCACCGAAGGCGCCGCCAGTACCGGTGACACCTGCCTCCCACGAAAACAATCCGCTGTACCAAGCCAAGCGCGCTCGAGCAGAGCGCCTGCTGACCCAGCAGGCTTTGGTGGCGGCGGGCGAACGTAAGTTTTTGAGTTCGGCTCGCACCGTCAAATCGATCGACCAGAAAATTTTTGCCCAACCAGCGCAGGCACGGGAAGAGGCCCAGGCACTGGTGCAATCAATCTCAGACTCGATGTTCAACGATTCAAACATTGCTATCAATCTCGTGAAGGACCGGTTGGGTGGCGAGGACATGTATTGCCATTCACTCAACGTGACCGTGTTATCGCTGATGCTGGGCAAGGAATTGAAGCTCCCCAAAGAGGAGCTCATCGTGCTTGGCTTGGGGGCGATATTCCACGACGTGGGCAATCACGAAATACCAAATCATATTTTGAGCAAGACAGGAGCCCTGACCAAACCCGAGCGGTGTTTGCTACAGGAGCACGTTGACTTCGGGGGCAAACTC
Organism: Burkholderiales bacterium; assembly: GCA_038207855.1. Taxonomy (GTDB): domain Bacteria; phylum Pseudomonadota; class Gammaproteobacteria; order Burkholderiales; family Burkholderiaceae_C; genus Rhodoferax. Next base: position 5,293 of record JBBQZI010000112.1, read on the forward strand.
GCGCGCAAAATGGGCTTGTCCGCTGACGTACAGAGCTTGATCGCGCAGCACCATGAATATATGGACGGCAGTGGTTACCCAAAGGGTCTGATGGGCAGCGACATCCATCTGCTGGCACGCATTGTCAATATTGCCGACACCTTCGACTATCTTTGCAACCGGCTTAAGCAGGCAATGACCCCGCACCAGGCGATTTCATTGATGTACATACAACAACGCGCCAAGTTCGACACGGACCCATTGAATACCTTTGTGCACTGCATCGGCATTTATCCGCCGGGCACCATTGTGGTCTTGTCGAACCAGTGTGTGGGGATGGTGATTTCGGCCAACAGTTCAGCGCCTCTCAAACCCACGGTGTTGCTATACGACCGGTATGTGCCGCGTGACCAGGCGATTCTGGTGGAACTGGTGGAACTGGAAAGCGAGCCCGAAGTCACGATTGCCCGCGCCGTCAAACCCGACCAGTTGCCCAAGGCAATCTACGAGTACCTGTCGCCCCGTCAACAAATGGCCTACTATTTTGACGCAAAAACCCCACCACTTGAGCGGCCGCACCCCCAGGTGTTGCTACGCTGAACGATGACCGCCAAGTTTTTGCGCCAGTCGGTGCCGCTGCCTTGTGTACCGTTTCGCAAACGACACAACGCCTTCAATAAACACCACACTCACTCAGGCCTCTTATGGATTTTTCAAAATACAGCGTCTTGGTCGTTGACGACTTCAGCACCATGCGACGCATCGTGAACAACCTGCTTCGGGAAGCTGGTTTCGGCAAGATCACTGAGGCCGAGGACGGCGTCCAGGCCTTGCACAAACTGGAAAACGGCATTTTCAATTTTGTCGTCAGCGACTGGAACATGCCTAATATGACCGGACTGGAATTGCTCAAAGCCGTGCGCAGTTCCCCCACTCTCAAGCATTTGCCTTTTTTGCTCATCACCGCTGAGGCACGCAAGGAAAACATCATTGACGCAGCGCAGGCGGGGGCCGATGGCTACATCATCAAACCCTTCACCGCTGCCATTTTGAGCGAAAAGATGACCGCCATTCTCAAACGAAAGGGTCTGCTATGAACACGCCAACCTTTGCAGGGCTCAACCCGGAAGAGTCTTTTGAGCAGCTGGGTCGCATCACCCGGCAATTGCACGAAGCCATGACCGCCCTCGGATTGGACCAAAGTCTGCACGAGATCACGCAAGAAATACCGGACGCGCGAGACCTACTCACCCATGTCGGACAAATGACCGAAGCTGCCGCCAACAAGGTGCTCAACTTGATCGACCAAGCCCAGCCGCAGTGCCGCAACTTCAAGGCCGACAGTCAGGCCATGACGAACGCGATTGCACAGCTGCGGCAGAGCAAAAGCCCGTGCAGCGAAGAGGTCACCGACGTGCTGGCCACATGCGAAATGTTCGGTACTGAAGCAGTACAGTTTGCCAACACCCAAAATACCATTTTGGGCGACATCATGATGACCCAGGATTTTCAGGACCTGTCGGGCCAGATCATCAAAAAAGTCATCGACATCATCAGCCTGACCGAACAGCAATTGCTGGGCTTGTTGATGCACAGCGCGCCAGAGCACTTGGGCAAGATCATCAGCCCCAAAGCAGTCGCGTTGGCAGGCCCGCAGGTTCCCGACAAAGCAATGAAGCAGGACGATGTTGACGACTTGCTGGCATCACTTGGTTTTTGAACACACGCCAAGCGAAGCCAAATCAACCAAGCCAGGCCATTTCATGAAAAATCTAAAAATTTCCACTTTATTGATGATCCTCGGGGGCTTCATGTCAACCTTGGCCATCGTGCTCACGAGCTTGGGCCTGTTGGGCATCGAGAAAACCAATAGTGCCTTGCACTCGGTTTATACCGAACGCACGGTGCCGACCGGGCAACTGGGTCGCATCGACTCGCTGGCGCAGTCCAATCGGCTAGCTTTGGCAACGGCCCTGATCAACCCGACACCGGAGGTGATTGCCGCCAGCACCGCCACGATTGAGGCCAATATCGCAGCCATCACCCAAACCTGGGAGAGTTACACCGCCAGATTGTTGGCCGGCGATGAGGCCAAGTTGGCAGAGGCCGTGGCCGATGACCGCAAACGCTTTGAGCAGCAAGGCCTGAAACCGTCCATTGTGGCCTTGCGGGCCAATGACCTGAAAGAGGCACAGCGCTTGATGCTGGAGCAGGTGATTCCGCTTTACATCGCGTTCAAAAAGGGTGCCGATGCATTGCTGACGCTGCAAGTGGAGGAGGCTAAAAGCGCGTTTGACCAAGCCGAGGCGCGCTACAGATCCATCCGGCTGGCCAGCCTTGTGGTTTTTTGTGTGGGCATGCTGCTGTCGGGCCTGTTCAACTGGGTGCTGTCGCACTCGATCACCGACCAACTCGGTGGCCAGCCGCGTGAGGCGGCCCACGTGGCGCATGAGGTGGGCTCGGGCGACCTGAGCAACCGCATTGCGCTGCAGGCCGGTGATGACAGCAGTCTAATGGCGCAGCTCAAATCAATGCAGGAGAGTCTGGGCCAGGTGGTAACCCATGTGCGTCAAAACTCCGAAAACCTGGCGATTGCCAGCGCCGAGATTGCGCAAGGCAACAGCGACCTGAGTGCCCGCACCGAGAGCCAAGCCAGCGCACTGGAGCAAACGGCGGCCTCGATGGCGGAGCTCGGTGCCACCGTCCACCAAAACGCCGACAACGCCCGCCAAGCCAACCAGCTCGCGCAAAGCGCCTCCACGGTCGCCATCAAGGGCGGCGAGGTGGTGGCGCAGGTGGTGGACACGATGAAGCACATCAACGACAGCTCCAAGCGCATCAACGACATCATCAGCGTGATTGATGGCATTGCGTTTCAAACCAACATCCTGGCGCTCAACGCTGCGGTGGAAGCCGCCCGTGCTGGTGAGCAAGGCCGTGGCTTTGCAGTGGTAGCGAGCGAGGTGCGCGCGCTGGCAGGCCGCTCGGCCGAGGCCGCCAAGGAAATCAAGAGCCTGATCAGCGACAGCGTGGCGCGGGTGGCGCAAGGTACGCTGCTGGTCGACCAGGCCGGCACCACTATGACCGAGGTGGTGAGCAGCATCCGCCGGGTGACGGACATCATGGGTGAGATCAGCGCCGCCAGCAGCGAGCAAAGTTTGGGTGTGTCAAAAGTGGGTGATGCCGTCGCCCACATGGATCAAGCCACGCAGCAGAATGCCGCGCTGGTGGAGGAGATGGCCGCCGCCGCCAGCAGCCTGAAATCCCAAGCTCAGGAGCTGGTGCATGTAGTGGCGGTTTTCAAATTGCCAAGTGTATAACCGCAATGCAGTTTCCCACTCAGCAAACTCATATGGCGATGCCATTAACCATCCCGGCTTGCAGTCAGAAAAATGTAGATTTTTTCTTTCAAAAGGCATTTCAGAAGGGCCGTTGTTTCGTTGTTTTAATTAATTCGATACAAAAATTTGACAATAAATATCAATTATTGATAAAATTCATCTGAAGATGTTAGGGCCAGTACACGGTGTTGGGGTTCTGACGCCAGCTTCAGGTTATTTTTTAAAACAGCAGGATCAACGACATGAATCAGGCAAAGAAACGCTCGGCAATGCCGGAAAACGCACGGGTTGCGGGGTGCTATTTGATGTGCGCCGATTTTCTAACCTTCAAGCTGGGTGCCGAAGAATACGGCGTTGATATTCTTGCAGTACAGGAAATCCGCTCGTATCAGCAGCCCACCCAAATAGCCAATACGCCTGACTTCTTGAAAGGCTTGCTCAACATGCGCGGGCAGCTTGTTCCGATTGTCGACATGCGGATGAAATTCAGGTCGGCACTGGCGAGCTACAGCGAGTTCACCGTGGTTGTGGTGCTGAACATCGGCTGTCGACTCATCGGCATGGTGGTCGACTCGGTTTCTGACGTTGTCTCGTTTGCGGCAGACCAACTGCGCGCGGTGCCAGTTCTTGCCGCGACCGTCTGCAATCAATACCTGCTGGCTTTAGGCATATCAGATGACCGCACCATCATGCTGCTCGACGGAGACAAGCTGATAGCTGGCATAGAGGCGGTCTGATGAACTACGCTAATTTATCCGCGTTGGTGGTCGATGACATTCCGTGCATGCGTTCGATCGTTCGCCGTTTCTTGCGCCAGCATGGGTTTGGTCATGTTTATGAGGCTGTTGACGGCCACGATGCCGAGCGCACACTGAATACTTCCGTCATTGACCTCATCGTCTGTGACTGGCATATGCCCAATGAGACAGGCTTTGAGTTGCTCTGCGCCGTGCGTGCCAACCCGCGCTGGGTGCATACGCCTTTTTTGATGATTTCCGGTGAGACGTGCAAGGAGAACATTGTTGAGGTATTGCATGCAGGTGCCGATGGCTACATCGTCAAGCCATTTTCAGGTGTCTTTTTGGAGCAGCGCATCGACGAAATTTTTGAAAAACGCAACAGTCGTGGCAAACCAGTAGCCTATTCCGCATGAAAACTATCGCCATTGAAAAATCATTCTGCACCAGCCGTGAAGCTGCAACGCTTTTGGGCGTTTCGGTTGGCACGGTACAGCTCTGGGTGGAAAGTGGCTTGCTCAAAGCCTGGAAAACTTCGGGCGGGCACCGTCGCGTGATCCGTGATTCGATCAATAGCCTGCTGCAAAAAAGTACTGTGCCGTTTGCCGATCCAGACGGTGTGGCCATTACCGGCCCTGACACACCAGAGCCGGTGATGGCAGCCGATGCCGGCAGAGCGCGACCCTTTGGGGTGCTGGTGGTTGAGGACGATGAAAACCTGCTGCGTCTGTACCAAACCATGCTGTCGCGCTGGCCGATGGCGCCGGTCATCAGTCTGGCCAATAACGCCGTGACTGGCTTGCTGATGATGGGTCGCAGTAACCCCGATATGGTCATCACTGACCTGGACATGCCGGGCATGGATGGCTTCAACATGTTGCGTGTGTTGTCTAAAACGCCTGATATGCGCCACACCAGGCTGGTCGTGGTGAGTGGGCTTGATGCGGCTGAAATCGCCCGCCGGGGTGGTTTGCCAGACGGCATTGCGGTGTTTCCCAAGCCGATCCCCTTTGACCGCTTGCTGGCTATCGCCAACAACATTGTCATTGCCCGTTAGTCCCTTTAAAAGTTGACGTGTCCATGCGCCTTAATTTTGATGAGTCGATGCTTGAATTGATGACCGAGGGCGTGATGCTGCTCAATCGGCATGTCGAGGTTGAGTATGTCAACCCGGTTGCC
>JBBQZI010000113.1:0-10514 GCA_038207855.1 Burkholderiales bacterium
AGGTAAGCCAACGGATCACCCTTCAGGCGGCGCTCGGCGAGTGTTGTTAACACCGCCGCACGTTCTGGCGGCAGCGGGTCAGTGTCATGTGCCAGCAGCCAACCGCGCTGCTTGGGCGATTGCCCCAGCACATGCAGCAGCAGCAACTGGGCGTCCAGCCGCTCCAGCCCGCTGGTTTGCAGGGTCGTCAACACGTTGGCCAGCGTTTGCGGCACAGGTTCAGGGATCGGCATAAGGGACATGAATGCTATATATTTAGTAGCTTGCTACGCAATATTCATAAGGGCTATAGGTTGATTTTTCATAAATTTCAACCTCAAGGCTTGGCCGCCGACTCATCCCCCTTGCCCACCGCCTGTGTGCCGACTTTGCCCCAAGCGGCATCGGCCGCGCCAGCTGCTGTCAAAGCAGCACGGTTTTCAAAAAATTGCGCGGTTTCCATGGCGCTTATTTTTTCAGCAATAGCGACCACAAAAAACTGGTTCATGGTGGTGTCATCCGCCGCCGCAATGCGTTTGGCCGCCTGCTTCAAAGACTCTGGTAAGGGAAGGGCATAGTTACTCATGGTGTGACGCTCCGAAGTGGGGATAGGTTGAAATGCTTGAAGGTTTGCTCTGGATTGAGCACCAAAATCCCAAAGCGCTGCGCCGGTTTGAAGTCGCGCAGGTTATAGGTCACGATGGCGTTGGCTTGGGCGTTCACCGCCGCCTCCAGCACCATTTCATCCGCAGAATCTTGCAATTGCGGTCGCCAACGCAATGCCGCCACAGGCACCGCCAGCTTGATAACCGGAAAATTTACGAAAAACAAGGCTGCAGCCCCCGTGTAATCGGCATTAGCAGCTATTAACTCAATAGCTCATCAAGGCTCCAATTGGGCTACAAACGTTTGCGGCAAGATAACTCGCGTCTGCATCAGCTCGTTCTGTAGCAGCAGCTTATCGCCCGTCACCAACACCAGATCGGCACGGCTGGCCAGTAGATCCCACAGCAATTGATCGCCCGGGTCGGGCGCAATGGCGGCCAGCGCGGTTTCCAAAGGGGTCAGCACAATGGCGTGCCGGGCAATGTCGACCAGGATCATGTCGATTTCTGCCTCTGACAAGCCATGCAGCTTGCGCAAATGGGGCCGCACCAGCACCGCGCGGTATTCGGCCAGCAGAGCTTCCGACAGTACGAAGGCAAAAGCCGCACTCAGCATGCCATCCAGGATCCGGGCCACCGGTGAATCAGCACGCGAAGTCAGCAATCCGGCAACAAGAACGTTGGTGTCAATGATGAAAAACGCACTGCTCATAAAGCATGACGTGTTGCCTGTACTTCGGCTTGCGCCAGCGCCAGCGCCTGCTCGTCGCTCAACGCATTGCGCGAGCGTGCCCGGCGCACCAGGTCTTGCGCCTGTTCATTGGACTTGATGCCGTAAAAGGCAAGGCTTTCATCAATCAATTGGCCAATGGTTTTGCCTCGTTGAGCCGCAGTTTCTTTCAGCGCCCGGTAGCGCGGCTCGGAAAGGGTAATGGTCAGACGGCTCATGGTCATCTCCTTGATGGGTGTTAAAGCACCAATATGCTAACACGCACAGCTGTTCATATCGACACCTACCTTCACCCACCCAGCGGCTGCAGCCGCCCCAGCTGGTGCGCCAGCTCAATGGCTGAGCTGACGCCCATCTTGGTAAAAATATTGGCGCGGTGAAACTCCACTGTGCGCGGTGTGATACCCAGGTGGTCGGCGATATTTTTGTTGTAATGGCCATGGATCAGCTCATCCAATACCTCCCGCTCGCGCGGGCTCAGCGATGCAAGCGCCTGGCGCAGGCGCTGCACTTCGGTGTCGCTGTCTTGCGCGCTGCTGGCAGCGGTCAGCGCTTGCGCCACCCGGTCAACCAGTTCGTTGTCATGAAAGGGCTTTTCCAGAAAGTCCCAGGCCCCGTTTTTGACGGCGGCCACCGCCATGCTGACATCGCCATTGCCGGTTAAAAAAAGCACCGGCCACGGGCAACCCAGTGCCTTGAGCTGCTCAAAGGTAACCAGCCCCGAGATCGGTGCCATGCGCACATCCAGCAGTACCACGGCTTGGCCCCAGTCAGTGGTGCGCTGGCGCAGCGCGTCCAGAAAGGCCTGGCCACCATCCCAGGCGGTAGGTGCGTAACCACGCGAGTCAAACAGCCAGGCCAGGCCATCGCGAATGTCCGGGTCGTCGTCCACAATATGAATGCCGGGTCTGATCATGTTGACTCCTGAAGGTCTGCCAGTGGCAAATAAACGGTAAAACGGGCGCCGCCCAGCAGTGCGTCGCGGCCGACTTCAATGCGGCCATGATGGGCCTCGACGATCGAGCGGCAAATCGCCAGCCCCATGCCCATGCCGCCTTCTTTGCGACTGACAAAGGCGTTGAAAATCGTGTCGATCGCATCCTCGCTGACACCGGGGCCGGTGTCAGCCACTGACAACACCGCCATGCCTAGCGCAGTGTCCTGGCGCAAATCCAGCCAGACTTGCGGGCCTTGCATGCCTGGGTAGCCGTGCGCGGCCCAGTCCTGGGCATTGCCCAGCAGGTTGTTGACCAAATGCTCCAGCAGCAGTTCATCGGCCTGAACCCAGACGGGCTGATCGGGTGCTGACCAGCGTGGGGGTGTGAGCGACGCCTCTGCTGCATTGGGCAACACGCGCTGTAGCAGGGTCACCAGATCGAGCCGTTGGCGCGACAACTCCCGCCGGCGGGCAAAGTCGTTGACGCGGCGAATAATGCCACCGGCCCGGTCGGCCAACCGGGCCATGCGCTCGACCACTGGCAGCAATTCTGGCAGGGTGATGTTGTCGCTGTGCAAGCGGTTGAGCAGGCCATTGGCAAAACTGCTCAAGGCACCCAGCGGTTGGTTCAACTCGTGCGCCAGGGTTGAGGCCACCTCGCCCACGGCCACCAGTCGGCCCGAGGCTTCGAGTTTTTCTTGCTGCGCAGCGGCCATGCGCTGGGCGCGTTTGCGTTCACTGATGTCCAGCACCGAGCTCATCCAGCCTACCTGCGTGCCGGCTGCTGTGTTCAGGGGCGCTTCGTGAATCAGCACATCGATCAAATGCCCGTCGCGATGCTGAAACTGCACTTCAACCCCGGCGCCCCCGGTACCGCCGGCCATGAGATGCTCGTGCACCTGTGTCAGGGACACTTGCTGCTGCGCCGGCCAATACGGAAACGGTGTCGAGAGCCCGATCAACTCACTGGCCGGGTAGCCGACCATGCGGGCAAACGCTTCATTGACATACAAAATGTGGCCCTGCAGATCCCAGGCGCGCAGGCCGGTGGTGACCGAGTTTTCCATCGCCGTGCGCAGTGCCACCTGGCCTCGCAACAAGGCTTGTACCTGCTGGCGCTTGGCAAAGTCGCGCCGCAGCGCATACAGGGCAAACAGCATGCCCAGCAAGAACAGCAGCGCCACCAGAAAAAAGATGCGTGGCACGGTGGTGGGCTGCGCGCGAGTCAGGATGGCCTGCAAAAACAGGTCGGTGCCAGGCAGATTCAGCGCCACCTGGTAGGCCGTGCCTTCCGATGATGCCTGCTTGGTCGTGCCAATATCGTCAGTTAACAAACGCACGCTGTGGTCCTGGGTGAACCAGTTGGGCAACAGCGCAGACACAGCGCGCTCAAGGGACACCGCAGCCAGGTAGTTGCCGGCAAACTCGCCTCGGTCGAAAAACGGCACCGCCAGCCAGACCACATCGGTGACAGTGCCATCGTCACGCCGCATCACACCCGCGTAGGCCGCGCGGCGCAAACCCTGCGTGGCGGTTTGCATGATGTCCAAAGCGCGCGCATTTTCAGGGTCGGCGTTACGGTCTAACTGCCAGCGCGCGGGCCCCGAACGCAAGTCATCCAGTTGGCCCGCCGCAATCCAGCCACTTGACAGCAATACCCCCGGCTCGCGCCACAACAAGCCGCCCTGCACGGTGTTCGTGGGCAAACCAGTGCGATCCGCATGGCCGGCCTGCAGCACGGCCTGGCGTGCCAGCACCAGCAGGTCATCTTCCAGCCGGCGAAAGTGGAACTGAACACTTTGCTCCAGCCACTGGGCATCCGCTGCGTGGCGGCGTGCGGCTTCTTCGGCTTCAAAATTATTCAGGTACAGCAGCAAAGTCACCACCGAACCCGCCAGCAGCGCCAGCAAGCCCAGCAGCCACAGCAAGGTCGCCCGATTGCGCCCGGCGTGGCGCGTGGCCGGCTGCTGCAGCAAGGCAAAGTCGAGCGAATGGTCGGCAACAGTGTGGGTGTCTTGCGTCATCGGGGCAATATCAAAATACGGTCTTTATCCATCACCTCGCATAATAGCCAGCATGCCTTTGCCTGACTACCGCGACCTGCCAACACCGGATCTAAGCCGGCGCTGCTGGATGGGCGCGCTGGCGGCTGCGGCGCTGGCCCCGGCGGCGAGCCACAGCGCGGTCAAGCCCGACATCAGCTTGCGCTTCTCGCATGTGGTGGCCGAAGAAACGCCCAAAGGGCTTGCCGCCAACCGCTTCAAAGTGCTGGTTGAGCAGCGTTCGCACGGGCGCATTGACGTGCAGGTATTTCCCAACGCCGAACTGTACGGTGATCGGGACGAAATGCAGGCGCTGCAACTCGGTGCCGTCGATTTGGTGGCACCGTCGTTGTCGAAATTTGGCCGCATTGGCTTGCCGGAGTTCGAGCTGTTTGATCTGCCATTTATATTTGATCAACTGGCCGATGTGCGGCGCGTCACGCAGGGGCCTTTGGGTCAGCGGCTGTTCAAGGGGCTGGAGCGCCAGGGACTGGTCGGTTTGGGGTTTTTTGACAACGGCTTCAAACAGATGAGTGCCAACAAGCCCTTGCTTGCGCCGGCTGACTTTGTCGGCCTGCGCATGCGGGTGCAGGCCTCACGTGTGATCGCCGACCAGATGCGCGCACTGGGCGCGCGCCCGGTCACCCTGGCCTTCAGTGAAACGCGCCGGGCACTTGCGGCGGGCGTGGTGGATGGCACCGAGAACCCGGTGTCGAATTTCTGGACGCAAGCCATGCATGAGGTGCAAAGCGACCTGAGCCTGACCGACCACGGTTACCTGGGTTATGCGGTGGTGACCAACCAGCGCTTTTGGCAGCACCTGAAGGATGCCGACCGCGAGCTGATCAATCAGGCGCTGCAAGAGTCGCTGACCTACGCCAACCAGATCGCCGACACGCAGAATGACCGGGCCTTGGCTGCGCTGCGCGCGCTTGGCAGCACGCGCATCCACAGCCTGACAGAAGAGCAGCGGGCGCGCCTGCGCCGAGCGGTTCAACCGGTACAAATGGCGCTGGAGAAACGTATTGGCGCGCACCCGTTGCAGACCCTGCATGAAGCCCTAAATCAAACAAGCCCGGGTAAACCCTAGCTGTTGAACGCCACAGTTGCGTATCATGTGTGCTCGCAATACAGTAGCATCGTCTTGTCCATAAAGACGTTTACCAATCCGAGGAGACTTCATGAAACTGAAACTGAAATTGATCGCCGCCAGCACTTTGCTGGCTCTGGGTTTGGGTGCACAGGCGGCCCCCATCATCGTTAAATACAGCCATGTGGTGGCTGACCAGACACCTAAAGGCCAGGCTGCCCTGAAGTTCAAGGAACTGGCTGAGAAGAAGTTGCCCGGTAAGGTCGATGTTCAGATTTTCCCAAACAGCCAGTTGTTTGGCGATGGCAAGGAAATGGAAGCCCTGGCACTCGGCGATGTGCAGATCATTGCGCCGTCGCTGGCCAAGTTTGGCAAGTACACCAAGCAACTGCAGATTTTTGACCTGCCATTTCTGTTCACCGACATGGCTGCCGTTGACCGATTCCAAGGCAGCGCGGAAGGCCAGGGTCTGCTCCATTCCATGGAAAAGAAGGGCATCACAGGACTGGGCTATCTGCACAACGGCATGAAGCAACTGTCGGCCAATGTGCCGCTGGGTTTGCCCTCCGATGCCAAGGGACTGAAGTTCCGCATCCAGAGCTCGGACGTGCTTGAAGCCCAGTTCCGCGCGGTCGGAGCCAACCCGCAAAAACTCGCTTTCTCAGAGGTCTATCAGGCCCTGCAGACCGGCGTGGTGGATGGCACGGAAAACCCCTGGTCGAACATTTACAGCAAGAAATTTCATGAAGTCCAAAAGTACATCATGGACAGCAATCATGGCGTGCTGGACTACATGGTTATCACCAACACCAAATGGTGGAACGGTCTGCCAGCTGATGTGCGCAAGGGTTTGAATGAAGCCATGGTTGAGTCGATCAAGTTCGGCAACAAGGTGGCGGCTGAAGAAGATGCCGCTTACCGCAACAAGGTGATTGCTGACAAAAAGGCAACCGTTTTGCCAATGTCCAAAGAGCATCTGGAAGCTTGGCGTACCGCCGAAAAACCAGTCTGGAAGCAATTTGAAGGCGAAATTGGTGCCAACCTGATTCAGGCGGCACTCAAAGCCAACAAATAATTCGCCTCTGGCCGTTTTAACAACCGCGTATGCATGCCCCGGCCCAGTCCGGGGTTTTTTTGGGACTGAATCATGAAAATACTCGATCGCCTTGAAGAGTGGATTATTTCTTTCATGCTGTTTGCCATGACGGCGGTTGCCTTCATGCAGGTGGTGCGACGATACGTCTTCAACACTGGGTATTCCTGGTCGCTGGAACTCACCACCGTCTTTTTTGCCGTGATGATTTTTGTCGGAATTTCCTATGGGGTGCGTGTCGGCTCGCATATCGGGGTAGATGCGCTGGTGAACCTGCTGTCCGAGAAAGATCGGCGGGTGGTGTCACTGATCGCTGTTTTCTTGTGTCTGGTGTACGTTGGCTTTGTTTTGTACGGCTCAGCCATTTATGTCGACAAGATGATGCAAATTGGTGTCGAGCTGGAAGATTTGCCGATCCCACGCTGGGTCGTGCTCAGCATCATGCCGATCGGCTATCTCATGGTGGGTTTTCGGTTCAGTCAGATTTTTTACAACTTGCTCACCGGCAAGGCCACCAGTCTGCATTTGGCAGACGAGGCCGCTGATGCGATGAAACTCAAATCCGAAGAGAGCACTGTATGAATACCTTTGTCCTGTTTGTATCCATGTTTCTATTCATGGCCATTGGCATGCCGGTGGCCATCAGCCTCGGGCTGTCGAGCTTGCTGACCATCACCTTTTTCTCGCAGGACTCACTCGCCTCGATGTCAATCAAGCTGTTTGAAACCAGCGAGCATTACACCCTGATGGCGATTCCATTTTTCGTCTTGGCCGGCAACCTGTTGTCAACTGGCGGCGTCGCCAAGCGCATGGTGAACTTTGCCATTGCCGCCGTCGGCCACATGCGTGGCGGTTTGGCGATTTCATCCATCATGGCCTGCATGTTGTTTGCCGCCGTGTCAGGCTCAAGCCCGGCCACCGTGGTGGCCATTGGCTCGATCGTGATTGCCGGCATGGTGAAAAACGGCTACACCAAAGAGTTTGCCGCAGGTGTGATCTGTAACGCTGGCACGCTGGGCATTTTGATTCCGCCCAGCATCGTGATGGTGGTGTACGCCGCCGTCACCGAGGTGTCGGTTGGGCGCATCTTCATGGCTGGTGTGTTGCCGGGCTTGTTGCTGGGGGTGATGCTGATGGCCGCCGTCTGGTGGCGCGCCGGCAAACTGCAACTTACACCGCCGCCCAAAGCCAGCGCGGGTGAAATGTTCAGAGCCTTCCGTGAGTCGATGTGGGGTCTGGCGCTGCTGGTCATCATCATGGGCGGCATTTACGGCGGTGTGTTCACGCCCACCGAGGCAGCAGCTGTCTCCGCTGTCTATGCGCTGGTGGTGGCGGTGTTCATTTACCGTGACCTGACGCTCAAACAGTTGCCGGAAGTGTTTCTGGAGTCCGCCAAGACCACCGTGATGATCATGTTCATTGTGGCCAACGCGTTGCTGTTTGCCCATGTACTCACCAGCGAGCGCATACCGCAAATCATTGCCGAGCAAATCATGTCGGCTGGCATGTCGCCGTGGATGTTCCTGCTGGTGGTCAATTTGATCTTGCTGGTGGCGGGCAACTTCATGGAGCCCACCGGCATCATTTTGATTCTGGCGCCGATTTTGTTCCCGATCTCGCAAAAGCTGGGCATTGATCCGATCCACCTGGGCATCATCATGGTGGTCAACATGGAAATCGGTATGGTCACACCGCCAGTTGGACTGAATTTGTTTGTGACCAGTGGTGTGACCGGCATGAACTTGGTACAGGTCACCAAGGCGGCCATGCCGTGGCTGACCGTGTTGCTGGTGTTCCTGGTGATGATTACCTACATACCGCAAATTACGCTGTTTTTGCCAGACCTGGTTTTTGGCAAGTAAACCCGACGTGTCGTGCCGGGCATGAAGCCGGCGCCGGAAGGTGGCTACCACTTGTTTATAGTGGAGCCACCTTTTTTATTGGAATCAGCATGTCAATCTGGCAACAACCCATTTCCGTGGCGGACCTCACGGCCAGCAGTGTCAATACGGCTGTGAGCCATCTGGGCATCGAGTTTCTGGAAGTCGGCGACGACTTCATCACCGCCCGCGTGCCAGTCGATGCGCGCACGCACCAGCCGTTTGGCTTGTTGCATGGCGGTGTCAGTGTGGTGCTGGCCGAAACGCTGGGCTCGGTGGGCGCCAACTGCGTGCTCCCCAAAGGCCACCAGGCGGTCGGGCTGGACATCAACGCCAACCACCTGCGCGGCGTCAAAACCGGCTGGGTCACGGGTACCGCCCGCCCAGTACACATCGGCCGCACCACCCAGGTCTGGCAGATCGACATGGTCAACGAGGCCGGCGAGCCGACCTGCGTGTCGCGCATCACGATGGCGGTGTTGGCACCCAAGACCTGAGTCTTTTGTAGCGGTGCTTGAGTACTATAATTTATATAGCTATTGGCGCAATGTTTATATGGGCTAGAGTGCTTTTTTATTGAATTTTTATCAACCTGGAGAAGCCTGTGAGCTTGTTGGACTGGACCGAGAAAAGCCCCGATGTACTGATGCAAGGCGGTGTTATCGCCCCGGATGAGCGCCTGCCCTGGCCGCAAACCGCCGTGATGGGTATGCAGCATGTGATTGCCATGTTTGGTGCCACCGTACTGGCCCCGATTTTGATGGGCTTCGATCCGAATCTGGCCATCCTGATGAGCGGCATGGGCACGCTGGTGTTTTTCGTCATCACCGGCGGCAAGGTGCCGAGCTACCTGGGTTCCAGCTTTGCATTCATTGGCGTGGTGATTGCCGTCACGGGCTATGCCGGCAAGGGGCTCAACGGCAACATGGGGGTGGCGCTGGGCGGCATCATTGCCTGCGGTGCGTTGTACACCTTGATTGGCGTGCTGGTCCAGGTAATAGGCACCCAATGGATTGAGAAACTCATGCCCCCGGTGGTTACTGGCGCGGTGGTGGCGGTGATTGGCCTGAATTTGGCAGGTGTGCCGATCAAGAACATGGCCGCCAACAACTTTGAGAGCTGGATGCAGGCCGTGACCTTTGTTTGCGTGGCGCTGGTGGCGGTATTCACGCGTGGCATGCTGCAACGCCTGCTGATTTTGGTGGGTCTGGCCGTGGCCAGTGTGGTCTATGCCATGCTGACCAACGGCCTGGGTCTGGGCAAGCCGCTGGATTTATCCGGCGTGCTCAATGCGGCCTGGTTTGGTGTGCCGGGCTTTACCGCGCCGGTGTTTGATGCCAAAGCCATGCTGATGATTGCGCCGGTGGCGATCATTCTGGTGGCTGAAAACCTCGGCCACATCAAGGCGGTCACCGCCATGACCGGGCGCAACCTGGACGTTTACATGGGCCGTGCCTTCATCGGCGACGGTGTCGCCACCATGCTCAGTGCCAGCGCGGGTGGCACCGGTGTCACCACCTACGCCGAAAACATCGGGGTCATGGCTGCCACCAAAATCTACTCGACTGCGATGTTTCTGGTGGCGGGTTTGCTGGCCGTGCTGCTGGGTTTTTCGCCCAAGTTTGGCGCGCTGATTCAGGCCATCCCGCTGCCCGTGATGGGCGGCGTGAGCATTGTGGTGTTTGGCTTGATCGCCATTGCCGGTGCGCGCATCTGGGTAGAAAACAAGGTCGACTTTGCCGAGAACAAAAACCTGATTGTGGCGGCCATCACGCTGGTGCTGGGTACCGGCGACTTCACCCTGAAGTTTGGTGACTTTGCGCTCGGCGGTATCGGCACTGCCACCTTTGGCGCGATCGGCTTGTATGCCTTGTTGAATCGCAAAGTTTGAAACTTGCTTTTTATATAAGAAATTGGTTTGTAGCCCTTACGCAATATGCGTAGATAGCTATATTTTTAGTAGTAAAAAACTGGCTTTTGCGCGGAGCAACAGACATTAAAACTCTCTGTAGCAGGACATAATGTCATTATTTTCACCCCCCGCCGGGCCACCTGCAGCAAGTGCAGTGCCCGCGTCAACTGACTGGAGTTTGCATGTTTCCTGAATACCGCGACCAAATTACCCAACTGAAAACCAGCGATGCCCATTTTGTCGCTC
>JBBQZI010000114.1:0-10481 GCA_038207855.1 Burkholderiales bacterium
TGAGCGCAAGGCAGCCGAACTGGCGCTGGGCGTGCGCACCGAGTTGCTCAACGCGATTTTTGAATTGAGTCCGGATGGCTTTATCTCTTTTGACGAGGCCGGCTGTGTGTCCTACGTCAGTCCGGCGTTTTGTGAGATGACAGCCATAACGGCCACTGCGCTGATCGGGCTGGGTGAGCAGTCTTTTTCAGACCGGTTGTCAGGTCTTTGCCTGCCTGGCAGGTGTTTTGGCGGTGTCGCCCGCTTGCGCCAACACGCGGCCAGCGACCAACCCGATGGGCGTGAGTTGATTGAGTTGCGAGGGCCGGGCAAGCGGGTGCTGGATGTGGGCTTGCGTATGGGCCAGGCCAGTGCCGTGTCTCAAATTCTGTACTTCAGGGATGTCACGCACGAGACTGAAGTCGACCAGATGAAAAGTGATTTTTTGTCAACAGCAGCGCACGAGCTGCGCACCCCCATGGCCAGTATTTACGGTTTTGCCGAGCTGCTGATGATGGGGGGCAACGATGCTGACAGCACGCAAGAGTTTCTGGGCATCATTTACCGGCAGTCCGAGCTGATGATGGCGATTCTTAATGAACTGCTGGACCTGGCCCGCATTGAATCGCGGCGTGGCAAGGACTTCGTGATCGAGCCCTTGTCAATGCAGGCGCTGGTAGAAACAGTGGTCAATGATTTCAAGCTGCCAGCAGGGCGCAGCAAGCCCGTGCTGGATATGCCTGGCCAGGCCATTTGCTTGATGGGTGACCAGAAGAAGCTGCAGCAGGCGATCTTGAACGTGCTCTCCAATGCCTACAAATATTCCGCTCCAGACGGCACTGTTGGGATCAGCCTGCAGGCGCTGGCGGGTGATTTGGTGTTGTGCATCCGAGATGCCGGCATCGGTATGACGCCTGAGCAGGTGAGCCGCGTGGGTGAGCGGTTTTACCGTGCCGACACCTCTGGGCGTGTGCCGGGCACCGGCTTGGGCATGAGCATTGCCAAGGAAATTGTCGGCCTGCACCATGGCCGTATCGACATCACCAGCCAACCAGGGCAGGGCACGGCCGTGTCGTTGGTGTTTACATTGGAGCTTGCATGATGCGAACCAGAACCCGCTATATCCCGATCGAAGCCGCCGACGAAGGCCTGGTTTTAGGCGAGGCTGTGCAGGATCGCTACCGCACCACCCTATTGCCATCGGGTGCCACGCTATCGGATGAAAACTTGCAGCAAATGGTGGCGCACCAGATTGAGTTCGTTTGTGTTGTGCAGGCTGATGCGCGTACCGACGAAGTCGTGGCCGATGAAGCGGCCGCAGCCGCCAAAAACGTGTTGGAGATTTTTGAGTCTGCCGATCTGTCTGATCCCGTGATGGCGGCGTTGTTCAACCAGGTTTTGATGTACCGGAGCGAGTAATGGCGACCATTTTGACGCTTGAACAAGTGCTGGCGCGCAGCGATGCGCTGCCAAGTTTTCCACGCGTGGTGATGCAGGTTCTGCAAACCCTGGACGATCCCGATGCCAATTTGAATGCATTGGTGACACACATTGAGCATGACCCGGTGATTGCCGGACGGGTGCTGTCGCTGGCCAATCGGGCGGCCAGCGCCAAGGGTGGGCGGTCGGCGGTAACCGATATTTTTACCGCCATCTCGCTAATCGGGCTGATGCGCGTGCGCGAAACCGTGTTACTGATCAGCCTGGCTGATTTTCTGAAGACGATGGGCCGCGCTGGCAATGGCACGCCAGCCCATTTTTGGGAGCACAGCGTGGGCGTGGGCGTGGCTGCCCTGCAGTTGGCAAGCCATTCGCAAACGCCAATGGGGCTCGACAGCGCACTGATCAGTGGGCTGCTGCACGATGTAGGGCAACTTTGGTTGTATCGTTTTGAAGCTTCACTTTTTGATGACAGTCTGCAAGCCGCGCACGCACGCGGTGTCGAGTGTGATGTGACAGAGCGTGAGCGCTTCGGCGTTGACCACGGCACCATTGGCAGCTGGCTGGCCACGGACTGGGGCTTGCCCAGCGATATTGCCAACGCAGTTGCGCGCCACCATGCGCCCGATACTGCAGCAAACGAGCCCTTGGTTGCTGTCGTGCACGTGGCTGAGGTTCTGAGCCATGCGCTGAATGTGACGCACAGTGAACATAGCCGTGTCACGGCCATTTCTGCGGCAAGTTGCGAGACCTTGGGGCTCTGTTGGGGCGACGACTCGCAGAGCCTTTTTGGATGCATCGAAGCCCGCAGCCGCCACGCCTTGGCAATGATGTAGTGTTTTAGACCTCTACCCCTTATGCAACAAGCGCAAGTAGCTATTATTTAAGTAGCATATAAAGTCGCGGCGCAATGGCCAGCTAGCCTGATGGACTGCCCAGATTGCCCAGATTGCCCAGACTGCACTGACCATATTGCCTGCTGCATTGATGCGCAGCGGGCATTTGATGATCGAGCCAAACGACCGCACCGGGGAACCGTATTTTCAAAGTCTGATTCAGGTCAATAGTTCAATTCCTGATTGGTAGTAAAAGGGGCTGTGCTTGTCGATTTGATGGGTATCACAAGGGTTGGATCAGGGGAAAACAGAATGACGCTGTCTCGTGCAAAGGCTATTGCGCTATTCGTCGGATTGACCGCCTTCGGTATCGCAGGCAACTATTTCAACTATCCGATATTTTTCAGCATCGACTTTTTGTTTGGCAGCATTTTTTCGATGCTGGCATTGCAACTGCTGGGTGCGCGCGCTGGTGTCATCAGCGCATTGCTGGCGGCCTGCGTCACCTACTTTGTCTGGAATCACCCCTACGCCATCCTGATATTGACGCTTGAGGCTGGCACCGTGGCCTGGCTGCAGTCACGCAAGCGCATGGATTTTGTCAATGCTGACGCGCTCTATTGGCTGCTGTTTGGCATGCCGCTGGTGCTGGTGTTTTATGCCGGAGTGATGCATCTGCCCATGAACACGGCGGTCATCACCATGCTCAAGCAGGCCATCAACGGCATCACCAATGCAGTGCTGGCACGCTTGATTTTTATGGCTTTGGTGCACCGGTATCGCCTGCAGGACATCTCGATTCGCGAGTGGGTATTCAGCGGTCTGTTTGCTTTTGTCTTGCTGCCAGCACTGCTGCTGATGGGCTACCACAGCCGCTCTGACCGAGCGGTAGTCGATCAGCATCTGCGAGATTCCCTGAACGCCACGGCGATTAGAACCAATATCAATATTGACCAATGGTTGCAGGGCAACATTAATCAGGTGGCGTATGTCGCTCGTCTGGCGAGCACGCGCCCGGTTGCTGCCATGCAGAATTCAATTGAAGAAATACTTGGTGCCAACACCAATTTTTTGCGTGGCGGCCTGCTCAACGACAAGGCGGTCACGGTAGCCTACTATCCGCTGCTGGACGAAAGCGGTGTCAGCACGCTGGGGAAAGACTATTCAGACCGGGCCTATCTCACTGCAGTCAGGGCAGGTCATTCGCCATTTTTGGCGGAAGTTGTTGTTAGTCGAATGGGCGTGGCAAGACCCATTGCACTGGCGGTTGCGTCGGTGTTTGTCAAGGGTTCTTACTGGGGCTATGTGTCGGGTGTGTTGGATTTGGCCAAACTGGCCGCACTGGTGGAATTGAATGCCCGTGTCAGTGAGTCGGAGCAGTTGACTTACAGCCTGCTTGACATCAATGGTCGCGTTATCGTGACCAACAAACCCGGCCTCAAGGTCATGGACAAGTTTGTTCGGCCAGCCGGGCAAACGATTGATTTGCCGGGTGGCTTGAGCCAGTGGTTCCCTGAGTCAAAGCGCAATGTATCGATCTCGGCCAAATGGAAAGACGCGGTTTACCTGTCTGATGCGCCGGTGGGCAAGGCATCTGACTGGCGGCTGGTGCTGGAAGCCCCGGTAGCCCCATATCAAACCCTGCTATTTCAGCAATACAGTACGCTGTTGGTGCAACTGGCTACTGTGTTGTTTGTGGGACTGCTGCTGGCGCGCGTGTTCAGCAAGACATTAACCGCTTCGTTTGAGCGTATCAGCCGCTTCACGAAAGACTTGCCCACGCGTGTGGCCCTGGCGCAGTCCGTAAGTTGGGAGCGTTCTGGCGTAGTTGAATCCCAGGAACTGATTGACAATTTTGCAGCCGTGGCACAAACCCTGCACGCGCAATTTGATGCCATCAAAAACATGAATGCTAAGCTGGAGGCGGCGGTGAAGAGCCGAACGCTTGAACTGCAGCAGGCGGTGACCGATGCCAACGCCGCCAACCTGGCCAAAAGTCGTTTTCTGGCCACCATGAGCCACGAAATACGCACCCCCATGAACGGCATTCTGGGCATGGCGCAGTTGCTGCTGGCGCCGGGCTTGTCGGAGCAGGTGCGGCTGGACTACGCTCGCACCGTGCTGCACTCCGGCCAGTCATTGCTGACACTGCTGAACGATATTCTGGATATTTCCAAAATCGAGGCGGGCAAGTTTCAGCTTGACATGGCCGAGCTTGACCCGGCGCAGCTTTTGCAGGAAACACAAGGCTTGTTTTCTGGTGCCGCCCAAAGCAAAGGCCTGCAAATCAGCTACCAGTGCCACACACCGACCGGGCAGCACTATGAAACCGATCGTCATCGCCTGCACCAGATGCTGTCCAACCTGGTCGGTAATGCGCTGAAATTTACCGCCCAAGGGCAGGTGTCGATACAGGCCAGCGAAGTCGAGCGCGCGGGCGACACGGCCACGCTTGAATTTGCCGTGCAAGACAGTGGCATTGGCATTGCAGCTGACAAGTTCGGCTTGCTGTTCAAGCCGTTTTCTCAAACTGACAACGCCACCACGCGCCAGTTTGGTGGCTCTGGCCTGGGGCTGTCGATCGTCAGCAGTCTGGCCAAGTTGCTGGGCGGCGATGTCGGCGTGGACAGCACCCCCGGGCAGGGCTCACGCTTCTGGTTTCGCGTGCGCGCCAAAGTGTTGGGCTCAGACCAAAACACCGGCCTGGATGCACGGCCGGTGGCGACCGCGTTGGCTGATGCGCCGTTCAAGGGCGAATTCAGGGGCTGCATTCTGGTGGTTGAGGACAACATGGTGAACTGTCAGGTCATTGAGGGCTTGCTGACCCAATTGGGTCTGGGAGTTGTTTTTGCCCATGATGGCCAGCAGGCGCTAGAGCAGATTTTTGCGGAACTGCCGGTAGACCTGGTGCTGATGGACTTGCACATGCCGGTGATGGATGGCTACACCGCCACCGAACAAATTCGCGAGTGGGAATCCCGGCACGCCAAAGCCCGCGTGCCGATCATTGCGCTGACCGCTGATGCCTTTGAAGAAGACCGCCAGCACTGCCTGCGCGTTGGTATGGATGACTTTTTGACCAAGCCGATCGCCCTGGCCGCGCTGCAATCGGCGTTGGGCCAGTGGTTGCCGGTTTTGCTGCGCCAGTCAGCCGGGGTGTCAGAGCCTGTGGCACCTGCCATTGCGGTCGATTGGGCGGCTTTTGATGCGCTGCTGGCCGACATCATGCCGATGCTGGCGCAGCGCCGATTTGATGCCGTTGCACGTTTTCATGATTTGCACAGCGCCGTAGCGGGCACCGTCCTGGCACCTGCCATGGCGCAAGTAGGCGAGCTGGTCATGGCCTTTAAGTTTGAGGAGGCTGTGGACATGCTGTGTCGAGTAGCAGTCAACCCCGAAGCAGAAGGATTAAAACATCATGAATCCGGACAAGCCCAGAATTCTGGCGATTGACGACATCCCGCTGAACCTCATGACGCTGGGTGCCGCGCTGAGTCAGGAGTTTGACCTGCACATTGCCAGCTCGGGGCCACAGGGCATCAAGCTGGCGCTGCAGTCGCCGCCCGAGCTGATCTTGCTCGACATCATGATGCCCGGCATGGATGGTTTTGAGACCTGTCGGCGTATCAAGGCCGAGCCTCTGCTGAAAGACATTCCGATTATTTTTGTCACCGCGCTGCAAGAGGCCGAGGCTGAAATAGCGGGGCTTCAACTGGGTGCCGTGGACTACATCACCAAGCCGATCCAGGTTGGCACGGCGCGTCAGCGCATTCGCAATTTACTGGAACGTGAGCGTTGGCGTAAGCAGGTGCAGGCTCAGCGTGACCAGCTTGAAGCCGAGGTAGGCCGGCGTTTGATAGCCGAAAAGGTGATAGCTGATAGCGAAGAAAAATTCCGCACGGTGGCTGATTTCACCCTGAACTGGGAGTACTGGCAGGGATCGCAGCACGAGTTGCTTTATATGAGTCCATCCTGCTTGGGCATCACTGGTTATGCGCAGCATGACTTCATTGCCGACCCTGCGTTGATCAAGCGAATCACTTACGCCGATGACCTTGCCCTGAGTGATGCGCATCACCATGATGTGAGCAACCAGCAAGACGGTCTTCTGGAGTTTCGCCTGGTTCGCCGTGACGGTGCCGTTCGCTGGATTGAGCATGTCTGCCACCCGGTACACGGTGCGCAAGGACAGTTCAAGGGGCGGCGCGTCAGTAACCGCGACATCACCGAGCGCAAGCAGGCAGAAAGCCGCTTGCAACTTGCTGCCAGCGTGTTTCACCACGCCCGCGAGGGCATCATCATCACCGACAGCGCTGGTTGCATTGTGGATGTCAATGAGGCGTTTACCCGCATCACTGGTTACAGCCGCGAAGAAGCCCTGGGACAATACCCGAGCTTGCTGAAATCGGGGCGGCAGACAACTGAGTTTTATGCCAACCTGTGGGCAGACCTTCTGGACAAGGGGCATTGGAGCGGTCAGATCTGGAACCGGCGCAAAAGCGGCGAGGTCTATGCCGAGTTGCTGAACATCAACGCCGTGCGCAATGACGCTGGGCAAACCACAAATCTTATGGCGCTGTTCACCGACATCACGCCAATGAAGGACTACGAGCAACAGCTTGAACACAGCGCTCACTACGATGCGTTGACCGACTTGCCCAACCGAGCCTTGTTGTCAGACCGCTTGCCGCAGGCCATGGCGCAGAGTCTGCGCCATGGGCAGGCGCTGGCGGTTGCTTTTCTTGACCTCGATGGGTTCAAACAGATCAACGATACGCACGGCCACGAGGCGCGTGATGAGTTGTTGATCGTGCTGGCGCAGCGCATGAAGGCCGCACTGCGCGAAGGCGACACCCTGGCACGCATTGGCGGCGACGAATTTGTGGCGGTGCTGGTTGATCTGGATCGGTCCCAATCTATTGACCCGCTGCTGGCCCCCTTGCTGGAACGTCTGCGTCAAGCCGCAGGCGGGCCCGTGGCCTATGGCACGAATATGCTGCAGGTTTCGGCCAGCATGGGTGTTGCGCTGTTTCCGCAGGACGGCACAGATGCCAGTGCCTTGCTGGGCCGCGCCGACGCGGCCATGTACTTGGCCAAACAAGCCGGTAAGAACCGTATTCAGTTCTTTGACGCGAAGCCGTAGTCGTAGCCTTGGGCTCCAAGGTGCACTAAGTTTATTAGTCTTTTTGGCCTCTAGCCCTTATGAATAGTGCGTAAGTAGCTATATTATTTATAGTAAGTGAAGCATCCACAGAGCCAGTGGCAGACTCGCCATACCCAGCACCGTAGAGACTGTGACGAGCGCCGCCACATAAGCCCCGTCATAACCCATGCGCGCGGCCAGCACGTAGCAGCTTGACGCAGTGGGCAAGGCCGAAAACGCCAGCAGCATGGTGCTTTGCACGGTGTTCAGGCCAAACAGCCTGGCCAGGCCAAATGCCAGTAAGGGCATCAGCAAATGCCTGATGCCAAGCAGCGCCACGCCCAGGCGCTTGGCGTGTTTGAGCGCACCCAGCTGCATCCCGGCACCAGCAGCCATCAGCCCAAGCGGCAGCGAGGCCGAGCCAATGCGGGTGACCGTGGGTTCCAGCCAGGCTGGAATGGACAGCCCCAACAGGTTGGCCAGCAAGCCGGCAATCGTGCCAATGATCAAGGGGTTGCGCACCAGCTCATGCAGGAAGCCACGTTTGGCGTGGCGCGCCATCGGCCAGACCGCGCCGATATTCATCAGCGGCACGCTGACGCCAATCAGCAGCGCAATGGCCAGCAAGCCCGGCGGGCCGGCCAGCCGATCGGCCAATGCCAGGCCGATAAAAGAGTTGAAGCGAAACGCAACCTGGGCGCTGGCCGCGTGTTGGCGCAATGGAATTTTGCCGGCGAGCCCCGGCCAGTAAGGCACCGAATACGCCATGGCAATGCCGCCCAGCCCGAGCGCCCAGCCGGCACCAACCAGATTGCCTGCCGCGCCAATGTCCAGCGGGCTTTTGATGATCGAGTGAAACAACAGCACCGGGAAAAACAAAAAGTACACCAGTTGCTCAACCTGGCTCCACACCGGGCGGTTCAATGGCGTAAACCGGCAAATCAGGTAGCCGATCAAAATCAGCGAAAAGTCGGGGAATAAAAGTTGGGCAAAGTTCACGCCTTGAGGATAGCAGGCCGACGGGAAAAGCGCGCTGGTATGCTCGGCACCCATGCTTACCCCTGTTTTCCGTGCGCTGCCAACGGGCCATCCACCCGACCCGGCCATTGACACCTTCATCGATGCCTTGTGGCTGGAAGAAGGCTTGTCCAACAATACCTTGGCGGCTTACCGGCGTGACCTCAACTTGTTTGCTGCCTGGCTGGCAGAGCAGGGTCAGATCTTGATTGGCGCGGGTGAAGTGGACATCAACGGCTATTTTGCCCACCAGCATGCCCGCACCAAAGCCACTACCGCCAACCGCCGCCTGACGGTTTTCAAGCGGTTTTTCAGGTGGGCATTGCGCGAGCGGCTGATCAGCGCAGACCCAACCCTGAAACTACAGGCGGCTAAACAGCCGCTGCGCATGCCCAGCACGCTGACCGAACCGCAAGTTGAGGCCTTGCTGGCGGCACCGGATGTGAGCACGGCGCTGGGCGTGCGCGATCGCACCATGCTGGAGTTGATCTACGCCAGCGGCCTGCGCGTCAGCGAGCTGGTCACACTCAAGGTGTTCAACGTCAGCCAGAATGACAACGTATTGCGGGTCTTTGGCAAGGGCAACAAGGAGCGGCTGGTACCGTTTGGCGAGGTCGCCAGTCTGTGGCTTGCGCGCTATCTGGCGCAGCCGCGCACCGAGTTATTGGCAGGCCATCAAACGGACGATTTGTTTGTCACGCACCGGGGCAGTACACCCGGCACCGCCATGAGCCGGGTGATGTTCTGGATGCTGGTTAAAAAATATGCCTTGGCCGCTGGCATTAGCGTGCCGATGTCGCCGCACACCTTGCGCCATGCGTTTGCCACGCATTTGCTCAACCACGGGGCTGACCTACGGGCGGTGCAACTGCTGCTGGGTCATGTGGATATTTCCACCACTACCATTTACACCCACGTGGCGCGCGAACGCCTCAAGGTGCTGCATGCGCAGCATCACCCGCGCGGCTGATGTCAGGCCGCTTCGGTGATGTTTTCGGCCCAAGCTAGCGCTTGCAGATGGGCCCAGTTGACCTGGTCGCCGGTCAATTGCAAGGCGATCGCGGTTTCGGCAAATGCCGCGTCGTCGGCGTTTTCGCAGGCCAAGGTCAGGCGCAGAAAAGGGGCCAACACGCCGGTGTGGTGCAGCAAGGCATCGGTGACGGTTTGCGGCAAGGTGATGGCGGACAAAGACTCCTCCATGGGCATTCCGAGCATGGTGTCAAGCAGTGAAAAAATACCCACCACAAAAGCGTTGTCGCACTCCTCGGGTGACAGTTTTTCAGCGGCCAGCAGTTCCATCAGTCGCCCGCGCACCACGGCCACTTGGCCGACCACAGCAGAGCCGTTGGATGCACCCGAGGTGGTCATCAGCAGCGCTGCCCAGCGGAACAGTTTTTTCAGGCCCAGCAACATGACGGCATGCCGAAATGAGGTGATTTCGCAGCTCAGGCCAAAGCCCGCCGAGTTGATGAAACGCAGCAGGTTGAACGACAAGGTCGGGTCGTGTTTAAAAACTTCTTCGATTTCGCTGGTGTCGGCCTGTTTGCGCACCAGATTGATGAGCCGGATGATATTGGCTTGGGCCGGCCGGATGGTTTGACCTTTGATGAGCACCGGTTTGGCAAACCAGTAGCCCTGAAACAGCGTGGCACCGGCCTGGCTTGCCTGTTCAAACTGTACGGCGGTTTCAATCTTTTCAGCAACCAGTTGCACGCCAGGGGTGCTTGCGATGCGTTGCGCAATGGCTTTGATCTGTGCGGTCGACACCCGTGTTGTATCGATTTTGATGAACGATGCGAGCGGCAGCCAACTGGCGTAGGCCGGTGTCGCCACGCTGTCGTCAAAGGCCAACCGGAAGCCCCGCTTGCGAACCGTCATCAGGGTTTGCAGAAAGGTATCGATCTGTTCCACATCGTCCTGGCCAGGGGCCTTTGGCGGAATTTCAAGAACAATGCGCTCCGGCTCAACCAGTTCCAGGTGGCCGCCCGACAAGGTTTGCTGTGTGCAGTTGATGAAGATCGTATTGCGGGTGTTGCGCATTTCACGGTCGGCATTGGACAGCAGGT
>JBBQZI010000115.1:0-10479 GCA_038207855.1 Burkholderiales bacterium
TACCCCGACGATCAGCGCACTACTTGGTGACCCCGACCACTGTGGCGACACCGCCGCCAGGGAGGGGCTGTGCCTGTGGATCGCCTTTGCGGCTCATTGTGGTGAGGGCAACGTAAATTTCTTGGGAAATCAGACTGGCGAATGTAAGCGGCAGTGCTTTTTTGCGGCCCAATTTTTGGGGCATACTTGGGCTCATGCTGTTGGAATTCTTATCTTTTATCGAACTTTGTGCGCATCACGGCCGGCTCGTTTGGCACCTCGATTGCCACCACGCTGTGGCAAGACCGCGCCGCCATGCACCACGCGCAGCTCAGTGAATATGTCAACCAGGGCAGCAGTGCCACGCAAAGCACGCTTTCCGGACTGGCCGCAGGTGGGCTGAACCCGCAGCAGTCGCTCGCCGTGATTGACCGGCTGGCCAACCAGCAGGCTTACATGCTGGCCGCCAACGACATCTTTTTTGCCTCCGCAGTGATCTTTCTGGCCATGATTCCGTTGGTGTTTCTGACGCGCCATGTGAAGGCAGGCAAGGCCGGTACGACCGGCAATCCAGGCAGTGCAGACGCAGCGCATTGACGCTCACCAGGCCTGTCATCATAGTTTCATACAAGTAAGCGAGGATCGCAATTCCAACTCAGGCTGCCCTTGCCTTGAGGAGGTTTTCTATAACGCTGTCCCGACTGCGGGACAGATCAATTCTGGAGTGCGATCCCATGACAACTATCACTGAAAAATCCCGCCGCCGCGTGCTGCAAATGCTCACTGGCGTACCGCTGTTGCCACTGGCTGGCACGCTTTCCGCGTCCAGCGTGCTGCTGTCAGCCTGCGGTGGTAGCGATACCGCCGTGCCGGTCACCTTCAGCGGCGTCAGCTTCAGCTCGATGGCGGCGCCCAGCCTGACCAACGCCGCAGCAATGGCATCCACCACGGTGGGGTCGACCATGACTGTCAAGTTCAGCGATGCCAGCAAGCTCGATTTCGCGCTCGCCTACCAGTCGTTTTTCATCACCGGCGACCAGGTGCCCAGCAGTGCTGGCGGCACCATTCTGGCCGGCGGCTACTTCGACATCAACAACCAACCAATCATTGACAGTACCGTTGTCGGCAGCGCGCGTCAGTTTTTCTCGGACTGCCCCGATGGCACCTCGCTGCTGACGGTGGCGAACCCGACCATCACCGGCATCAAGGGCAAGGCGGTCTTCGCCGTGGTGCAGTTTGAGTACACCACCTGGGCTCAGGACGGCAAAACCGACATGTACGGCAAGCTGCCCTCACCCATCGCCGTGCTGACGCTCGACCAGGATCAGAGCACCGGCAAGCTCAGCTTGGTGAAATACCACAACGTGAACACCTCGGCGGTCAACGGCTTGTGGATCACCTGCGGTGCCAGCCTGTCGCCTTGGGGCACGCACTTGTCCAGCGAGGAGTACGAGCCAGACGCGCTGACAGCCGCCAGCAACACCCAGTTACAAGCCTTCAGCACCAATCTGTACGGCAATGCCAGCACCGCCCGGGTCTATAACTACGGCCATCTCCCTGAGGTAACCGTCAACCCTGATGGCACCGGCAGCATCAAGAAACACTACTGCATGGGCCGCATTTCGCACGAGCTGGTTCAGGTCATGCCCGACAACCGTACGGTCCTGATGGGTGACGATGCCACCAATGCTGGCTATTTCGTGTTTGTCGCCGACAAGGAAAAAGACTTGTCCGCCGGCACCCTGTACGTCGCCAAACTGACCAGCGCCCTGACCAGCCTGGATCCGTCGGTGACACCAGCAACAATGAGCTGGATCAAGCTGGGCTCGGCCACCAGCGCCGAAATCCAAGCGCTCGCCACAACGCTGAGCATCAGTGACATCATGGATGTCAAAACCAGCGATCCGACCGATGCCAGCTACAGCAAAATCAACTTCAGCGGCGCGATCCAATGGGTCAAATTGATGCCAGGTATGGAAAAGGCCGCCGCTTTCCTGGAAACCCATCGCTACGCCGCACTTGTGGGCGCTTCGATGGCCTTTACCAAGATGGAGGGAACCACCGTCAACACAACTGACAAAGTGGCGTACAGCGCTATTTCCTATGCTTACAAGTCCATGGTCGCTGGTGACAAGACCAACAATCCTTCAGCTAGCGTTGCCCTGACCAAGGCGATCAACGCGGGTGCAACGGTGGCCTTGAACTTAAAGGGTGCTCAGAAAGACACGTCTGGCAATGCCATCAGCAGCGAATGGATGCCGGTGGACATCAAGGGGTTGGTGGTCGGCGAAGACCTGAGCACGCCGGATGCGTTGGGCAATACCGCCAATGCCGACAAGGTGGCCAACCCGGACAACCTGAAGTATTCTGAAAAAATGCGCACTCTGTTTATCGGTGAAGACAGTGGCATGCATGTCAACAACTTCCTATGGGCCTACAACATCGACACCAAGACGCTTTCACGCGTGATGTCAACACCCGCCGGTGCCGAATCGACCGGCCTGCATGCAGTCGACAACGTCAATGGCTGGACTTACATCATGAGCAATTTCCAGCATGCAGGCGATTGGGGCAAATTTCACAACGTCGTCATGGCGACGCTCGATCCGCTGGTCAAGGCCAACTACAAAGACAAATTTGGCGCTGCTGTGGGCTACCTGACGGCTAACCCGTCTCAGCTGAAACTCGCCAAATCCTGACTTTGACGCTCCTCGCACCAGCATGTCTATTTAGGCATGCTGGTGCCTTTTGGTGTACGTCTGTTCGCTTTACCAATCGGCGCACCAACGGGTTTTGAGCCGAGCTCGCACTGCGTCCAGCAAGGTTTTTGCCCTGGCAGCACAATCAAGCTATGTCTTCCTGCCAAAATACCCCTCCCAAGCGCCCCATGGACGCCCGCCGCTTTGTCGAAAAAACCAGCTGGCTCAAACCCTACACCCGCTGGGCAACGCGTTTTTCATTGAACGCACCACGCTGGGTTCCGGCGGCGCTGCGCAACATACCACTGAAGATTTCAGGGTTAATTTTGCGCGGCTACCACCGCGCGCTGCGCTGAGCGTCAGGTTCAGAACAACCAGGGAACAAAGCGTCTGCTGCTCAGGCAGTAGGCCTGATACTGGGAATGGTGATCACACAGCCAGCTCTCTTCCAGGCTGGATTTGAGCCACAGCACCAACACCAACGCAAACCAGGTAGACCAACCCAGCCAAGGGCTGGCGCAAGAAGCCAATGCCGCCGCGCCCAGCAGCACCGCGCTGTACATCGGATGGCGGATCAGCCGGTAGGGACCGCCCGTGACCAGCCTGCCACCAGCCTTGGGCACCGGATGAATGTTGAAATTGCCAAGCCGGTTGTAGGCCAGCGTCCAGACACCCAGCCCGACCGATAACACCGCCAGCAGTACGCTAGCAGCCGGAATGTCACCGCGCAGCAGCCTTGGTCCAGCCATGATAGCCAGCACGCTCAGCAGCCCAAATTGCAGGGCAACTAACAGGGAGCCGATCCGATGTTGTCTGGATGGTGCAAAAGGTGACATGTGGCAACGAGTCCGGTAAGCCGGGAAAGCCGCCGGTACCGTGATTGTTACCGAGTGCACGACGCCGCGATACAGCGCCTTTATTTAGTGACTACTGGCTTGACCCCTTTGAGTTCAACTTGAACGCGGCGATTCGGCAGAAGGCATTCCTGCAACTCTGTCGGATTCTTGAACTTGGCTTGGCAAGCCTGAACCTGTTCGGTATCGCCTTTTGCATCCATACGAACCGATGACACCGTCAGACCTTCGGTGGCCAGTAGGTCGCGCACAGTATTGACTCGACGCTGCGACAACTGCTGGTTGTAATTTTTGTTGCCAGTGCTGTTGAGCCGGTCGGCATGACCAATCAAGGCCAGCGACTCGATGCGGATGCCTTCAAGCTTCACGCGGGCAAGCAGCGCATCGAGTTCAGTACGGCTAACCAAGCGAATGTGGTTCGGGGCGTATTGGTCAAAGTCAAACAGCACACTGGCTGAAAGCTGCACCGGCTCAGCCACCGGTAGAACTACGACCGGCGCTGGAATTGCTACAGTTTGAGTAGCTACCGGCGCAGTTATACAAAGGGCTACAAGCTCATTTGCATCTGAAACAAGTTCTTCCGCAATTTGTACATACGGTTTCGCGTGGCGCCATTGCTGCTGATTGAATTCATTGCCTGCGTGTACCAATTCCACCTCAGCACAGGCCACTTGCTTCCAGACACATTTGAAACCTTCGTGTTGCTTCAAGGCAGCCGTGCGCTCCCATAAATCAAGGCGCAGCCGTGCAGCACCGTTGACCAGCGGTGTGTCCATGGGCAAGGGCGTGGTCTTTTGTTCCATGCCAACGATGAGCTTTTCCGACTCGGTCATGGCCGCTTGCGGGAACGCACTGCGATCGTTGCGGTTGTATTCGTGCAGCGACACATCCAGCCAGCACTGGGCTTTGCTCAGGTGGTAATTGCGCACCGGCACACCCTGCTCGTTGAGCTGGTGAATGCGCGTTTGTAGCTGCTTATAGGCATCAAGATCAACTGCAATGGCGGCATCAGAGATGCGCTCTGGTACCGGCGTGAGCTGGATCGGTGACGTTGCCTGTGCCGGTTGAGCTTGCAGCCCTGAACTGGCCAGCAGCATCAGCGTAGCCAACGCAACACAAGAATAAGAAGAAGCGAGAGAGAGATTTTTCATGTCAATAGACTCCGACAAAGGCTTAACGATCGAGCGCACGGTTGATGGCGTTGTTATTGCCAGCAAACAGGTTCTCGTCAAATTTGAAACGCAGGCGCAAATAAACGCCGGAGCGGGTGTATTCATAGCCCGCCAAGTCGCGGTCAGCGCTAAAGCCCGAGGCATTCACGCCGATCGACAGCCAAAGATTTTGCTTGACCAGGTAGCCCACCTCGATGCCTGCGGCGTGCTGCACAGCACCGTACTGACCAAACTGCACAGCCGTCATCAAGCCCACGTCCCAGTTTTCGGTCACGTCGTACACCACCCGGCCCGAGATCAACTGGGCGCGAAAGCTGTCTTTCACGCCGCTTTCAAACTGGTCGTTTTGCCATTTGGCAGCCAACCGGCCAGTCACCCACCAAGGGCGCTTGGGATGCCAGTCGAGGTGCGTCGAAACGATGTGCGCCTGGCTGCTGAGCGTGCCAGTTGTCGCATTGCTGGAATCGGTCTCGGTCTTGTACTCGTACTTGAACAGGGCATTGATGCGGTTGGTGTCGGTGTCGCGGTAGGCGGCACCAATTTGCACCCGGTCCTGATAGACATCACCACCCTTGTCATAGTCCGTTTTGAGCAAGTAGTTGCGCGCCAGCAGCGTCCAGTCGCGGTCGAGTTTGCGTGCCGCCATCACCTGCCACAGCGAGGTGTTAAAGGCTTCGTTGTCCACCGTAGTGGTCACATCGCCGGAGCGGCGCAACTCCAGCTTGGTAGAGCCGCGCCACAACGGGTGCGCGGTGTAATCCACGCCCAACGACACGGCCTGGGTGTCGGGCGCGCTGCCCGACAGCACCTGGGTGCGCTCGTAAGCCGTATTGATGCGAATGCCGGGCGCGTAGTCCCAGCCATTGCGCACGCCCGAGGCCAGCTGGTTGTCGCGCCCGCTGAAGGCATCGCGCAGACGGTATTCGCTAAACAATTGCGTGTCGCGCCAATAGGATGTATCCACACCAAACACCAGCGCATCACTGCTGTTGTTGTCCGTGGTGATCGTGCTGGGGCTACTCAAACCGGTCTGGTGCTCAGCCCGGCCATACAGACGCGTGCGCTCGGCAATCTGGTAATCAGCGCCCAATGCGTAACGCTGGCGCGGGTCACCACTGATGTCGTGCTCCAGTTCGCCACCCAGCGTCAAACGATCGGTCGCCTTGAAGCCCAAACCGGCGCGCACGGTAGTGCTGCGCAAGCCAGTCGCATTAGTGCTGGCCGGTGTACCAGCCAATGCCGCACCGGCCTGAATCACCGGCAAGCCGGTGGCCGGGTCAATCAACTGGTTGCCAAAACCCACCGCGCCACCGCCCGAGCCGGTGGCAATACTGCCCGTCAACCCTGCGGTAGAAGCAAACGGCGAGGGCAAGGTGCCACTGACCGTACCCGCCGACTCGTTCACGCTGCGCAAGCCGACATCCAGTACCACTCGCTCACTGAGCTTCAAGGTGACCCCCACCTGGGCTGCGTTGCTGCTGGCACCGCCAGGGTTACGGTCTTCGCTGCGCTGCGCCTGGGCGTACACCTTGGTACTGTCGTTGAGCTTGACGGCTCCGCGCACCAGGGCTTCGCCGCGCCCACCACTCAAGGGTGCCGCGGTGTTGTTGAAAGTGGTGTCAGACTGGCCGACAAACACACGACCTTCCGTTTTATCGTCTTCGTGCGCCAGCTCAACGCGCCATGCCTGGCCCGGCACGTCGCCGCTGCGCCCGACCATGCCAGGCAAAGCAGACTGATTGACCAGGTTGGTATTGACCTCCGAGGTGCTGCTGGCCACCTCGGCCACCAGCATGGTTTGGGGTGATATACGCCAGCCAATATTGGCACTGGACAAGCGGTTGCCAGCCAGCGGGTTTTGGTCTTGCACCACGGAGACCCCAACTTCGAGCTGTTCATTGATGCGCAACTGCCCATCGGCACCCACCACCCAAAAGGCGTCGCCACCCTGATCCACCTCGTAGGTAACGCGCAGCGACACCGGGTTGAGGCTGGCATCAAAAGCGGGCAAAAAGCTGTTGAGCAAAATGCGCCCGCTAAAGGGCTCAAAGGTGTAATCGCTCAAAGGCGCCAGCGCTTTGACGCTCAAAATGCGCGCAGGCTGGTCGCGGTCGCGCACGACCATTTCGATTTTTTCGCTGCCTTGCAATACGGCGTTGTTGCGCAAACCATAGGGGCCACTGCCCTGACTGGCAAACTCTTCGACCACCTGGCGCAGCGTGTCATTAAATGCAAACACGTTGCCCATCAGCTTGCCGTCCTCGTGATGCCAGCGCACGCCGGTCGCACTGCGGTTGTAGGCACCCAGGCTGCGCTGCTTGAGCGAGGCCACTGCACCATTGCCACCGAGCTGGCTAAAGCCATCGCCAGTGGCAAAGTCACCATAGAGCAAATAACTCTTGGCGCGGTCCACCCGCACAAACAGGCGGCTCGATGACTTGGCTTCTTCGCCTTTGATGGAGGCATCGCCATACACCGGGTAAAACTCGTCGGGCTTGATGTCCGAGAGCAAGCGCGAGCGCGTCTCTTTGTCAGAGTCATACGCGGCTGTCAGCAGGTAGTCACCCTTGACCACGCCCTTTAGGAAGACCGCGGAGCGCACTGCCACGCTGGATTTGTTGTCGCCCAGGCTGTAACTGAAATTCCGGATCTCACGGTCAAAGGTGTCGCTGTTGCGTACCGGCTCAATCAGGCTGCCGCTGCCAGAGAAGTTGATCACGCCTTCCACCAGGCCCACTGCCACCATCTGGCGCATGTCGGGCACAAAATTCACTGTGCCAGACGCCTCCTGGGCACCTACCGTGACGCGCAGTTTCACATCTTGCGGTGCCATCGGTGCGAGCAACGTGAAATGTGCCACGCCTTGTCGCACCTCCAGTTGCACGCCAGGGGTGGCGCGATCGGCATCGCGGGCGCGCGGGCCAGCTTCATCGGTTGGTGCGCCGGGAAGCAAAATGCGCCCACCGGTGGTTTCTATCGTCGCAAACACCGGCGTATTGAGCGGTTTGCCATCGGCACCGAGCACACGCACCGTTACCGCAACCGGTGTCTGACCGTCAGCAGGCACACCATTGCGCGCCACTTCAACAATCAAGTGGTCGGCCCTGGTGTTGACGCTGTAGTCAATAGTGCCTACCGTCGCTTTAAGCAGCTTGGGTGCCTGATTGGGCATGACTGCCTCAGGGCTTGCCAGCGGGTACAAGGGTCGGCTTACGTCGGCTTGCGCCAACACAGTTCCAGACAAAGAAGCCAGTGCCGCCACAGCAATTGACCGGCGCACAAATGGACGCATCACAGAGGCCCCCAGAATGAATGGATTAGCGCGCATCGCTGCCTCCTTGGCGAGGTTGAACCAGCGGTTGGTTGGCACTGTCCGTACCTTGTTGCGGCACGGATTTGGATTTACTCTGGAAGCTCAACGGCGGTCCGCCGGGTTTCTCGACCTCCACCGAACGGATTTCACCCTGCGTGCGACGCGCCTTGACCTGCTCAAGCACAGTATTGCTACAGCTACCCTCGGCAAAGTCGGCACGGTGCAGCTCGCCATTTTTCAGATCAATGAACAGGCTGTCGGCATCACCCAGATTGCGGTTGCTGGTGGTTGTGAGGCGGCTACCGCGTGGCAGGGTTGACGGGTCAACTTTCAGCACATGACTTTGCGGCGTGATGCCACAGCGACTGTACTTGCCTTCACTATCGGACACCATGAAATGGCCGTCTTCAAAGTACAGGCGCACGCCCGGGATGCCCAGCTCCTCAGGGTCTTGCACGTGGTTGTTGTTGCAATCAACGAACACCTTACCGAGCAGACAGGCATCGTTGGTGAACACGCCACCGGTGATTTCAACCTTGTACTGGCCTTCGTTGGATTCGACAGAGCCCGTCAGCG
Organism: Burkholderiales bacterium; assembly: GCA_038207855.1. GTDB lineage: Bacteria > Pseudomonadota > Gammaproteobacteria > Burkholderiales > Burkholderiaceae_C > Rhodoferax. The sequence goes on from JBBQZI010000115.1 coordinate 8,594, forward strand.
GCAGCAGGGTGGACGCATCAACACAACCACTTGCGAGCTGGCAACCGTGCGCCCGCGCCCGGTTGATGCCATCGCCCTGCATGGCACCGACACCCACACGCACACGGTAGCTCACCGTCGCCTGCGCGTTGGCGGTAACGGCACCCAGGTTGAAAGCCAGAACCGGACCGAGGCCGCCCAAGGGGTTGGGTGCAGGCGTGTTGTTCACCCGCACCGTGCCAAGCACTAGCGTCAGACCCGCCGGCAAGCGGTCGCGCACAGTGGCTTGCACTACCGGGTCGCCTTCAAGCAAGCGCACGGTAATGGTGTACAGCACGGTGTCGCCCACCTCCGCCAAGCGCTTATCGCCCTGCTTGGTCAGCACCAGCTTGCCCGGAACCAGCGGGTCCAGCGGCAGGTGATTGTTAAAAACCTCTTGATGGTTTAAACCTTCCTGCAACAAGAAATGATAAATGGTGCTTTGTGTTCCAGTTGGTGCTGGCTTTTGAGGCTGCACTTCATAGATACCTGGCCCGGCCGGTGTAGCCAGTGGCGCGTTGGGCGCAATCAGGCTCGACGGTGGCGGCTTGTAGCCGGCTGGCGGCTCCAGCACCAACCTGAACTGGCAGGACTTGGGCGCAGTCGGGTCACCCGACAACAAGAACTTATAGAAACCAGTTTCGCCCGTGGTCATGGTCGGGTTGCCTTGCGCATCTTTGGCGTAAGTTTCGTAATTGATGACATGCAACTTCGGGTCGTAACCGGTGCAAACGCCTTCAGGCTTCAGTGTCACCTTGGCCCCAGCCACGGGTGCACGGGTTATGGAGTCGTACACCACACCGTTGGGGTCCAGCGGCAACGATTGCTCGGGCGCTGAAATGCCTTGTCCGCCACAACCCGGGCCACCGTTACCGGCGGGCAGTTTCACCTCCAGCACCTGGAAACCCTCGCGGTCTTTAATCTGCGAAAAATAATCAGCGCCGGTTATCCGTCCTTGCTCGTTCGTGACCACGCCAGGAAAGGCGATGCGATTGGCCGGGTCGCGAAACAGAACACGGTAAGTCGAGTCGGGCTGCAGATTGCAAGCCTCGTAATAGCCCTGGCTGTCAGTAGTAAAAGTCTGCTTTGCCAAACCGCCGCGCACCAACTCGGTAAAGGTCTTGCCCTGAGCTGCGGGGTCAGACGTGTCGTAAATTTCCACAATCCACTGCGGCAACCGCTTGTCGCCTGCATCCAGCACCTTCTTCATGGCACCGTCAATCCAGACGTGGCCACTCAAACCAGCGGCGCGTTGCAAAGGCGTGTCGACATAGCAAACATTAGCCTCCGGCATTGCGCTACACAGTGGTGGATTGGTCAGTTCACCCGGCTTAGGCTTTTTGTCATCGGGCTCACCGCCGCCGGTCACTTGCACCAGGTTACGCAACGGCCCAAAGGCCACCGCACCGCTGGCAATACGCACGCTCACTTCAATGGTCGACGGGTTTTCTGTGCCCGGTTGCAGCACGGCGCTGGCGCCGCAAGACACGCTTAACTTGTCTACCGACACCGTGCAACTCCAGCCATTTCCGCTGGCAGTATCAATCGTCCACTTGGCTGGCGTGCCACTATTGGCAGGCAAGCTGTCAGTCACGGTGTACACCCCGCTGGTGGGCACCATGCCGGCGTTTTTCACCCGCAGTACATAAGACCCCAAGTTGCCTTCGGTGAAGACCGCCTTGCTGGCTGACTTGGTGACCACCATATCGGGTGTCGCGTTGTCGACAGGCGTCTCCAACTGGCAAACATTGAAGTCGGGGGTTGCGCCGCAGGTCTTGGGTGCGCTCAGTTCGGGCGGCTGGGGCTTCTTGTCATCGGGCTCTCCGCCGCCGCTGACCTGCACCACGTTGCGCAACGGACTAAACATC
>JBBQZI010000116.1:0-9990 GCA_038207855.1 Burkholderiales bacterium
CGCACAAGACGGCAAAGGCCTGACCTGGAGCGACAAGGCTGACACCCCCAACGGCGGCAATTGCTACAACTGCCACCAGTTCGATCCGAAAGAAATCTCGTTTGGCACCATTGGCCCGAGCCTGCTGGGCTATGGCAAGACGCGCGGTGTGATTGCCGACCCGACCAGCCCGGCCTCCAAAGCCATCATCGCGTACACCTGGGGCAAGATCAATAACGCCAAGGCGTACAACGCTTGCTCGGTGATGCCGCGCGCGGTGCACAACGGCATCATCACCGAGGCGCAGGCCAAGGATCTGATGGCGCTGCTGCTTGACCCTAAGTCGCCGGTTAATCAGTAACGCTTGCTTTTCCATTTTCGATTTTTCCTTGCCCAGTCTGCCTGGGCCTTTTTTTGCAAATTCAACGGTAGACCTCAATGAACTTAACCAAACGCGAATTTTTTCAGGTGCTGGGTGCCGGCACCATGGCTGGCATGGGGCTAAGTGCTTATGCGCAGTCTGATTTGGCAACTGCCACCAACGGTCTTTATGACATTCCAAAATTTGGCAATGTGTCGTTTTTGCACATGACCGACTGCCACGCGCAGCTCAAACCCATTTATTTCCGCGAACCCAGCATCAATCTGGGTATTGGCGACATGAAGGGCAAGCTGCCGCACTTGGTGGGGGAGCATTTGCTCAAGGTGTCCAAAGTGCGCCCCGGCACTGCCGAGGCCCATGCGTTGACGTATCTGAACTATGAGCAGGCTGCCAAACGCTACGGCAAAGTTGGTGGTTTCGCGCATCTGGCAACACTGGTCAAACGCATGAAAGCCAGCCGCCCCGGTGCGCTGTTGCTGGACGGCGGCGACACCTGGCAAGGCTCTGGCACGGCGTTGTGGACCAACGGGCAGGACATGGTTGACGCCTGCAAGCTGCTCGGTGTCGATGTCATGACCGGCCACTGGGAATTCACGCTGGGCATGGAGCGCGTCAAAGAAATCATCGAGAAAGACTTTGCCGGCAAAGTTGACTTTGTCGCGCAAAACGTCAAGACCAATGACTTCGGCGACCCGGTTTTCAAACCCTATGTGATCCGCGAAATCAACGGTGTGCCGTGCGCCATCATCGGCCAGGCGTTTCCGTACACCCCGATTGCCAACCCGCGCTACATGGTGGCGGACTGGGCCTTTGGCATCCAGGACGACAACATGCAGAAGATGGTCGACGAAGCCCGTGGCAAAGGTGCCCAGGTGGTGGTGGTCCTCAGCCACAACGGAATGGATGTGGACCTGAAAATGGCCAGCCGCGTCAGCGGCATTGATGCCATCATGGGCGGTCACACGCACGATGGCATGCCGGTCGCCAGCATCATCAGCAACAAGGGCGGCAAGACGCTGGTCACCAATGCTGGCTCCAATGCCAAGTTTCTGGGCGTGCTTGACTTTGACGTGAAGGACAAAAAAGTCAGCGATTTTCGCTACAAGCTGCTGCCGGTGTTTGCCAATATGCTGCCAGCCGATGCCGAGATGGACGCGCTCATCACCAAGGTGCGCGCCCCGTATGAAGCCAAACTTGCTGAGAAATTGGCCACAACCGAGGGTACGCTCTATCGCCGGGGCAACTTCAACGGCACCGGTGACCAATTGCTGGTGGATGCGCTGATTGACGTGCAGGGTGCTGATCTGGCTTTTTCGCCAGGCTTTCGTTGGGGCACCACGCTGCTGCCGGGCCAGGCCATCACGCGTGAGTGGCTGATGGACATGACCGCTACCACCTACTCGTATGCCACCGTGACTGAAATGACCGGCACCACCATCAAGACCGTGTTGGAAGACGTGGCCGACAACCTTTTCAATCCTGACCCGTATTACCAGCAGGGCGGCGACATGGTGCGCGTGGGTGGCTTGCAATACAGTTGCAGCCCGCTCGAAGGCATGGGCAAGCGCATCAGCGACATGCGCCTGAACGGCAAGCTGATCGAGGCCGACAAAAAATACAAGGTGGCTGGCTGGGCCCCGGTGGCTGAAGCGGCCCGTACCCAAGGCAACAAGCAGGTTTGGGAAGTGGTTGAAACCTGGCTGGCCGCACGCGGCGGCAAGGTGTCCGCGCGCAAGCTCAACGCACCCAAGATCATCGGTGCGCTGCCCAATCCGGGCTACGCGGCCTGATCGGTCAATGCTTCAGGCAGCGGCAATAGACAAAATGCTGGACGGCACCGCTTGGCGTGCGGTGTTCTTCCTGTTGATGCTCCAGTAGCTCAAACGCATCGCCAAACGCGGCGTGCAGTTCATTGGGCGCATAGCGCACCACTGGCAAGCCACTGCATTGCAGCGGGCCATTGGGCCCAAAAGTGGCAATGATGACGTGGCCGCCCGGCTTGACGGCGCGTTGCACTTGGCTCACATAAGCCGCCCGCGCCAGTGGGTCGGTTAAAAAATGAAACACCGCGCGGTCATGCCAGACATCAAAACTGGCCGGTGCCAAGGCGACGCTGGTGATGTCGCCTTCGATCCAGTTCACATCGCTGACCAGCGCGCCGAGCCGGCTTTGGGCCACCGCAAGCGCCGCCCCGGAAATGTCGAGCACGCTGATCTGGCCCATTTGGGCTGTCAAAAAATCATCGACCAGGGTCGAGGCACCAGCGCCCACATCGATCACGCTGATCTTTTGCCCCTGCGCCACTTTGGCGATCAAACCGAGCGACAGCTCGGCGTGCGGCTGGTACCAACTGACCGCATCGGTTGACTTGGTGGTGTAGACATTTTCCCAGTGCGATTTGGACTGCATGCGTTGGCTCCGGTTGGCGGTGGTGTTGGCGTAAGGCCTGCGCAAGGCTGTCATTTTATTATAAAAAAAGACCTCTAGCCCTTATGTAATATGCGCAAGCAGCTACTTAATATATAGCATATTGTGTTCTGGAAACGTGTCAACGTGTCAAGGCCATGAACAATTTGGGCAGTTGTTCGGGCAGTCGGGCAATGTTGTCGATCACCGTGTACTGGCGGCCAAAGATGTCACTGACGTAGCTGTCGGCGGAGGCATCAAGGTTGATGCAATAGGTGAAGATGCCCTGGTTGTCGAGTTCACGCACGGCCTGGTGCGCGTCTTCGATCAGCAGGCGCTCGTCATGCACGTCAATGTCGGATGGCTGTCCATCGGTCAGCACCAGTAGCAGCTTCTTGTCAGCTGGCTGTGTGCTGAGCGTGCGGGCCGCATGGCGCATGGCGGCACCCATGCGGGTGCTGTAACCAGCTTGCATGGCGGCCAGGCGGGCTTTGACTTCGTCGCCCCAGCTTTCGCCAAAACCCTTGATGTGAAAGTAGCGCACGTCGTGGCGCGTGTTGGAGTGAAAGCCGGCAATCGCCAGCGGGTCGCCCAACTGCTGCACCGCCCAGGCCAGCAGCGACACCGCTTCCTGGCTGAGCTGCAACACGGTTTGTTCGGAACCACGCGCCTTTTCGCCCAGCGACTGCGACAAGTCCAGCAGCAGCGTGACGGCAATGCTGCGGCCATCGGTGGTGTGGCTCATGTTGATGCGGGTGTCGGGCTGGCTGCCGCTTTTCAGGTCAATCAGCGACCGAATCGCCACGTCCAGGTCGAGCTCGCTGCCGTCTTCCTGAAAGCGCACGCGCACCTTGTCTTGCGGTTTGAGCAAGTCGAGCAGGCGTTTCAGGCGTTTGGACAGTGCGCTGTGCTTGGCCAGCAGGGCATCAATGTCAGCCGCGCTGCCGGACGGATGCAAGCGCTCGTACAGGCTAACCCAATCGGGCCGGAAGGTCTGGCTGGTGTAGTCCCACTCGGGGTAATGGCGCGGCGGCAGAGTGGCAATTTCGTCGGTTGAAACGGTTTGATCAGGCGCATCGAAGGTCTCTTCGTCGTCACTGTCTTCGTGAAAGCGCCACAGGTGGCGGTTGTCATCGCGGTAGTCCACTTCGGTATCCAAAAACCAGGTATCCGGCAGGCGATCACTTTGCAGGCTGGTCTTGGCCAGATAGCTCAGGCTTAAAGTGGCCATTTCGGCGGTGCTGGATTCGCCCTGTGCCAGCAGCGCCTGAAAGCGCTGCACCCAGTCACTCAGTGGCACTGCGTTGCGGTGGGTGGTCAAAGCACCGCTCTGCAGTGCGGACGACAACAGGGCTATGCGGTGCCGAAGGCATGAATGGGTGGCCGGGTTGCAAGCGCCGTCAACGGGTGTCGGGTGCAAAGCTCTGAAAATGCGGCGCAAGCCAGGGTATTCACGCATCGCCAGCGCTTCGACGCGGGCATCTTCAAAGCATTCGATGGATAGGCGCTGCGCCGGGCTGAAGTTGTCGGCAAAAATCGGCGTGCTCCAGCGCCGGTGCGCGGCGATGTGCGCCAGCGCCGCGCGGTAGCGATCCAAGCCGCTGATGCCAGCGCGCTCGTCATACACATCGGGCAGCCGGATGCCCATCGCATCAAAGTAAGGCATGGGCTGGCGCTGTGCATCGAAGGTGGTGGAGTAGGGCACCAAAATATCGCCGTCTTGCCAGAGTGCCAGCAGGTACAGGTCAAGCGCGCGGGTGTTGTCCATCAGCAGCGTGCCATGGCGCTCGCGCTGCAGCACGGCGCGGCTGTCGGGTGATGTCAGTGAAAAATAGTTCCGCTGCTGCTCCGGGTGGTGGCTGTAGTTGCGGATGCCGTAATGGACCCAGTTGCTCAGGCCCTGCAGGCTTAACAGTTCCAGCAGGCGCGGTGCCTGCTCAAAATAGATCGACAGGCTAGGGCTGGCGTAGGTCTTGTGCTTGCCGTGGATCGAGCTGCTGGTGCGGTCCAGCAGCAGCAGGCTCAGGTCCAGGTAATGCTGTAGTTGCGCCTGGGTCGGCAGCCGCCGTGCTACAGCGCTCAGCGTTTGCAAAAAGGGCGCGATGGCGTTGCCATTGGGCGACTTGGTGATCAGCCGCACGGTTGCCATCACGGCAGCGAGCGCGTCTTCACCGACGCGTTGTGCCACTGGTGGCCATTCCTGCAAAAAAACCAGCAAGGGCTCGACGCCACGCCCCATTTTTCCCAAAAAGCGCGCTTGGGTCAGGTAATCATCCAGGCCTTCGGGGCTCAGCTTGGCATGGGCTTCAGTCAGGCAGTCAGTAAAAACACGCTCGACCTCGGCAAAACCACAATCGAGTTGTGCCCGCCAAGCTTGCAACTGTTCAACGCTCGGGGTGAATGCCGAGCTTGCTGCGCTTGTGCCAGCGTTTGCGGTGGAGGTAGCCACTTTGCGCCCTATTAGCCAAAAATAGCATCAATCGCGTGATCCAGTGTGGCGCGAATGTCGGCATCATCGGTGATCGGGCGCACCAACGCCATGCGACAAGCGTCATTCGCATTTACACCGCCCTTGATGAGCGTTGCCGCATACACCAGCAGCCGGGTCGAGATGCCTTCGTCCAGCCCGTGGCCCTTGAGGGCGCGCGCTGTGCCGCCGATCTTGACCAGTTTGGCGGCATCGGCCAGTGCAATGCCGGTTTCGGTGGCGACGATCTGCGCCTCTAACTCAGGTGTCGGGTAATCAAAATCAAAGCCGACAAAGCGCTGCTTGGTCGACTGCTTCAGGTCTTTCATCAAGCTTTGGTAGCCGGGGTTGTATGAAATCACCAGCTGAAAATCAGCGTGTGCGGCAATCAGCTCGCCTTTTTTGTCCAGTGGCAACTGGCGGCGGTGGTCGGTCAGCGGGTGGATCACCACCGTGGTGTCCTGACGCGCTTCGACGATTTCATCTAGGTAGCAAATGGCACCGATGCGCGCCGCCGTGGTCAGTGGGCCATCAAGCCAGCGGGTGCCGTTGGCCTCCAGCAGGTAGCGGCCTACCAAGTCGGACGCGGTCATGTCTTCGTTACAGGCGACGGTGATCAGCGGTTTGCCGAGCTTCCAGGCCATGTATTCAATAAAGCGCGATTTGCCACAGCCAGTGGGCCCTTTGACCATGACAGGTAACCTGGCCTTGTACGCCGCCTCATAGAGCGCAACCTCGTTGGTTTGCTGCTGGTAGAACGGCTCTTGGGTGATGTTGTATTGCTGTGCCAAGTTGGTCATTGCGTTTTCCTGTTGGGTCATTGTGGGAAGACCGGGCAATCGTAGCGCTGCATCGTTGGTGGTGCTAATCCGCAGCGCGCATCGGGTATCCAACTCCGCGGATGTCCCCCGGTTCGGGCTGAGACCCGAACCTCCTCCTTGATTCCGCTGCGTCAGATACCCGATGCACGCTGCTAGCGATGCTGGCTAGCTGGCTATCCGATGCATTGGGCTCCAACACGGTCTCCGGCTTGCTGTGGCAAGTTGCCCTGCAAAGCGAGGTCAAGGAGGAGGCGGCGGCACGTCGCCGGGGGACACGAGCGGGGCAGGGTAGCTTGTCGCAGCAAGCCACCAGCAGCCTTCAACGAAGCAAAGATTCTCTTTGGGTGCCCAATTTACTTGTGCACACCCAACTTTTCACGCCAGCCTGGGAAGATTTTGTCAGCGTCACCTGGGAACGACTCAAAGGCGCGGGCAAATTCCTTGTGCTCTTTGGCGAACTCAATCGGGTCAGCACCCGATTTCCAGCATTCGTATGACTGGCGCAGCGAGATCGCGCCGGCGGCGGGCGAGTCGATATGGCCATAAGAGCCGCCACCGGAGGTGTTGATCACGTTGCCATGACCCAGGTTTTCAAAGAAACCTGGCAGACGCAGCGCGTTCATGCCGCCGGAGATGATCGGGGTGGTGGGCTTCATGCCATGCCATTCCTGGTGGTAGTAAGGGCCGTCAGCCGAATCGCGCTCGATCATGTAGGCGATGTTGCGGTCATCACGGCCACCTTCCATCTTGCCGTAGCCAATGGTGCCGACGTGGATGCCGGAGGCTCCTTGCAAGCGGCTCATCTTGGCCAGCACAAACGCGGTATAGCCACGCACAGCGGATGGTGACGTCACCGCTCCATGACCAGCACGGTGGTAATGCAAATACTGACTGGGATACTGACGGCGTGCTGTGGTGATCATGCCTGGGCCGCCGACATAGCCGTCCACCAGAAACGCTACCTTGTTGGCATCGGGGCCAAAGGTTTCCAGAATGTAGTCGGCACGGGCCAGCATTTCGTAGTGGTCGTCAGCCGTGATGTTGGCCGAAAACAGCTTGGCCTGGCCGGTTTCGTCCATGGCGCGTTTCATCGCGTCATAGACCAGCGGGATCACCTTTTTGGTTGGGCAGAAGACCTGGTTGCCTTGCGGCTCGTCGTTCTTGATGAAGTCGCCACCCAGCCAGAACTGGTAGGCAGCCGCTGCAAACGGCTCCGGGCGCAGGCCGAGTTTGGGCTTGATGATGGTGCCGGCAATGTAGCCGCCGTCCACGCGCGGACGACCCAAAATGTCCCACAGATCGGTAATGTCCTTGGCCGGGCCGTCGTACATGCGCAGCATCGACCACGGCACGTAAAAGTCTTGCATCTGCAGTTGCTTCACATCGCCCATGCCCTGGTTGTTGCCAATGGCCAGCGTCAAAAACGACACCAGCATGGCGCGACCATCGGTCAGGTTGCGGTCGAACAGGTCATTCGGATAAGCGACCTTCATCACGCCCTTGGCTTCGTCAATGAAATACACCAGTGCGTCCACGCCTTTGGTGAAATCGTCGGTGGTGGACACCTCGACATTGGTGCCGGTTGAGGACTCAGCTGCAATGTGAGCGGCCACTTCCAGGTAGCCATAGCCCGTGGCGGGCAGCATGTGGTAGGCCACAAGCACGTGCTTGTCGCCCTTGATCAGTTCTTCTTCCGTGAGGCTCAGGTCTGAGTAGCGATTGCTTTGATCCATGTGAAATCTCCTGTTGTAAATGGTGAACGGTGGCGATGGGGTGAACTATAAGCACGCTTATTCATCATGAAAATTCAAATAAATTGCAAATCCAATCAGTTTAGGCTGATGGGTTTAGCCGCTTCACGGCTTTTGTGCTGTGCGCAAATTCACCGACAATCTGTCCCTTACATCAGTGAATTCACCCTAGCCGAAAAGGATCAGCTTCATGCCAATCGTCGTGTTCAACCAAAAGGGGGGCGTGGGTAAGTCCACCATCACTTGCAACCTGGCGGCCATCAGCGCAAGCCAGGGGCTGCGCACCCTGGTTATCGATCTGGACCCGCAGGGCAACTCCAGCAGCTACCTGATGGGCAGCACCGCCACAGAGGGTCAACCCAGCGTGGCCGGCTTCTTTGAGCATTCGCTGAGTTACAGCTTTCGCGCCGTTTCACCGACTGAGTTTGTCGTTGAAACACCGTTTGAAAACCTTGACCTGATGCCGTCCAGCCCGGCACTGAACGAGCTACAGGTGAAGCTTGAATCGCGTCAAAAAATTTACAAGCTGCGTGAAGCGCTGCAGCAATTGGGTGAAAGCTACGACCGCATTTACATTGACACGCCACCGGCCCTTAACTTCTTTACCCGCGCCGCACTGATTGGTGCTGCCGGCTGTTTGATCCCGTTTGACTGCGACAGTTTTTCACGCCAGGCGCTGTATTCTCTGATGGAAAACGTGCAGGAAATCCGCGCTGACCACAACCCTGATTTGCAGGTGGAAGGTATCGTGGTTAACCAGTTTCAAGCGCGTGCCAATTTGCCCCAGCGCATGGTGGCCGAGCTGATTGCCGAAGGCTTGCCGGTGCTGCAGCCGTATTTGCCCTCATCGGTGAAGATTCGCGAGTCGCATGAGCAGTCCTTGCCCATGATTTACCTTGACCCGAACCACAAGATCACACTGGCGCTGGTGGCGTTGCACAACGGTTTACGCACCTGAGTGTGTGTGGGGCGGTGCTTACAGCAGCAGCAAAGTGGCCAGGCCAAGAAAGGAAAAAAATCCGATCACGTCGGTCACGGTGGTCAGAATCACACCACCCGCCAGCGCCGGATCAATGTCTAGCCGATCCAGCAACAGCGGGATCGCCAGCCCAGCCACTGCAGCGCACAACAAGTTGATCAGGATTGCGGCCCCCAGCACGCCGCCAAGCCCCCAACTGCCAAACCACGCCACGGCCAGCAGGGCCACAACAATGGCCCACAAGATGCCGTTCAGCACCGAGATGCCGATTTCCCGGTTGAGCAGAATGCGCCAGTTGCCTTTTTGAATTTGTCCCAGCGCCAACCCGCGGATCACCAGGGTCAGGGTCTGGCTGCCGGCGATGCCGCCCATGCTGGCAACAATCGGCATCAGCACGGCCAGGGCGACCAGATGTTCAAGCGTTGTCTGAAATCGTCCGATGACCCAGGCTGCCAGAAACGCGGTAATCAGATTGATGCCCAGCCACAGCGCCCGGCGGCGCGAACTCACCAATACCGGGGCGAATATGTCTGCTTCATCGTCCAAGCCGGCCATCTGCATCATGGCGCGGTCTGAGTTCTCGCGAATCAGGTCCACGACATCGTCGACCGTGATGCGGCCAATCAGGAGGTTGTTGCCATCAACGACCGGTGCTGACAGCAAGTCCAGGTCTTGAAACAGGCGCGCAACTTCGGTGTTTTCGGTGTCAACGGCAATGCCCGAAATGTCGGTTTGCATGACATCGCTCACCCGCAGTTCGGGCTCGGCAGTCACCAGTGCACTTAATCGCAAAGCGCCTTGGTAGTGCCCCAGACGGTCAATCACCATTAGCATGTCGGTTTGCGGCGGCAACACTTCGAACAGACGCAAGTAGCGCAACACGCTACCTAACTTTACGTTCGCGCGAACCTCGATCGTGTCCGCGTTCATCAAGCCGCCGGCTGAATCTGCGGGGTAAGACAGCAGTGTTTCCAGTTGCTCGCGCCGACTGCCGCTGGTGAACTGCAGCAGTTTGCTGCTCAGGTCGACGGGCAGGTTGCGAATCAGGTCGACCAACTCGTCTAGCTCAAGGTGTTGAGCGGAGGCCATCAGGTCTTCGGGGTCAAGGTCTCGGGCCAGCGCGGCTCGAATCTCGTGATGCAGATAGGTCAGCACCTTGCCGCTACGCTCGGTTTCGACCATGCTCCACACGGTGCGTCGCTCGC
>JBBQZI010000117.1:0-9874 GCA_038207855.1 Burkholderiales bacterium
CTGGTCTACCAGCGCTCCGAGATGCAGCCGCAGTTTGCCAACATCGCCACACCCAGCGAAATTGTGGTGTCGACCTCGTTCCAGCTTGAAATTGGCGAGATCACCGGGGCCATCCATATTTGCATGCCCTACGCCACCTTGGAGCCGATCCGGGATGTGCTGTACTCGTCAACCCAGGGCGATTCGGTTGAGGTGGATCGACGCTGGGTGAATGTGCTGACGCAAGAAATCCAGGCCGCTGAAGTGGTGTTGGTGGCTGAGTTGGCCCATGCCGATACCACCATCGAACAGTTATTGGCCATGAAAGTCGGGGATTTTATTGAGCTTGATCGGCAGCCGCGCATTCAGGCCAAGATCGATGGGGTGCCGATTTTTGACTGCCAATACGGAACGCACAATGCCAAGTACGCATTGAAAATTGACAAAAGCCTGAGGAGCAATGACCTCAACTGGAAAGGTGAACGATATGGCAACTGATGACAAAGCCCCAGAAGACGACGGCATGGCCGACTGGGCTGAAGCGCTGCTTGAACAAAAAAGCGCGGATGAGGTAACGGGCGGTGCCGTAGAGCCCGGTGGTGTCTTGTCGGGCGATGGTGCCAGCCGCTATTCTTCTGGTGGCAATGACGTGCCCATCAATGACATCAACCGGGTGCTCGATATTCCGGTGTTGCTCTCGGTTGAATTGGGGCGCACCAAGGTACCCATCAAACACATTCTGCAGTTGGGGCAGGGCTCGGTGGTCGAGCTTGACGCGCTGGCAGGTGAGCCCATGGATGTGCTGGTCAACGGCTACCTGATCGCCCAGGGCGAAGTGGTGGTGGTGAATGACAAGTTTGGCATTCGCCTGACTGACGTGGTGACACCTTCTGAGCGCTTGCGTCGGGTCAGCAAGGGGTAATTGAGTCATGTCGCAGGGCTGGTTTTCGATTGTTTTGGTGCTGCTGGTGCTGGCGCTGATTCCGGTTGGGCTGAAGTGGCTGCAGCGCCGCGCTGGCGGCGGTCTACAGGGTGCACCGGCAGCAGCGCGGGTCATTTCGGCGATTGGTGTTGGGCCACATCAGCGCGTTGTCACGGTTGAGGTGGGGCCAGAGGGCGCGCGGACCTGGTTGACGCTGGGTGTCACGGCCCAGTCAATCACCTGTTTGCACACGGAGGCAGTGCCGCCAACAAGCTTGGCCAACGCGGATGCTGCGGGTAGTCTCTCGCCAGCTGACTTGTCATGAGTACCCGACTCATGAGGCGATTCACGGCTTTGCTGGCGACTGGCCTGTTGCCATCGGTGGTGCTGGCGCAAAGCGGCGGACAACTGCCCTTGTTGCTCGGCACCGGCAGCTCTGGCATGAGTTTTTCGGTGCCCATCCAGACCCTGCTATTTTTTACGGCGCTGTCATTCTTGCCCGCCATTTTGCTCATGATGACCGGTTTTACGCGCATCGTGATTGTTTTGTCGTTGCTGCGCCAAGCCATTGGCACGCAGTCAGCGCCCCCCAACCAGGTGGTGGTTGGTTTGTCCTTGTTTCTGACGATGTTCGTGATGGGGCCAACGCTGGACAAGGTTTACGCTGACGCTTATCTGCCCTATAGCAACAACACCATGCCTTTTGAAGAAGCTCTGGCCAAGGCAGAGGCACCGATGCGTGCCTTCATGAGCAAGCAAACGCGTCAGGCTGATCTGGCGTTGTTTGTCAAGCTGGGCAAGCTCGATGTCGCCACAACGGCAGCCAATGCGCCCTTTCGGGTGCTGGTGCCAGCGTTTGTGATTAGCGAATTGAAGTCGGCTTTTCAAATTGGTTTCATGATTTTTATTCCGTTTCTGGTGATTGACATTGTGGTGGCCAGCGTACTGATGTCACTGGGCATGATGATGTTGTCACCGGTGTTGGTGGCGTTGCCGTTCAAGTTGATGATTTTTGTGCTGGCCGATGGCTGGAACCTGTTGATTGGTTCGCTAGCCGCCAGCTTTGTAACCTGAGGCCTGCTCATGAATTCGCAGCTGGTATTGGCGATGGGGCAAGACGCCATGTGGATGATGCTGATGATCGCGGCACCTGTGTTGGGCGTGGTGCTGGTGGTCGGGCTGATCGTCAGCCTGTTTCAGGCGGTGACCCAGATCAATGAGGCGACACTGGCTTTTGTGCCAAAACTGCTGGCTGCCATGGCCGTTTTTGCGCTCGCCGGGCCCTGGATGCTGGGCACGCTGGTGGACTACATTCGCCGGACCCTTGAGGCGATTCCGGCCGCAGTGATGTAAGGTAGAGCAGCCCGTGATTACGCTGTCCGAAGCCCAATTGACAGCTTGGCTGTCGCCCATCATGTGGCCGTTTTTACGCACGCTGGCGGTTTTCACCTCGGCCCCCGTTCTTTCGTCCAAAGCATTCCCGATACGGGCGCGCATTGGCCTGGCTTTTTTTGTTGCGCTGGCCGCTCAACCCGCACTGGGTGACTTGCCGGTCATCAGTATCACCGGGTCGGGCGCAATGGGCGCGGTGATGCAGCAAGTGTTTGTGGGGCTGGCGATTGGGTTTTCCATTCGCGTGGTGTTTGCGGCAATCGAACTCGCTGGTGAGGTCGTGGGTTTTCAGATGGGTCTGAGCTTTGCCTCATTTTTTGATCCATCGCTGAACACGCAATCGAGCGCGGTAGCGCGTTTTTTTGGTCATATGGCGACCTTCATGTTCGTTGTCATGAATGGGCACTTGCTGGTGCTGATGACGGTCATTAAGAGCTTTCACTCGTTTCCGGTTGACGAGAGTTTTCTGGAGGCGGTCAAGCACATGAAAGTGCTTGATTTGGGAGCGGAACTTTTTGCCAGCGGGCTGTGGATTTCACTGCCGATGGTCGGCATGCTGATGTTCGCCAATCTGGCCTTGGGCATTGTGTCGCGGGTGGCGCCGCAGATGAACATTTATGCCATTGGTTTCCCGATCACGCTGACGGTCGGGTTGATTGGTATCGCGGCAACCTTGCCCATGCTCGATCAGCCATTCTTGGCGCTGATGTCGCGGGCGATGGATATTTTTGCCGTTCAATAACGGTCTTCAGGCTCAGACCAGGCCGTTTCGGATGGCGTAGACGGTCATTTCCGAGTTGTTGGTGAGTTTGAGCTTTTCCAGTACGCGAGCCCGATAGACGCTGACCGTTTTTGGGCTGAGCATCAACTCTTCTGCGATCTCGGACAGGCGTCTGCCGGATGCAATTTTCAGCAAGGTCTGCAATTCGCGCTCGGACAGGCAGGCGTGCAAGCTGGTACTTTCGGGTGCACTGAGGTTTTCCACCAGCATTTGAGCCACGTTGGCCGTGACGTATTTGCGGCCTTGCGCCACTGTCCGCACGGCGGTGATCAGCTCAGCCGGGTCGCCAGCCTTGTTCAGATAGCCTTGGGCGCCGGCTTTCAGGCAGCGAATGGCGTATTGGTCTTCCGGGTACATGGATACCACCAGCACCTTGATCGGTGAGTCGGTTTCCCGCAGACTGGCCAGCACTTCCAGGCCGCCACGCCCTGGCAGATTGATGTCGAGCACCAGCACGTCACACGGATGGCTGCGAATGGCCTCACGCACTTCTGCGTAACTACCGGCCTCGGCCACCACCTGAATGTCGACCGCTTCTGACAATGTGTCGCGGATGCCGCGCCGGATCATGGCGTGATCGTCGCACAAAATGACTTGAATCATGGACTTGGCTCCGTTGCCTCGCCGCCGGACCGGCCGGGCAAGGGGATGGAAAGAATAATTGAGGTGCCGTGGCCTGGTTGTGAACTGACATCCAGCCAGCCCCCCACTGTTTTTGCGCGCTCTTTCAGGCCGCGAATGCCATAAGACTTCGGCTTAAGCCGGTCTTGTTCCGTGATGCCTTGGCCATTGTCAGAAATTTCCAGCGTGAGCACACCCTCGGTGTCCGAGAGGTCGATTTTGACCTGGCTGCAGTTGGCATATTTGCCAATGTTTGTCAGCGCTTCCTGGGCGGTCCGATAGGCGGCCAACTGGACGGCCTTGTCCAGAAGGCCAAGCGGCTGCGCGCTGCGCAAGCTGGCTTCAATACCGCTGCGCTTGGTAAAAGAGCTGGCCAGCCACTGAATGGCAGCTGCCAGGCCTTGATCCAGAATGGCCGGACGCAGGTTCATCATGATGCGCTGGCTGGCTTCGATGGCGTGCTGGAGCATTTCAGTGGCGGCGCTGACGTGGGACAAGGTCGCCGGGTCGGCCGTGTGACGGCCAAGCCACGACAAATCAAAGCGAATGGCGGCCAACGAGCCGCCAATGTCATCGTGTATTTCCCGGGCGATGGCCGCGCGCTCCTGCTCGATGGTGGCCTGCAGGTGTTCGGCAAAACTGGCCAGTCGCTTTTCAGAATCGGCCAATTCGGCATCGGCCAACTCTTTGGCCAGCACGATGCGGTGCATTTCAAGCGCCCGCTGAATGACGTGTCTGAGCCGGCCCAAGTCGTTTTTGGACAGGTAGTCGCTGATGCCAAGTTTGATGGCCGCCACCGCGGCTGATTCACCGATTGCGCCAGACAGCAAGATAAAAGGCGTACGCAGTTTTTGGTCCTGCATAAGCTGCCAGGCATCCAGTGCGGTAAATCCGGGCAATCGGTAATCGGCCAATATGACGCTGAAGCTTCGGGCACTGAGTGCGTCAGCAAAGTCGGCCAAGGTCTCGACGCGTTGAATGTCAAGCGCGTTACCCGATTTGCGCAACTCACGCTCAACCAAGGCGTGGTCAAGCGCAGAATCCTCGAGGTGCAGAATGCACAATGGCGGGCTGGGGGGGGCTTCGTTGGTCATGATTGGCGCTATGATTGTCCATCAAGTCAACTTGGCTTGTTTTGTACTGTTCCTAGAGGAGATCTGCTTGCAAATGGCGTCTGACCCATCAACATTGTCGCCTCCAATGGTTGCGTTGCCAGTCATGCTGGTGGCTGAGATCCAAGATTCGCTGTTGATGGTGGTGCACGATCTGGCTCGGCTTGATGGCTTACTGGCGCATGCCATGGAAAATCTGATGCTGCGCTTTACGGCCGCCAGTGCAGACCTTTCCGATCCTGCGCTAGCCACCTTCAAAGAGCTCGAAGGTGTGCGATCAGCGTTGCGTGCAGCGGTTACCGAATTGCAGTTTCAGGACATGGCATCGCAATTGATTGTGCATACTTCCAAGACACTGCAGGGCTGCGCTTACCGCCTGGCAGCTGACTCCATGGGAGACGAAGATGGTGAGGCTTTGCCGTTTGTTGAAGAGGTTCCGGAACGGCCCAACCCCGTGACACAGGACGAAATGCAGGCGGGTTCCGTCGAGCTTTTTTGATGTTTTCCCAATATTGCAATTGACGTAGTCGGAGTTTTT
Organism: Burkholderiales bacterium; assembly: GCA_038207855.1. GTDB lineage: Bacteria > Pseudomonadota > Gammaproteobacteria > Burkholderiales > Burkholderiaceae_C > Rhodoferax. Next base: position 5,346 of record JBBQZI010000117.1, read on the forward strand.
TTCATGCCTTTAATTCTCGCTGTTGATGATTCCCCATCCATGCGCAAGATGGTGTCATTCACGCTGACAGGTGCGGGCTACCAGGTTGTGGAGGCCGTCGATGGTGTTGATGCGTTTGAAAAGGCCCAAGCCCAGTCGTTTGACCTGGTTCTGACCGATCAAAATATGCCGCGTCTTGATGGCCTTGGCCTGACACGCAAGTTGCGCGAGCACCCGCAGTTCAAAACCATTCCGATTTTGATGCTGACCACCGAGTCCAGCGATTTGATGAAGCAAGCCGGTCGCGCTGCTGGCGCTACCGGTTGGCTGGTCAAGCCATTTGACCCCGATCGGCTGATTGAGGTTCTTAAAAAAGTTATCAAGTGAATGTTGGCGAATGATTGGCGTAGTAAATTAGACAGCAGGAGATAGTTATGGCAGAAGTGCATCAAGAATCCGGTGGATCAGGGGCAGATTTCGATCTCAGCCAGTTTTACCAAATTTTCTTTGAGGAGGCTGGTGAAAACCTGGATTTGATGGAGCGCATGCTGCTCAATCTGAATCTTGAAACCGCTGATGACGAAGAGTTGAACGGCATCTTTCGCTGTGCCCATTCTGTCAAAGGCGGTGCTGCTACGTTTGGCTTTTCAGATGTGGCCGAGTTGACGCACCAAATGGAATCCTTGCTTGACCGTTTGCGGCGCCATGAAATTAAGCCAAACGCCGTCATGGTCGACGTTTTGCTGGAGTCAGCGGATGCGTCTCGCAGTCTGCTGGCGCGTCACCAGGCCGGTGGTGAGGGCGAAGTCACGCCAACAGCAGAGCTTGTCAAGAAAATTCGGGTGCTGGTTGCGGGTGAAGTTCCCGCCGCAGTTGCGGCCCCCCAAGCGACGGCCCCGGCACCTGCGGTTGCCAAGCCGGTCGAGGTCGTGGCAGAGGTTGTTGCAGCTCCTCCAACCGGCCAGGTCGCTGCACCAGGGACACGGAGTCTTGAAATCACCATCAGCCAGTTGGAGCGGCCAGATCAGGCCGATGCCATCATGGAGTTGTTTCGTGACATTCCTGGTTTGGGTGAGATCAAGGTTCTGCCATCTGACATCGCCAACAGTCGTGTATTTGCGGTTGAGACGACCTCGTCAGATGAAGATTTACTCGATCTTTTTGTGTTTCACGTTGCCCGTGAACAAGTCGTCATCAAGAGTTTTTCTGACGACCCACTGCCGGACGCACCCTTGGCTCCGGCACCTGGTTTTGGTTTCTTTGATGGCGCGCCTGGAGCTCCCGATGTTGAGTCGCCACCGATCGCCCAACCCATTGCCATTGACAGCCCAGCTTTCAGCGGAGTTCCGGTCAAAGCGGAGGGCGCAGCGGTCAAGCCCACAGCGGCCCATTTGCAACCTGAAGCCGCCACGATCAGGGTGTCCATCAGCAAAGTTGACCAATTGATCAATCTGGTCGGAGAACTGGTTATTACCCAGGCGATGTTGGCCCAGAACAGCCGGGCGCTTGACCCGGCTTTGTACCAGCAACTGCTGACCGGTTTGACTGATCTGGATCGCAATACCCGTGATCTGCAGGAGTCTGTCATGTCGATACGGATGATTCCGATGTCGATCGTGTTCAGCCGCTTCCCCCGCATGCTGCGCGATCTGGCTGGCAAGCTGGGTAAAAAGGTCGATTTTGTGACGCAGGGCGAAGCCACCGAACTCGATAAGGGCCTGGTTGAAAAAATCACTGATCCACTGACGCATCTGGTGCGCAATAGTTGCGACCATGGCATTGAGATGCCGGCAGACCGGGCGCGGGCGGGTAAGCCTGAAACCGGCACGATCACCTTGTCGGCCTCCCATCAGGGTGGATCGATCGTGATTGAGGTTCGTGATGATGGCAAAGGCATGTCGCGGGAGAAAATTTTGTCAAAAGCGCGCGAACGCGGTCTTGATGTGTCAGATCAAATGTCTGATGCAGAGGTCTGGCAGCTCATTTTTGCACCCGGATTTTCGACCGCAGAAGTGGTCACGGATGTGTCGGGTCGGGGTGTCGGTATGGATGTGGTCAAGCGCAATATTACGTCCTTGAATGGCACGGTCGACATCGAGTCGAAAGAAGGCCATGGTATGAAGGTGTCGGTCCGCCTGCCGTTGACGCTGGCAATCATGGACGGCATGTCCGTGGGGGTTGGCAACGAGGTATATATATTGCCGCTGTCCTCGGTTGTGGAGTCTTTTCAGGTGAATTCCGGGGCGGTGAGTACCGTCGGACAAGGGGCGCAACTCGTCAAGGTGCGGGACGAATACATGCCTGTGATTGAACTTGAGAAAGTTTTTCAGGTGCCGCGCTATGACTCCGAAAAAACCTGCGACATCATGGTTGTGATCGAGGCCGAGGGTAGCCGGGTGGTGCTGTTGGTCGACGAGTTGTTGGGCCAGCAGCAGGTGGTGGTGAAGAACCTGGAGTCCAACTACCGGAAAGTTCCCAATGTCTCGGGTGCCACCATTCTTGGCGATGGCAAGGTGGCGCTTATTTTGGATACCGGTGCACTGGTGCGCCGTTCTCGGCACTGAGCCAACAAGCAATATTGGAGACGCAAAATGGGTGCTATGGAAAAAAACAGTGACACGCTCAGTGCCGGTGCGCGCGAGTATCTGACCTTCCGGCTTGATCGTGAGGAATACGGCATTGACATCCTGAAAGTGCAGGAAATACGTGGCTACGAGCCGCCAACACGCATTGCCAATGCCCCATCGTTCATCAAGGGCGTGGTGAACTTGCGTGGCACGATTGTTCCCATCGTGGATATGCGGCTGAAGTTCAACTGCGCCAAAGCGGACTACGATTCCTTCACGGTTGTCATCATTTTGAATTTGCGGCAGCGCATTGTTGGCATCGTGGTGGATTCGGTCAGCGATGTGATGGAGCTTGCCCCTGAAAATTTGCGAGCAGCCCCTGAGGTCGATAGCGTTATTGATGCTGATTCCGTGATCGGCTTGGGCTCCTTGGGCGATCGGATGCTGATCTTGCTTGATATCGAGCGGCTGATGTCGGGTGTTGACATGGGTTTGACATCCGACGCCGGTTGAATTCAGTCTGATGTATGGCAATTGCTCAACCGAGTCAGTTTCAGCATGACGGCACAGCAGCGGATATGCAGGGTCGCGAGTTCACTTGGACCGATGCTGACTTTGACCGGGTGCAGACGCTCATTTACCAGCGCGCGGGCATCAGCTTGCACGATGGCAAGCACGCGATGGTCTACAGCCGCTTGTCCAGGCGTTTGCGAGAGACCGGACACCAGAGTTTTCGCGAGTACCTGAGCTGGCTTGAAAACAATGATGGGCCGGAGTGGCAGGAGTTCGTCAACGCATTGACGACCAACCTGACTTCTTTTTTCAGGGAAGCGCACCATTTCCAGATTCTGAGTGAGCATCTGAAGTCACAAAAATCAAAAAGCGCCTGGCGCGTCTGGTGCAGCGCTGCATCGACCGGTGAGGAGCCGTATTCGATTGTGATGACGGCACTGGATGCGCTTGGGCCCAAAGCCGGATTTGCGTTAACCGCCAGCGATATTGATTCGAAGGTGTTGGCAACCGCTGGCAGTGGTGTCTATCGGCTGGAGAATCTGAAAAACGTTAGTGAGGTCCAACTGCAGCGGTTTTTCCTCAAGGGTAAGTCCAGCAACTCCGGCATGGTGCGCGTCAAGCCAGAATTGCGCAGCATGGTTAACTTCATCATGGTGAATCTGGTTCGTGACGACTGGCCATTTCGGGAAATGTTCGATGTCGTCTTTTGTCGCAATGTGATGATTTACTTCGATGGACCGACGCAGCGCAAGGTCTTGGAAAGGATTCATCGGGTCATGGTTCCGGGCGGACTACTTTTTGTTGGGCATGCTGAAAACTTCAGCGAATCCCGCGATTTGTTTGTTTTGAAAGGCAAGACGGTCTATGAGCGCTGCTGAACTTGTCTTACCGGCGGCACGGGCTTCGCGCATTGAGCGTTTGAAGTCGCTGCCACGTAGCCCGGGCGAAGCCTCGTTTTTTTATGCTGACCATCATTTTCAGTACGATGCGGTCAAGGTGCTGCCGGGTGAATACTATGTTGCCAATGAAGACATCATGGTCATGACGGTGCTGGGTTCGTGTATTTCGGCCTGTATTTGGGACAGCCGAGCCAGAGCCGGGGGCATGAACCATTTCATGTTGCCCGATGGCGACAGTGCAGACGGACTCGGGCGCTATGGTTCCTACGCCATGGAGCTGCTGATTAACCAGATGCTGAAAATTGGCGCGCGCCGGGAGTCGATGCAAGCGAAAGTGTTTGGTGGAGCGCAGGTGATGGCTGGCTTCACGTCAATGAACGTTGGCGAAAGAAATACCAAATTTGTTTTTGACTACCTGGCCACTGAGCGAATTCCGGTGGTGTCCCAGGATGTGCTGGATATTCACCCGCGCAAAGTTTGTTTTTTCCCGATCACCGGCAAGGCGCTGGTCAAGCGCCTGGCGCATGCCCATCCAGAATCATTGGCGGTTGAAGAGCGCAAAGGCAGTGCA
>JBBQZI010000118.1:0-9830 GCA_038207855.1 Burkholderiales bacterium
GATGGCAACTTTTTGCCAACCACCGCCTTCCCGCGCCTGGACCGCTTTAAGGAACACACCATCGAGTTGCCGGTGTTCAGCCTGGACATCACGCCCGCCAACGAGCCGCTGTTGCGCAGCGCGCTGGCCGATGCGCTGCAGCATGGCAAAGGCGTGTTGCATGTACTGAGCGATTTGGCTGGCTTGTCCGAGGCCATGCAGTCGGCTGCCGCCACGGCTGGCATTGGCAAGCTCAGTGTGTTTTCAACCCTGCGCGCCTGCCCGGTGTGCGCCACCTCGTATGCCGAACTTGACCCGCGGCTGTTCAGCTACAACAGCAAGCATGGCTGGTGCCCGGACTGCGTTGGCACCGGCATCAGGCTCACGCGTGAGCAGCGCAAGGTGTTTGACGACTCGGTGCGCGATGACGATACCAAGGGCCGTGAGCAGAGCTTTGTCGAAGCCGATGTGGATGACCTGGTTGATGCTGTTTGCCCAAGCTGTCACGGCACGCGCCTGAATGCAACAGCCCGCGCCGTTAAGTTTGGCGCGGGGCCCGCCACTGCCGGTGTCTCGATCGTGGACATCGCCGCCCAGAGCGTCAGCGATGTGCGTCTTTGGATCGACTCGCTGCAACAACCCGGCCGCTTGAGCCAGCGCGAAACCGACATCGCCCGCGACCTGATCCCCGAGATCAAAGGCCGGCTGGCATTTCTGGAGCAAGTCGGCCTGGGCTACCTGACGCTCGACCGCGGTGCCCCGACCCTGAGCGGCGGCGAGGCCCAGCGCATCCGGCTGGCGGCGCAACTCGGCAGCAATTTGCAGGGCGTGTGCTACGTGCTCGACGAGCCGACCATCGGCCTGCACCACCGCGACAACCAGATTTTGCTCAGTGCCCTGCAAACCCTGAGCGACCAGGGCAACACGCTGGTGGTGGTGGAGCATGATGAGAACACCATTCGCGCTGCCGATCACCTGATTGACATTGGTCCGAGTGCCGGCAAACGCGGCGGCCGCTTGGTCGCCGAAGGCTCGGTGGCTGACATTGAGCGGGCCGCCGACTCGCAGACCGGCAAGTACCTGCTGCACGCCATGCGCCACCCGCTGCAGCCGCGTCGGGTTGTTTTGCCCACGGACCCCGATGCACAGCGCTGGATCCGCGTGACGGGTGCCAACCTGCACAACCTGCAAGCCATCACAGCGCAGGTGCCACTGCAACGACTGGTCGCCGTCACCGGTGTCTCCGGCTCCGGCAAATCCACGCTGGCACGCGATGTGCTGCTGGCCAACGTGCACACGGTCGTGCAAAAGCGCGCGACCCGCGCCGGCCGCGACGCGTTGGCAGCGGGCGAGCCCATCCATTGGACCGGCTGCCAAAGTGTCACCGGCTACGAGTCGATTGACCGCGTACTCGAAGTCGATCAGACCCCGATCGGCAAAACGCCGCGTTCGTGCCCGGCCACTTATATCGGCTTTTGGGATGTCATCCGCAAGCTGTTTGCCGACACGCTGGAAGCCAAAGCGCGCGGTTACGCCGCCAACCGTTTCAGCTTCAATACCGGCGAGGGTCGTTGCCCGAGCTGCGAGGGCCAAGGCATCCGCACCATTGGCATGAGCTTTTTGCCCGATGTCAAAGTGCTGTGCGAAACCTGCAAAGGCGCGCGCTTCAACCCCGAAACGCTGGCGGTCACCTGGCGCGGCAAAAACATTGGCGACGTGCTGCAAATGGAAGTGGATGAAGCGGTCGATTTCTTTGCCGCCATGCCGGTCATTGCGCACCCGTTGCAGCTGCTCAAAGACGTGGGCCTGGGCTACCTGACGCTGGGCCAGCCGTCACCGACACTCAGTGGCGGCGAGGCGCAACGCATCAAGCTCGTCACCGAACTGTCCAAGGTGCGCGATGACATCACCCGCCGTGGCCAGAAAGCCCCGCACACGCTGTATGTGCTGGATGAACCCACCGTGGGCTTGCACATGGCCGATGTTGAAAAACTCATTCGCGTGCTGCACCGCCTGGTCAACGGCGGCCACAGCGTGGTGGTGATCGAGCATGATCTGGACGTGATTGCCGAGGCCGACTGGGTGATTGACCTAGGCCCGGATGGCGGCAACGCCGGTGGCCGCGTGGTGGCGGCGACGACGCCAGAAGGTGTGGTCAAGCTGGGCACACACACCGGTGTGGCGCTGGCGGGGGTGCTGGCGCGGGGTGTGGCAATTCATTAAAAATAATAGCTAATTGCTCAGGTTTTAAAAGGGCTGGAGGCGTATTTGATGCTTGATCTGTATTGCCAGGAGGGCCGCCAGAGGGTCAACTTGCCGGATCGCTCAAACCGCCAGGCGTTGCCGCTTTGTGAGCGGCAGCGTATGCCGATCTGCCTCGTCATTGCCTATCGCTTCGCTGGGCGTAATACCGAAACGCATCGCGTATTTCTTCTTGCAGCTCGGTCTCGTCCCAGGGCTTGGTGAAAAACTTGTGGATGGCACCTTGGTTGATGGCCTGCGTTACCGAATTGAGGTCGGTATAGCCCGACAGCATCATGCGCACCGTGTCCGGGTAGAGCTCCTTGACGCGGCGTAAAAACTCGGTACCGCTGATCTCCTGCATGCGTTGGTCCGACAGAATCACCTGCACGTCGTTGACGGCCAGCAGGTCAAATGCCTGTGCCGCAGTGGTAGCCGTCAGAATGCGGTAACCGCCCCGGCGCAGCATGCGATTCAGTGCGCTGAGCACGTTTTCTTCGTCGTCCACCAGCAACAGCGTGGGTAATACCGCCTGGGCGCTGGCCCCCGTCAGGTCGAGTTTCTTGCCGTCGGACAGTAGCTGCGCAAAGTCTGCCGGTGCCAGTGGACGGCTGAAGTAGTAGCCCTGCATTTCGTCGCAAAAATGCCCGCGCAGGTAGTTCATCTGGCCTTCGGTCTCTACGCCCTCGGCGATCACCTTCATTTTCAGAGTGTGGGCCAAGCCGATCACGGCCTTGCAGATGGCGGCATCGTCAGCGTCGGTGGTGATGTCGCGTACAAACGATCGGTCAATCTTCAGGCGATCGGTCGGAAAGCGTTTGAGGTAACTTAGCGACGAGTAGCCTGTACCAAAGTCGTCCAGCGAGAGCTTCACACCCAGCCCCTTGAGCTGGCGCAGTGTCACCACCGCCTTGTCAATGTCGACCATGATGGTGCTCTCGGTGATCTCCAGCGTGAGCATGGCAGGCTCCAGCGCATTATCCTGAAGCGCAGCCTGCACCACTTGCACCAAGTCGTCCTGGCGGAACTGGCGGGCCGACAGATTCACCGCCACCGGCGGCACCGGCAGGCCCGCGTCCAGCCACGCACGCATTTGCTGGCAGGTGTGGTTCAGTACCCAGCTGCCGAGCGGCACGATCAAGCCGGTTTCTTCGGCCAGGGGAATAAAGTCTACCGGCGAGATCATGCCCATCTCGGGGTGCGGCCAGCGCACCAGCGCCTCGGCGCTCACCACCTCGCCAGTCATCAGGTTCACCACCGGCTGGTAGTGCACCTGCAGCTCGCCGCGCTCCAGCGAGCGGCGCAGCGCACCGTCCAGCGCCAGGCGGCTGGCCACATGTTGATTCATCTCGGGTGAGTAGAAGTGGAAAGTGTTGCCGCCCAAGGATTTGGCGCTGTGCATGGCCGACATGGCATGTTGCAACAGGGCCAGGGCTGCCGTGCTGTCCTTGGGGAATAGGCTGATGCCGGCACTGGCCGTCATGAAAATTTCACCGCACTCAAGCGCCAGCGGCACGGCAATCGCCTGCAACAGCTTGTGGGTGAGAGCGGCTGCGTCGTCCGCGCTGGCCAAATCGGCCAGCAACACGCCAAACTCGTCCGCCGCCATGCGCCCCACCGTGTCACCCTCGCGCAGCACCGCCACCAGTCGCTGTCCCATTTCCTTGAGCAGCCGGTCGCCACAGGCGTGGCCATGCGTCTCATTGACCGCATTAAAGCGATCCATGTCGACCAAGACGACTGCCACCAGGCGGTTGTTGCGCTCGGCGTGCACCAGGGCCTGTCCAAGCCGGTCAAGCAGCAAGGCCCGGTTGGCCAAACCGGTGACGGCATCAAAATTTGCCTGGTAGTCCAGCTGGCGCTCAGCGCCGACACGCCATGCACTTTCGCGCAAACTGGCAATGCCGTAGCTCAGGTCGTCGGCCAGCTCCTCGAGCAATTTGATCTCTTCAGGGTTGAACGCCTCTAGCACATCCGAGTACAGGCTCAGGATGCCCAGCACAGTGCCATCCAGGGTCTTGAGAGGCAGCGCTACGCACGAGTTAAAGCCTTTGGCCCGCGCAAGTTGCTGCCAAGGGCCAAAAGTTTCATTTCCCGATAGCCCGTGGATGATCGTCGTGTGCCTTTCACGGATGGCGGTGCCACCGGGACCGCGCCCCCACGGGGTATCCGCCCAACAGATATGCAAATGCTCCAGATAGCCCTCATGTGCGCCATACTGGCTGACGGGTATCACTGTGCGCCCCTCATCGTGCAGTGCAAATCCGACCCAGGCCAGTTTGTAGCCGCCAAAATCAACCACCGCCTGGCAGATGGCTTCAAGCAGTCCCGCTTCGTCCTGGGCCCGGACCAGCGCCTGGTTGCACTGCGAGAGCACGCGCAGGGTGCGGTTCAGTCGTTTGAGTTCGATCTCGGCATGGATGGCTGTTGTGATGTCGCGCACTACGGCGGTCACCCAAGTGCCCTCCTCGGTGGCAACCGGCGACAAGCTGATGCCGACAAAAAACTCGCTTCCGTCCTTGCGCAGCGCTTTGATCACGCCGCGCTCGCCCATGCCACGCGGCACCAACTCTGCACGGTACGCGTCCTGTTGCGCACGGTGGGCCGCTTTGAACGCTGGGGGTACCAGCAGCTCCAGCGACTGGCCGATGAGCTCGACCCGGTCGTAGCCAAACAAGGCTTCGGTCTTGGCGTTGACTATGGCAATGTGCCCCTGCGCATCCACAATCACCAAGCCATCGGCAGCGGACTCCAACACGGAGCGAAATTTGTGTTCACTGGCCTCCAGACTCGCGGTGCGCTCAATCACCCGCTGCTCCAAGGTGCGATTGGACTCCAGCAGGGCTGTGCGGCCGTTTTCTGCAGTCTGCGCCATCTGGTCAAACACCTTGGTCAACTCACCCAGCTCACTGCGACTATAGGGCGCACCCACACGCGCCGAGAAGTCACCCTGGGCCAGGCGTTGTGAAACCCGAGTCAAGGCTTTGGCGGGCCGCCAGATCAAGTTGCGCCCCACCAGCCAGGCTACAACAAGCCCAAAAACCGCCATGAGCAACACGCCCAACCTCGTGTGTTTAAGCTGCGACTCCGCCGGGGCGTAGACGCTGCTGGCGGGCAGGTTGACGCCAACGTACATTCCCGTATCGGTAAATTCGTCCAGTGCAGCAAAACCGATGATCCGCTGCACACCGTCAAAACCAGGCAATTCCAAGACTCCGGAAGAGCCCAGGGTTGCGGCTTGCTTGACCATAGCCAAATCAGCGAATTGTTTGCCACGAATTTTTTCGACATCGGGGTAGCGAAACAGCACGTTGCCGCTGCGGTCCCACAGCAAAAACGTAGCGTCCGATGACGGCTGGGTGCGCAGGAACCGCTGGCTGAAGGTGCTCAGGTCGAGTGTTGCAACCAGCACCCCGACGGTTTTGCCATCCAGGCTTTTGAGTGCAACCGATGCGGGTAACGATGCCTTGCCCGAGACGCGACCTATCATTGGCTTGCCAACCACCGGCCCCGGGCTGCGCAGGGCTGCGCCAAAGTAGTCCCGGTCGGCGGAATTCGGCAGGGCCGCCTTGGACCCAACCGCAGCACAATTGCTGTCCCCCTTGGTGTCCATCGCCAGCAAGTTGGCGTACTCGCCCGAAGTCAGCAAAGAAGCCAGTAGCTGCGAACACTCATCCACTTGGAACTCACGCACGGCCGCAACCTGGTTGAGCAGCACGATGAGGCGTTGCATCTCGCGGATATCGTTTTGCAGTTTTTCCCGGGCCAGGCGGGCGGTTGTGGTCAGGGTCCGTTTGGTGTCAGCCAGACGCAGGTCGTACCGGTCGTGCGCCGACCAAAGAATCAGCAGCGTGGCCGGAACCAGCAAGAGTAGCACCAGCAAAATTAGACGCGCGCGAATGGAGCTAAATAGAGTCATAAGCCTACCCCTCTTTGCGTCATAGACGCTTCGTTTTGTTTACCACCCCCCCCAAGAGACAGTCAGACGCGAAAACAAGTGCACCTGCCGCGCTCACCGATCACCTCGATGCACCCGCCGTGTTTGTCCACAATACTATACGTCAGCGACAGGATCAAACCGCTGCCAGCAGGAAAACCAGGAAAACAGAAAAACGAACAGGAAAACGGGCCAGGCTCGAATTAAATCGTTGGGCTTGGTGGCTTGCTCGTTGGCTACTTTCTGAATCAGCTAGGGGGTTGCAGCACCGTCATGTGGTGCGGCCCACATCGTGCATCCTCGCGGCCCGGTCTGGACCGCAAAGCCTTTGCAGCAAAGGCTCTTCCGGCTTGGTCAAGCAGCAATGACCATCGGCTTTGATAATGGCTACCCAGCTCAGCTGACCCTTTTCACCCCCGCACTGGAGCCCCCCATGAAAACAAAAGCCGCCGTCGCCTGGAAGTCTGGCGAACCGCTCACCATTGAAACTGTTGACCTGCAAGGCCCCAAATTTGGCGAAGTGCTGGTGGAGATCAAAGCCACCGGCATCTGCCACACCGACTACTACACGCTCAGCGGCGCGGACCCCGAAGGCATCTTCCCCGCCATCCTGGGCCACGAAGGCGCGGGCATTGTGGTGGATGTTGGCCCCGGCGTGACCACGCTCAAAAAAGGCGACCACGTTATTCCGCTCTACACGCCAGAGTGCCGCCAGTGCAAGTTTTGCCTGAGCCGCAAAACCAATCTGTGCCAGCTGATTCGCGGCACGCAGGGCAAGGGCCTGATGCCTGACGCCACCAGCCGTTTCAGCCTGGACGGCAAGCCCATTTTTCACTACATGGGCACCTCAACCTTCAGCAACTACACCGTGGCGCCCGAGATCAGTCTGGCCAAAATCCGTGAAGACGCGCCTTTTGACAAGGTGTGCTACATCGGCTGCGGCGTGACCACCGGCATTGGCGCGGTGATCTTCACCGCCAAGGTGGAGGCTGGCGCGAATGTGGTGGTGTTTGGCCTAGGCGGCATTGGCCTGAACGTGATCCAGGGCGCCAAGATGGTCGGCGCCGACAAGATCATCGGTGTCGACATCAACCCCGCGCGGCAAGCCATGGCGCGCAAGTTTGGCATGACGCACTTCATCAACCCCAAAGAGGTGGAGAGCGTGGTGGATGCCGTGGTGCAGATCACCGACGGCGGGGCTGACTACAGCTTTGAGTGCATCGGCAACACGCAGGTCATGCGCCAGGCGCTGGAATGCACGCACAAGGGCTGGGGGCGCAGCATCATCATTGGCGTGGCCGAGGCGGGCGCCGAGATTTCCACGCGGCCGTTTCAGTTGGTGACCGGTCGCAAGTGGGAGGGCTCGGCCTTTGGCGGCGCCCGTGGCCGCACCGACGTGCCGAAAATTGTGGACTGGTACATGGAGGGCAAGATCAACATTGACGACCTCATCACCCACACCATGCCGCTCGAAGACATCAACAAAGGCTTTGAGCTGATGAAGAGCGGTGAGTCGATTCGTGGCGTGGTGATTTATTGATCAAAACAGGCTCTAGCCCTTATCCATCAAGCGCGAGTAGCTATTATTTTCATATTCAATGAAACCATCTTCCCTGCAATTACTGAGTGAACACGCTTGCTTTGGCGGCGTGCAACGTTTCTACCAACATGACTCGCGCGAGATCGGCTTACCCATGAAGCTGGCGGTCTACCTGCCGCCGCAAGCCGCGGCAGGCCCAGTGCCTGTGGTGATGTACCTGGCTGGCCTGACCTGCACCGAAGAAACCTTCATGGTCAAAGCCGGTGCCCAGCGCGTGGCCGCCGAGCTGGGGCTGGCACTGATTGCGCCCGACACCAGCCCGCGCGGCGCTGGTATGCCGGGCGAGGCCGATGCCTGGGACTTTGGCGTGGGCGCAGGCTTTTATCTGGATGCTACCGAGGCGCCTTGGGCCAAGCACTGGCGCATGGAGAGTTATTTGGTGCGCGAGCTGCCGGCGCTGCTGGCGGCTGAGTTGCCGCTGGCCATGAATCAGCTGGGCGTGATGGGTCATTCGATGGGCGGCTACGGTGCTTTGAAGCTGGCGCTGCGGCACCCGGGTGTGTTTCAGTCGGTATCCGCCTTTGCGCCGATTGCGGCACCTATGCACTGCCCGTGGGGTGAGAAAGCCTTCACTGGTTACCTGGGTGCTGACCGGTCGAGTTGGGTGGCACACGACCCTAGCGCGCTGATGGCCGCGCAGGCAACGGTGCCGTATCCGGATGGGATTCTGATTGACCAAGGCCTGGCCGACCCGTTTTTGGCGCTTCAATTGTTGCCTGATCGTTTTGAGGCCGCTTGCGCCCAGGTTGGGCAGCCGCTAAGCCTGCGCCGCCACGCTGGGTATGACCACGGTTACTACTTTATTTCGAGCTTCATGCAAGACCACTTGGCGCATCACGCGCGGGTGCTGACTGCGGCTGGCAGCGCAAAAGTAAGCGCCAAGTAGCTGGCCGATCGCTGTCGGTGAAGCGGGGCTTGGCGGGTGACGCTTTATCAAATTTAATAGCGGCTCACGCAAGCAGCAAAAGGGCTGGAGGCTGATTTGATGCTACATCACTGATGCTGCGCAGGCCAACCGCATTTCCCCAATGAAGCAGCCTGTTTTATAGCCTTCGTCCGCATTGGCGCGTGCGAACCATCAATTAGTCGCTGAACCGGTAATGCAGCCGCAGGTGCTGTCTGAACTGTTTGATGATGAGCAGCGCATCCTTCAGCAGATCGCGGTCAAGCGTGCCCAGACTGCTCAAATTCACCAGGTTGCTGATGTGCTCGCCGAGCGAGCGCTGGCGCAGGTTGTTGCGCAGCTTCAGCGCCATCAACAGGTGCAGGGTTTCGGTCAGATCGCGCGCCAGCGCTGCCGGCAGGGCCTCCAGCTTGGCCAGCGCCTGTAACCGATCGGCAGTGCCCAAGGCCTCCAATCGGTGCTCCAGCGCCAGGGCGCGGGCACCGTGCACGATCGGGAAAGTGCCAATTTTCTTCAGATCAAAGGTGTCGACTTCGCGGCCCTGCAGGTGTGTCAGGCGGCTCCACCAGCCGCTGGCGGGCTCGGCAAACTGCTGGACGGCGCTGGCCATGCGACCAATATAGGTGCTGCTGCCAATCGCCAGCTTGAGTGCGTGTTGGCGTGCGTTGGCCAGCAGCGAGGCGTCGCCGCAGACCGCGCGGGCATCCATGAAGATGGCCAGGTTCATGGTGCCTTCGGCATCACCGCCAAACAGCCATTGGCCAATGGTTTCGCGGAATTGGCCCAGGCCTTGGCACCAGAGCGGGTTGGTCACCATGATGTTGCCGGGGCAGGGTGGGTAGCCAAAGGTCAGTAGCGCGGCGCTGAACTGTTGCGTCACACGCGCTAGGTCAGGAAAAATCAGGTCGTCGCGCAGCAGCAGGGCGTTGTCCTGGTCGGTTTTCAGAATCTGCTCACTGCGGCCTTCGCTTCCCATCACCAGCAGGCAACTGTTTTGCACCAGCTCGGGTGGTGCCAGCAGCGTCCATAGACGGGCAAAAATCTGGCTGTTGAGCTCGCTGACCAGCCGGGAAATCACCTCAATGCGCATGCCGCCACGCTGCAGTGCCTTGACTGAGTCGTCCACCGCCAACGCAGCCACCCGCAAGTCTTCCACCGTGTGCGCCTGC
>JBBQZI010000119.1:0-9791 GCA_038207855.1 Burkholderiales bacterium
GCTACACCCGGATCTAATTCAGGGCCTGCTTGACCGCTTGCCCCAACTCGATCACGGCCATGGCGTAGTAGCTGCTCCAGTTGTAGCGGGTAATGACGTAAAAGTTGTCGGTGCCGGCCACGTAGCTGGGCGGTGCATCGCCATTTTGCAACTCGACCAGCGCCAGCTGGCCGGTGTGTTGCAGGGCCGGGCCGTCGAGCACCGCACCCTTGGCTGCAAAGCTGGCAACGCTGAAGGTGGGCAGAATGTCGGGGGCCATGAGGGTGGCCATGTCGAGCTTTTGCGCATCGAAGTTGACCGGGTAATGGGTCGGCAGATTCAGTTGCCAGCCAAAGGACTTGAAATACTGCGCTACCGAGCCAATCGCATCGGCCGGGCTGGTGAACAGGTCGACACGGCCATCGCCATCAAAGTCGATGGCGTACTTGACCCAACTGGTCGGCATGAATTGCACCAGGCCCATGGCACCGGCGTAGCTGCCCAGCAGACTGGCCGGGTCGATGGCGTTGTGCTGTGTCAGGCTCAGGTATTGCTCAAGCTCCGCCTTGAAATAAGCACTGCGCTCAGCGGCGCGCGGGTGAATTTGCGGAAAGTCAAAGGCCAGCGTGGCGAGCGCATCGAGCACCCGAAACGTGCCCATTTGCTGGCCGTAAATGGTTTCCACGCCGATGATGCCGACGATGATCTCGGCCGGCACGCCAAACTCGGCTTCGGCCCGCGTCAAGGTGTCGCGGTTGGCTTGCCAGAAAGCGACACCGGCTTTGATGCGGCGCGGCTCAATGAAGCGGCTGCGGTAGAGCGCCCAGTTTTTTGGCACGCCCACGGCGGGTGGCGTGATGGCTTTGGCAATGGCCGGCATGTAGCGCGCCTGCATCAGGGTTTGGCGCACCCATTGGGCGTCGAGGCCACGTCGCTCGGCGATGTCATCAGCGGCTTGCATCACGTCCAGGCGCTGGGCGTAGCTCGGTCCTGCAATGGCGGCTTGTTTCACAGCGGTTTTTGCAGCGCGTTTCTTTTTTAGATGTTTTGAGGCTATAGCCCCCGTAGATACTGCGCAAGCAGCTACAAATAAAATAGCGTATGCCAGATGGGATGAGGTGCGTGAGCGCATGAGAGTGGACTGGGGTGAATGAGGTTGGGCTTGGCTTGGCTTGCTGGGAGTCAAGCGCGCAAATGCCGAAGTTCGCGTTGCAGTGTAGCGAGCTGCTGGCGATAGCTACCGCCCGTTGCCGGGGCTGCGTAGCGCAGTGTTTCAAGGCGCAACAGCCAGTCATGCCAGCCGCGCCAGGCTTCTGACGGGCTATCGCCAAAGTGGGCCTGCAGTTGCTCGGCCAACTGCCGGGGCGTCGGGTTGGCGCTAATCGAAAGCCCGGCGCGTTGCAGACGTTTTTGCACCTGCAGCAGCAGCAGCAACCACGGGTCTTGGCGATGCCGGTCCCAGACGCTCCATGCTGCGCCAGCCAGACTGACAGTCACAACGATGCCGCACAGCACGTAAATCAAGTCTTCCCAACTGGGTGACTCAAAGCCAAGGCTTTCGAGCAGCTTGAACTGGCTGCTTTGGCTGTAGTTCAGCACCCACTGGTTCCAGCGGTTGTTAACCGCGTCCCAGGCGGCGCGCAGGTTCAGCGCCACTTGTGGGCTGATGTTGCCCAGCAGCGCCTCAGCCATTGCCCCGCGCGGGCTTTGCAGGCGCGCCAGACTGCCGGTGCGCGACGGGGCTACGACGGATGTTGGGTCAATCCGAACCCAGCCCTGGCCAGCTAGCCAGACCTCGGCCCAGGCGTGCGCATCGCTTTGGCGCACGGTCCAGAAGGCATCGAGTGCATTGCGTTCGCCGCCTTGGTAACCGGTGACGATGCGTGCTGGCACACCGAGCGCGCGCATCAGGATGACAAAGCTCGACGCGATGTGCTCGCAAAACCCGGCCTTGCGGTCAAACCAGAATTCGTCCGCCGTGTGGCGACCGTACACACCGGGTTCAAGCGTGTAGACGTAGCCGCCGGTGCGCAGGCGAACCATGGCGGTGTCCACCCAATGCTGGCCAACTTCAGTGCTGGTTCTGGCGTTGGCAAGCTGGGCAGCACCGGCGCTGCTGGGCGTGCCAGCCGGTGGCGGGTTGGTGCGTTGCAGTTCGCGCGCCAGTTGCAGCGTGCGCGGGTTGTAGCCGTCGGGCAAGCGCAGATAGGGCTGCAGACTGGCGTTGAATGTTGTCGGGCCGTATTGAAACTGCGGAAAGCTCACCGCCTGGTAGCGCAGCAGTTCGGTCACGGGCTGATTCAGCAGCCACTGCAATTCTGCCGTCATATGGGCGCGCTGACGCGGGAATACCGGCGCGCTGGGGGTCGCATCAAGGGTCAGCAGCCAGGGCTTTTGGTTGGGCTCAAGCGTAACTTGGTAGCGCACCGCCGGGCCTTGCACGCTAAGCTGGGCATCGCGGCTGCGCTGGACTAACGCGGTGTCCAGTGCCTGCCAACGCTGGCCGTCAAAGCTGGCCAGCACCGGCCCGCGAAAGTACAACTGGCTTTGCGGCGGCGCACTGCCTTCAAATGCAACGCGCATCGCCACGCTGCCATCGAGCGCCAGTGTGGCGATGTTGCCGACCGTCATCTGCTCGGACAGGCCGCTGCGCCCAGCCATGGCATCACCTGGCACACCCCACAGCGGGGCCAGACGAGGAAACAGCAGAAACAACACCACCATGATCGGCGCACCGAGCAGTGTCATGCCGCCGGCAATTTTTGCCGCCTGCCAAAGCGGTGGCTGTCCCACCGGCATGTGGGCGTTGACCAGCGCTGTCAGCAAGCCCAGCAGCGCGATCAGCATGGCGGCAGCGGTCAGCAGTGACTGGGAATAAAAGAAATTGCTCAGCATCAAAAAGAAGCTGAGAAAAAACACCACAAAGGCATCGCGCCGGGCCCGCAGTTCCAGTGTTTTCAGCGCCAGCAACACCACCACCAGCGCGACACCGGCATCACGCCCCAGCAGGGTTTTGAAGCTGATCAGCGTGGCCGCGGTTGCCAGCGCCAACAAGCCCAGCCGCCACCATTTGGAGGGCAGCGGCTGGTTGCGCCAAGCCAGCACGCCGCGCCACAGCAGCACGGCGGCGGTGAGCGCGCCACACCAGAGAGGCAGTTCGCCCAGCATCGGCAGCAGCACCCAGGCGATCACCGCCAGCATGAACAGCGTGTCACGCGCCTCGCGTGGCAAGTGGCTTAGCTTGAACTGGAGGTTCGTCATGCCAGTGCCAAAGCGCGCAAGCAGCGCAGTTGGTGGTTTGGGCCGCTGTCGGGTGCGATGTCCTGATCGCCCAGCCCAAGACCATAGCGCAAGCCCAGCACTTCTGCCTGCAGCACCCAGGCGCACAGGCGGCTGAGCTGTTGTTCCGGATGGCTCAAGCCGGTGTGCTGGCGCTCCAGCCAGAGTTCATGCTGTTGCAGGGCAATGCTGTCTCGGCTGATCAGCTCGCCAGTTTTGGCGGCCTTTTTCCAGACGATGGCTTTGCGTGAATCACCGCGCCGGTAGGGGCGCAAGTCATCGGGCTCGCCCAGGCTGTGGGTCCGGCTAAGCTGGCTGTTGCCGCTGTCTTGGGAACCGCCTGGCAAGGCCGGCGGGTTGATTTCGGGCTTGGGGTAAACCAGCACTTGAGCGGCGGGACGCCAGAGTGCCCAGACTCGAAAAGTGCCGAGCGGAAAAAGCGTTTGCGCAACGACCCTCGGCAGCCGATGCAGTCCACGTCGCACCGGGGTAAAGGCCAGTTGCACACTGGCGCTGCTTTGGCCAGCGACATCGGTCCAAACCCATTGCTCGGAACTCTGCACGGCCAGCGCGATGCCATAGCGCGCTTGCTTGCGCTGGTTTTGAATATTTATGCCAAATACGGCTTTATCCCCCGTGTATATTGCGTGTGAAGCTACTATATTCATAGTAATTCCACGCAGCGTACCGTGCGCAACGTGCATCGCCACCAGGCTTGCCCCAGCCAGCAAAAAGGTCAGCAAGTAGCCCAGGTTGAGCTGGTAGTTGATCGAGGCCACCAGCAGCACCAGCAGCGTTACAGCCAGCATCAGCCCGGCGCGGGTCGGCAGGATGTAGACGTTGCGCTGGTTCAAGGTAACGGTGTCGGCCAGCGGCAGCCTGGCTTCGAGCCAGCTTGCGAAGCGTTGACGAGCGTAGGCGCGCGGGCTCAGCATCGCCGTTGTCCACTATTCGCTATTATTTCAATAGCTATCCGCGCTTTATTCATAAGGGCTACAGGCTAAAATCGCTTAAGAAAGCGGGACTGCATCGAGCATCGCTTGCACTTGCGCAACCGCCCCGCGCCCGGCGTCTCCGGTGGGCGTTAAGCGGTGCGCAATGGTCTGCGGCAACACGGCGCGCACGTCATCCGGGGCCACGTAATGGCGGCCACTCAGCAGCGCACGCGCTTTGGCGGCGCGCAGCACGGCCATGCCGGCCCGCGGGCTCAATCCCTGGACAAACCATTTGCCACTGCGCGTGGCTGCTATCAAATCCTGCACATAGTTGAGCAGCGGGTCGGCGGCGTGTACCGCTTGCACCTGACGTTGTAGCGCCTGCAATTGCTCGGCACTCAACAAGGCGGGCAGGGCATCGACTAGTTCACGCCGATCGACACCGCTGAGCAATTGGCGTTCGGCATCGCGGCTCGGGTAGCCTAACGAGATCCGCATCAAAAACCGGTCAAGTTGCGATTCCGGCAGCGCGTAAGTGCCTTGTTGGTCATGCGGGTTCTGCGTGGCAATCACAAAAAATGGCACCGGCAGGGGGCGCGTCTGGCCCTCGACCGTGACCTGTTTTTCTTCCATGGCTTCTAGCAGCGCGCTTTGGGTTTTCGGGCTGGCACGGTTGATTTCATCGGCCAGCAACACTTGGGCAAACAATGGGCCTGGGTGAAAAATGAATTGCTCGTGCCGGCGCTCGTAGACCGACACGCCCAACAGGTCGCTGGGCATCAGGTCGGCGGTGAATTGCACGCGGGAAAACTGCAGACCAAAGGTGCGGGCCAGCGCATGCGCCAGCGTGGTCTTGCCAACACCGGGAACGTCCTCAATCAGCAGGTGGCCACCTGCCAGCAGGCAGACCACGCAATCTTGCGTTTTGTCAGGTTTGCCGACGATCACCGTGTTAAGCTGATTGACCAGTGATGAGAGTTTTTCTTGAATGTCCATGAGACGACCTTACCAAAAAATTATTAACGGAGAGCACTGCGTATGACGATGACCGGATACTTTACTCACCCCAGCTGCCGCAAACACGAAATGATGCCGGGTCACCCCGAGTGTCCTGAGCGACTTGATGCGATTGATGACCGGCTGCTGATCTCTGGCCTAGAGGTGGCGCTGGACCGGCGCACCGCAACACCGGCGGCCATTTCTGATCTGGAACTGGCCCATGGCCGCGTTTACATTGCCGGCATTCGCGGCCTGTGCGCCGAGCTCAAAGATGAAATCACTGCCGGTGGCTCCGATCACTTGCAGATCGACCCCGACACCGCCATCAATATCCACACTTGGGATGCGGCGGTGCACGCTGCAGGCGCGGCCATTGATGCCACCGACGCGGTGCTGGCCGGCGAAATGAAAACTGCTTTTTGCGCCGTGCGCCCGCCTGGTCACCATGCCTGCCGTGAGAAAGCTGGTGGCTTTTGCTTTTTCAACAACGTGGCGATTGCCGCCAAATACGCGCTGGAGCGCCACAACCTCAAGCGCGTGGCGATTATTGACTTTGACGTGCACCACGGCAATGGCACCGAAGACATTGTCAAGGGCGATGACCGCATCCTGATGGCGAGCTTTTACCAGCATCCGTTTTACCCGCTGGACTGGGCGCATTCCGATGCAAAAAACTTGGTCAACGTGCCGGTGCCGGCCTACACCAAAGGCCTGGAAATTCGCGAAATGATCGAGGCTACCTGGATGCCACGCCTGGACGAATTCAAGCCCGAGATGATTTTTATCAGTGCCGGTTTTGATGCACACCGTGAGGACGACATGGGTCAGCTCGGGCTGGTTGAGCAGGACTACATCTGGATCACCAGCCGCATCATGGAGGTGGCACGTCGTCACGCGCAGGGTCGTGTGGTGAGTTGCCTCGAAGGTGGCTATGTCATGAGTGCGCTGTCGCGCAGTGTGGAGGCGCACATTCGGGTTTTGGCGGATGTCTGAGACACCGATTACCGACCTCAACGACTGGTTTACCGCACTGACGCAGACTACAGCGCTCCTTGAGCTAGGTGCGCTGTTGCTGTGCGGTGGCCTAGCCTGGCTGGTGACGAAGCTGATCTCTAATGCCTTCGAAGGGCGTGAGGGCAACTCCATCATGTTTGGCCGACGTCTGATTGATGGCGTGCTGTTTCCTGCGATGCTGTTGTGCCTGACCTATCTGGCCCGCGTATTGCTGGCGCAACGATTGCAGCCCGCCGTGCTCAAGTTGGCGATTCCGGTGGTGTTGTCCCTGCTGGTGATTCGACTGGGTGCCAAGGTCTTGCAGGCTGCGTTTGGCGACAAGCCGGCTGTGAAACTGCTGGAGCGCTCCATCTCATGGATTGCCTGGCTGGCGATGGTGCTGTGGGTCAGTGGGTTGCTGCCGCTGGTGATGAATCAACTCGATGAGATCAGTTGGACGGTGGGTAATTCGCATCTGTCGGTGCGCAAGCTCATTGAAGGTTCACTCACGGCAGGCCTGGTGCTGATTGTTGCCTTATGGATATCGTCTGCCATTGAGAGCAAATTGCTGCGTAAGGCCACGGGTAGCGAACTGAGCCTGCGCATGGCCGTCAGCAACGCAGCCAGGGCACTGCTGATGTTTGTTGGATTGCTGATTGCGCTGTCAATGGTGGGGATTGACATGAGTGCCTTGTCGGTGCTGGGCGGGGCCATTGGCGTTGGCATTGGTTTTGGACTGCAAAAACTGGCGGCCAACTATGTGTCGGGTTTCGTGATTTTGGCTGAGCGCAGCATGCGCATTGGTGACAACGTGCAGGTGGACAACTTTACCGGCATCATCACCCAGATCAATGCACGCTACACCGTGATTCGTTCGCTGGGTGGACGTGAGTCCATCGTGCCTAATGAGTTGCTGATTACCAGCCGGGTTGAGAATTTGTCGCTTGCAGATACCCGGGTCTGGCAGAGCACCGCTGTGTCGGTGGCCTATGACAGCGATGTGCAACTGGTGATGGACTTGTTATTGCAGGCGGCGCTGAACCAGCAACGCGTGTTGCGCGACCCGGCGCCGTCGGTATTGCTGATGGATTTTGGTGCCGATGGTTTGATGTTTACCGTGGGCTATTGGATTGCCGACCCGGAAAACGGAAGTATGGGCATCAAGTCGTTGGTTAATCTGGATATTTTGCGATTGCTCAATGAGCACCACATCGAGATTCCGTATCCGCAGCGGGTTATTCATCAGCGCATACCAGTAACATCTGGCAGCAGTGGCTGACTTGTTGTTTATAATAAAAGCACGATCGTTCTATTTATTGAATTTTGATTGAACTGTCATTGGCACGACTAAGTTAACAGAGACAGCCGCATAGAATGCTAGTGTTGACGTGCACGTCAATCAGATTGATGCCTGCGCGATGTGAAGATTGCCTATTTTTTAACTATTTGGAGAGCACACCTCATGAAAGTCCTGGTCGCAGTCAAGCGTGTGGTGGACTACAACGTGAAGGTCCGAGTGAAGTCGGACAACACGGCCGTAGACACCGCCAACGTCAAAATGAGCATGAACCCGTTTGACGAAATTGCCATTGAAGAGGCCGTGCGCCTGAAAGAAAAAGGCATCGTCACCGAGATCATTGCCGTGTCGTGCGGCGTTGCCCAATGCCAGGAAACCCTGCGCACCGCGATGGCGATTGGCGCTGACCGCGCCATTTTGATCGAAAGCACCGAAGAGCTGCAACCATTGGCTGTGGCCAAGTTGCTCAAGGCCTTGGTCGACAAAGAACAACCCGGTTTGGTGATTTTGGGCAAACAAGCCATTGATGATGACTGCAACCAGACCGGCCAGATGCTGGCCGCGCTGGCCGATCTACCGCAAGTGACCTGCGCCAGCAAAGTTGAAATTGCCGATGGCAAAGCCACCATCACCCGCGAGATCGATGGTGGTCTGGAAACCCTGGCAGTCACCTTGCCAGCCGTCATGACGGCTGACCTGCGCCTGAACGAGCCACGCTACGTCACGCTGCCCAACATCATGAAGGCGAAGAAAAAGCCGCTTGAAGTGCTCAAGCCCGAAGACCTCGGTGTCGATGTTGCCCCACGTATCAAGACCCTCAAAGTCACCGAGCCACCCAAGCGTAGCGCCGGTATCAAGGTGCCCGATGTCGCCACCCTGGTGGCCAAACTCAAGACCGAAGCGAAGGTGATCTAAATGACCATACTTGTAATTGCCGAACACGACAACGCCGCCCTCAAGCCAGCTACCCTCAACACCGTGACCGCTGCCTTGCAGTGCGGTGGTGATGTGCATGTGCTGGTGGCAGGCCACAACGCGGCTGCCGTAGCAGCTGCTGCCGCGCAAATCGCCGGTGTCGCCAAAGTGCTGCTGATCGATGCTGACACACTGGCCCACGGCATTGCTGAAAACGTCACCGCGCAAGTGGTTGCATTGGCGGCTGGCTACAGTCACATCCTGTTTGCCGCCACGGCTTCGGGCAAGAACATTGCCCCGCGCGTAGCAGCCAAGCTTGATGTGGGCCAGATGTCCGATATCACCAAAGTCATCAGCGCGGACACTTTTGAGCGCCCCATCTACGCTGGCAACGCCATCGCGACCGTGCAAAGCACCGATGCCATCAAGGTCATCACTGTGCGTACCACAGGTTTTGATGCTGCAGCCCAGGCGGGACAAGCGCCGGCAGCTATTGAAAATGTAGCAGCAGTGGCGCTTGCTGGTAGCCCGACGTATGTCGGCAGCGAAATTGCCAAGAACGACCGACCCGAGTTGACCGCTGCCAAGGTCATCGTCAGCGGTGGTCGGGCACTGGGTTCCACCGAAAAATTCAACGAAGTTCTGACCCCACTGGCAGACAAGCTCGGCGCAGCCCTGGGCGCCAGCCGCGCGGCCGTCGATGCCGGCTACGCGCCCAACGACTGGCAAGTCGGCCAGACCGGCAAGATCGTGGCACCGC
Source organism: Burkholderiales bacterium (assembly GCA_038207855.1). Classification (GTDB taxonomy): domain Bacteria; phylum Pseudomonadota; class Gammaproteobacteria; order Burkholderiales; family Burkholderiaceae_C; genus Rhodoferax. Next base: position 9,158 of record JBBQZI010000119.1, read on the forward strand.
AGCTCTACATCGCTGTGGGTATCAGCGGCGCCATTCAGCACTTGGCCGGCATGAAAGACTCCAAGGTCATCGTGGCGATCAACAAAGACGCTGAAGCACCAATTTTCAGCGTGGCTGATTACGGGCTGGAAGCCGACTTGTTTGTGGCCGTACCTGAATTGGTGGCAGCGTTGTAAGCAACGCCTTAAAGCCCGCCGGGCATCCAGCGCGATGCCCTTTTTTTTTGCCCACCTGGCCGTCAATCTGACGCAATGCGTTAAATGGAGAAATCATCATGAGTTACGTTGCACCCCTCAAAGACATGTTGTTCAACATCAAGTACCTGGCTGACATTGAGCAGATTGCAAAAATGCCAGGCATGGAGGATGCTGGTTTTGAGACCGCCCAGGCAGTGCTTGAAGAAGCCGCCAAATTTAACGAGGGTGTACTTAGCCCGCTCAATTGGGAAGGCGACAAGAACCCGACCAGTTTGAAAGATGGCGTGGTAACCGCCACGCCGGGCTTCAAGGAAGCCTTCAAGCAGTACACCGAGGCGGGTTGGCAGGGCTTGCAACACCCAGTGGACTTTGGTGGCCAGGGCCTGCCAAAAACCATTGGCTCGGTGATTGGTGAAATGCAGAACTCGGCCAACATG
>JBBQZI010000120.1:0-9765 GCA_038207855.1 Burkholderiales bacterium
GGTGGTGTGAACCGATTCAAGCGAGCTGTCTTCGGCCACCACCGATTCGCGCACCACGGTACAGGTGTCCACAATGGCGGCACTGATGATTTTGACTTTTTCAGAAATCTTTTTGCCAGTTTCGCCGGACTGGTTCGACAGCATACGAAATTCTTTCGCGACCACGGCAAAACCGCGACCGAGTTCACCGGCGCGAGCGGCTTCAATGGCGGCATTCAAGGCCAGCAGGTTGGTCTGCTGGGCGATGCGCGCCACGTCAGATGCCATGTCATGCAGTTCACCGACAAAGCGGTCAAGTCCCTGCACTTTGGCCAGCATGGCTTCCATGTTTTTCATGGAGGTCTGCTGCACGGCAATCAGTGCGCCCAGGTCTTTCTCGCTTTTGGTAAAGACCGCAACGACACCGCCACTGTTGTTTTCGACGTTGTCAGTGGCTTGCATGGCAGTGCGCAAGGCCACATCGAGCTTGTCGACAATGCCACCAAAGCGATCCGACAGGTCGTTGACGGCTACGGCCATCTGGTCGCGCGAGGATTCAATGTGGCCTTTCCAGATGGGGGCCACTTCAGCGCCAAATTGGGCTTGGCCCGCCAGGTAGTCATCGATCGCCTGCTGCATGGCGGCTTGTTGCCTGGACAACTGCCATCCCAGCAGAATGCCAGCGGCGGCAAGCAATAGCGCCAAACCCAAGGCCAGCCAACTGGCTGCGCCAACCACCAGCAGCGCCAGTGCAGCCAGCAGGCCCAGGCCAGCGGGGTAATACTTTTGCAAGCCCACGGTATTGAAACGCATCATGTTTGCCCCTGGGTAACGGGTGCTGTCAAGCTTGAAATAATCGGCAGCAGTTCCGCCACAAAATTGGCCTTGCCAACTAGGCCCAGCACACCAAGTGCACTGGCTGCGCTGCGGTAAGACTCGTTGTCGTGCATCGACAAAAACAGAATTTTTGGTGGATTAGGCCAGCCCTGTATGGTTTTGGCAACTGTCAGACCGTTCATGCCGGGCATCACGATGTCAAGCAACACCAAATCGGGCAGCCACTGCTGTACCAGCACCAGCGCCTGCGCACCGTCATGTGCTTCAGCCACCACAGCGGTGTTGGGCAACATCAACAGGTATTTTTTGACCGATGCCAGAAAGGTCAGGTTGTCGTCGACCAACAAAATTCTCAGGGTCATGATTTGCCCCTGCTTGGATGAAAAGCGTGATTGCGGTTCATGAGCCTGACTTTACGCAGTGCCCAGTCGTCTGAAAATCGGGGCATTACCCTAGTTTGACAAGTGAAACACCTGATTCCATTTCCATACCAATAGAATCTGTTGTTGCTGTGCCTTGCCGTGCGTCTGCACTGTCTGCGGCTTCGCTTCTCGCGCTCCTATCGATCTGAAAATGGAATGAGACATGGCTAGTGCGCTGGCGCTTGCACCGGAAATGTCACCTTGAAGTTTGCCCCCGGGCCGGGCTCAATTTCCAGCGTGCCACCAAGTTGGCGTGCCAGATCGGCCACCAGTTGCAGACCCAGCGACTGCGCGCGCCGCGCCAGAAAATCATCGGGCAAACCGACACCGGTGTCGCAGACCGTTAGCTGCCAGCTACTTGCCAGCGGGCCGGGTTGCAACACCACCCGCACTTCACCCACGCGGCCGTCGGGAAATCCGTGTTTGAGGGCGTTTGAAATCAGCTCGTTAACCAGCAGGCCACACGGCGTGGCCTGATCCAGAATGACATCGACCGCGGCCAGCTCCAGCACCAGTCGCACGGCAGCGCTGTCACTGCTCTGGGCGCGAAAAGCCTGCATCGCCAACTGCTTGAGGTACGTCGCCAGGTCAATCGAGGCAAAGTTGCCAGCGCGGTAAAGCGACTCATGCAGCAAGGCCATGGCGTAAATGCGGCCCTGCATGTCTTTAAGCACCGCTTTGGTATCAGGCTGCGCGCTGCGCGCGGCTTCCAGACGCAGCAGGCTGGTGATGACTTGCAGGTTGTTTTTAACCCGGTGGTGCACTTCGTTGAGCAGCGCCACTTTTTCCTGCAGCGACTGCTGCAGCGCCTGCTCTGCCTGTTTGCGCTGGCTGATATCTTGTTTCACGGCCACGTAATGGGTGGCGTGCCCGCTGGCATCCAGCACCGGCGCAATGACGGCTTGCTCAATGAACAGCTCGCCATTTTTCTTGCGGTTGTGCAGCTCACCGTGCCAGACATGGTCGGCGCACAGGGTGTTCCACAGATCCACATAGGCCTGTGGGGCGGTACACCCGGACTGCAAAAATTTTGGGGTTTTGCCCTGCACTTCATCGAGCGCATAGCCAGTGATTTGCGTAAACCACGGATTGACGTAGTCGATGCTGCCATTCAGATCGGTGATGACAATGGCAATCGGTGCCTGCTCAATAGCGCGCGACAACTGGCGCAGTTTTTCATCGGCGGCGCGGCTCACAGTCACATCACCGATAAAGCCATGCCAGAGCGTGCCCCCATCAGCCAGGCGCGTGGGCAGCGAGTTGCCAAAAACCCACCGCACCGTGCCGTCATCAAATTTCAACCGAAACTCTTTCTGCCAAGGCGTCAGGTTCGCAGCCGAGTCATGAATGGACTGCACGACATCGGCCAGATCATCGGGGTGCATCACGGCAAATGCGGTAGCGGCATCTTGCAACACCTGTTTCAGATTGACCCGAAAGAAGTCTTGAATCGCCTCGCTGGCATAAAGAAAATGCGAACTACCATCGGGTCGCAATAGGTATTGGTAAACCACCCCCGGCACCCGGCTGGCAATCGCCTTGATTTCGTCAAGCCTCTTTTCAGACACCTGCTGCTGACGGAGCGCCTCCACCGACTCCGCCAGCGACGCGGTTTTTTCTTTCACCTGGCGGCGCAACGCTTCATTCCACAGCACCAGCAGGACCAGCAGCAGCAGCAGCAAAGCAGCCAGCAGGGCGTAGCCAATCGGGCGGGCGTAGCGCGCCCGGCCCGCGCCTTGGATTGCCGTACCGAACGATTGGTTCTTAACGGCATCGCCAGCTTGAAGATCCAAGGGCGCGTCGTTGTCGTTTATCGCCACGCTGACAGCCGCAGCCGCAGCCAGCGCTGGCGCAGCGGGCGTTGCGAAAGCCCCGGCCTGGCTCAACCATGCTGCCAAAAACAATGTCAGAAGAAGCCGACAAATACTCATAAATGAATAGCTGTCCGCGCTTATGCCATAAGGGCTAAAGGCGTTATTTTTGTAAATTTCAGCAGCAGCTCCTCAGGTGCTGTGGGGCGGCCAAAATAGTAGCCCTGAAAGGCGTTGCACCCCATGCGGCGCAGGGTTTCATGCTGGTAGGCGGTTTCGACCCCTTCAGCAATCACATGCATGCCCAGGTGTTGCCCCAGCGACACAATGGTCTGCGAGATGACGGCATCGTCCGGGTTCGTTTGCAGATCACGCACAAAGGCCTGGTCGATCTTCAGTTGATCAAGCGGCAGGCGCTTGAGGTAAGCCAGTGACGAGTAGCCGGTGCCAAAGTCATCGAGCGAGAAACTCACGCCGAGCGCCTTGATGGCACGCATTTTGGCAATCACCTCAGGCACATCATGCAACAGCATGCTCTCGGTCAATTCCAGCTTGAGCCGCTGGGCCCGAGCCCCGGATTGCAGCAGCGCTTGGGTTACACCATCAACAAAGTCGGCTTGCGCAAATTGCAGTGCGCTGACGTTGACAGCCACCATCAGGTCGGCGGTTTCCGTCTGGCCACTCCACTGCACCAGTTGCTTGCAGGCGGTCCGCAGCACCCATTGACCCAGTTGCAAAATCAGGCCAGTTTCTTCGGCCAGCGCAATGAACTCAGCCGGGCCGACCAGACCGCGATCCGGGTGTTGCCAGCGCACCAGCGCCTCGACGCCGATTGGTTCTCCTTCGGCGTTCACCTGCAGTTGGTAGTGCAACACAAATTCCTGCCGTACCAAGGCGCGTTTGAGTTCTTTTTCGAGGGCGGTACGGGCCAGCGCCAGCGCTTGCATGGCGGGGTCAAAAAACCGCACCGTGTTGCGCCCAGCGGCTTTGGCCTGGTACATGGCGACGTCTGCCATCTTGAGCAGCTCATCGGGCAAGGTGAGGTGCTGGTTGAACATGACAATGCCCAGGCTGGCTGAGCTGACATGGGCATGGCCGCGCAGGCTGTAGGGCTTGGCCAGTTCCAGCAGAATTTTGTGGGCCACCGTCTCGGCATGGGCGGCAGCGGCCAAGCTGTGCAGACCGAGGGTTTCCAGCATCACCATGAATTCATCGCCACCAAAATGCGCCACCGTATCGTTTTCACGCACACACAGTGGCAAGCGCGTCGCGACTTCGCGCAGCAGATCATCTCCAAAACCCGGACCCAGCGACTCATTGACTTGCCTGAAGTGGTCCAGGTCGAGAAAAATCAAGGCCCCATGCTGCTCCGAACGGACGCAGGCGCTGGCGGCCAACTGGAGCCGGTCGAGCAGCCGACGCCGATTGGGCAGGCCGGTGAGCTCGTCGTAAAAAGCCAGATGCTGAATTTTTTCTTCGCTCTGCTGACGCTCGCTCAGATCACGCACGATGCCGATGTAGGCGATTTGTCCAGACAGGGTAATGCGCGAGATGGTCAGGTTGAGCGGAAAGGTCGTGCCGTCTTTGCGTTGGCCTTGGGTTTCACGGTGGTGACACGAACGCGGGTCGGTTGCATTGAGCTGATTGAACTGCGCACAGTTGTCGTCCTGTCGGCGATGCGGGTCAGGGATCAACTCAAACACATTGCAGCCGGGAAGCTGGTGGGCGTCATAGCCAAACATGACCGCCGCGCTGGGGTTGCCGGTCGTTATCAAACCTTGCTCGTTGAAGCAGATCACGCCGTGCAGCAGGTTGTCCAGAATGGTCTGGTTGTGCAAGGCCAGCTCGCGCAGCTTGGCATCAGCCTGGTGTTTGTACAGCGCCATGTCAAGCACCGTGCGCAGCTCGCGCTCAGTAAAAGGCTTCAGGATATAACCGTAAGGCTGCGCCAGCTTGGCGCGCTCCAGCAACTCATCGGCGCTGAAGGCGGTCAAAAAAACAATCGGCAGGTCGCGCTCGGCGCAAATTGCCTGAGCGGCGGCAATGCCATCCATACCGCGGCCCAATTGAATGTCCATCAGCACCAGGTCAGGCTGCAACTGCGCGGCCAGGTCAACGGCTTGTTCACCGGTATCGGCCTCGCCGACTACCGTGTAGCCCAGTGCTTCAAGTTGCAAACGGATGTCGCGGGCGACGACCAGTTCGTCTTCGACGATCAGGATGCGGGGTTTTCTCATCCGCGGAGGTTAGCGGCATTGCGCTCAAAACGGTATCAGGCAAACACCTGAATCGGCTTGGGTAAACACCTGAGTGAAAACTCAAAATGCTATTAACAGTATAGTGCACTGCGCAATCAGTGAGAGGGCTACAGCCTGTTTTTATAAAGAAACCAGGCCAATCCGCATGGCGTGGCGCACCAGGCCTGTGACTTCATGAATGTTGAGCTGTTTCATGAGTTGGCTGCGGTGTGTCTCAACCGTTTTGGTGGACAGGCCAAGCCGGCGGGCGATTTCTTTGGTGCTGTGGCCTTCGGCAATCAGTTGCAACACTTCGCGCTGGCGCGGTGACAGCAGCTCGCCGGGTTGATCTTCGCCGCGCAGGCGCTGCACATAGTCATGCACCACGCCTTTGGAGACCGCTGGGCTCAGATAGGTTTCACCGCGCAACACGGCAGCCAAGGCCAGTTCCAACTCCATCGTGGCGGAATCTTTGAGCAAATAGGCCACGGCACCATGGCGCAAGGCCTGGCGCACATATTCTTCGTTTTGATGCATCGACAGAATCAACACGCGAATGTCGGGCTGGGCTTTCAGCAACCGGGCGGTGGCCTCAATGCCGTTCAAGCTGGGCATGGCTATGTCCATCAACACCAGTTGCGGCTGCAGTTGCTCAGCCAGTGCGAGCAATTGCAGGCCATCACCGGCCTCGCCCACCACAACAAAATCGGGCAACGATTCAAGCAGTTTGCGCAAGCCCGCACGCACCAGCGTGTGGTCGTCTGCCAGCAGCACGCGCACGGCACTCATGCGGACTGCTCCTGAATGCGCCAAGGGCACCTGAGCTGCAGGGTGCTACCGCGCCCGGGGCTTGAATCAATGTCGAGTTGCCCGCCCAACAGCGTGGCGCGCTCCTGCATGCCCAACACCCCCAGGCTGCCACCGGCGACGGCGCGCTCACGCATGGCCGCCAGATCAAAGCCGTTGCCATCGTCTTGCACGAGCAGCAGCAAGTCATCGTCGTCACGGGACAGCTTGATATCCACCTGACGCGCATTGGCATGACGCGCCACATTGGTCAGCGCCTCTTGGACGATGCGAAAGCACGCGGTCTCGATTTCGCCGGCCAGCCGCGACTGCACCCGCTCGTGGTGAAACGTGACGGCAAAACCGCAGCGTTGGGCGGTTTGTTCGGCAATCCATTTCAGCGCCGGGGCCAGCCCCAGGTCATCGAGCATGGATGGCCGCAGCGCGGTAGCCAGGTGGCGCACCTGCTGGAGTGCCTCTTCCACAATGCGGATGTTTTCCTGGTTCAGGTCGCTGGGCGACTGGTCTTTGAAGCGCTCGCTGAGCTGCAGGTTGATCTTGATGGCGGTCAGCGATTGGCCCAATTCATCATGCAGCTCAAGGGCGACGCGCCGACGCTCAAGCTCTTGCGCTTCAAGCACCCGCTGCGACAGCGCTTTGAGCTGGCGTGTGCTGGTCAGCAGCTTGGCCTCGGCCTGGTGTTTGTACAGCGCCATGGCCAGCACGGTGCGCAACTCGCGCTCGGCAAAAGGCTTCAGAATGTAGCCAAACGGCTCCGTCAGCTTGGCCCGCTCCAACACATCGTCGGCCGCAAAGGCTGTAAGGAACACCACCGGTACGGCAAATTTCGCGCGAATGATCTGGGCGGCGGCAATGCCGTCCATGTCGCCGGCCAATTGAATGTCCATCAGCACCAGATCGGGTCGCAACTCACAGGCCAGTGCAACCGCGTCTTCGCCGGTAGTTGCGCTGCCAGCCAGCCCATATCCCAGGTCGATGAGTTGCTGGGCGATATCGCGCGCCACGATCAACTCGTCTTCAACGATCAACACCCTGGATTTGACTGTTGGCAAGGGCATGAAAAATTCTGCTTTAAATGGATTGATCGAATCAGCGTGTCACGCTTGATCAGCCAGCTTGCCCAGCACCAGGGTACCCTGGCGCGCACAGCGTGCCGCCAATGCGGTGTCATGTGTGACCACGACAAATGCCGTGCCCTGAGTGCGCGCCAGTTCCAGCATCAGGTCAAACACGCCGTGGGCGGTGTTGCGGTCCAGGTTGCCGGTCGGCTCATCGGCCAGCACGCAGGCCGGGCGTGTCACCAGCGCACGGGCGATCGCCACGCGCTGACGCTCGCCGCCTGAGAGCTCACTGGGACGGTGCTGCAGCCGGTCTGCAAGTCCCACACTTGCTAGTATTTTTGTAGCTTCTTGCGCAGCTTTCATGCGGTCTACACGCCTAATCCATAGTGGCATGGCAACATTTTCGAGCGCACTGAATTCAGCCAGCAAGTGGTGAAACTGGTAGACAAAACCCAAATGCTGGTTGCGTAAACGGCCCTGCGCGGCGGCGCTTTGGTGTGCCAGGTCTTGCCCCAGCAGCATGACCGCGCCACTGGTGGGCGCGTCAAGGCCGCCCAGTAAATGCAACAAGGTGCTTTTGCCCGAACCCGATGCCCCGACGATGGCCAGCGTCTCACCAGCGCGCACATCCAGATCCACGCCTTGCAGCACCGTCACATCCAGCCGCCCCTCAGAAAAACGCTTGGTCAGGCCGCGCGCGCTCAAGACCGGCTCACCAACAGGCTTACTCATAGCGCAAGGCCTCCGCCGGGTTAACTCGGCTGGCGCGCCAGCTTGGGTACAGCGTGGCGATGAACGCCAGCACCAACGATATCAGCGCAATCGGCACGATGTCGCCCTGCTGCGGATCACTCGGCATGTGGCTGATCAGGTAGACATCGCGCGGCAAAAAGGTGGCTCCGAGCAAATGCTCCAGCGCCGGCACAATCACATCAATGTTGAACGCCACGCCCAAGCCCAGCAGCAAGCCCACCACCGTTCCAAGCACGCCGACCATGGCGCCCTGGACCACAAAAATGGCCATGATGCTGCCCGGGCTGGCACCCAGCGTGCGCAAAATCGCAATGTCAGCACGTTTGTCGGTGACGGTCATCACCAGTGTGCTGACCAGGTTGAATGCCGCTACCGCCACGATCAGCGTCAGGATGATGAACATCATGCGTTTTTCGAGCTGCACGGCGGCAAACCAAGTGCGGTTTTGCTGCGTCCAGTCACGAATCAACAGATGATCGCTGAGCGTGCCGGCTAGTTGTGCCGCCACCTCGCGCGCTTGGTGCAGGTCTTTCAAGCGAACGCGTATGCCGGTAGGCCCTTCTAGACGAAAAATCCGCGCAGCGTCTTCAATGTGCATCAGCACCAACGCCGAGTCATATTCAAAGTGGCCCGAATCAAAGGTACCGACCACCGTCATCTGCTTGAGGCGCGGCACCACGCCTGCGGGCGTCACTTGCCCACTGGGGGCCACCAGCGTCACCTTATCACCCTGCACCACGCCCAGACTGCGCGCCAGCTCACCACCCAGCACAATGCCAAATTCACCGGGAATGAGCCGCGTCAACGCGGAGTTTTTCAAGCCCTCGGCCAAGTCAGTGACATCGGGCTCGCGGGCCGGATCAATTCCCCGAACAATAGTGCCTTTCATGTCCTCACCCCTTGCCAGCAGTGCCTGAGTAGCTATAAAAGGCGCAGCACCAATGACCGCCGAATTGGTGCGAACTTCGGTCAAAGTGCGCGCCACATCGGGCAAGGCAGCGCCGTTGGGCGCAAATATCTCGATGTGCGACACGACGCCGAGCATGCGGTCACGCACGTCTTTCTGAAAGCCATTCATGACACTCAGCACGATGATCAGCGCCGCCACGCCTAGCGCAATGCCGAGCATGGAAACGCCTGAAATAAACGAAATAAATCCGTTGCGTCGGGTCGCGCGACCGGCGCGCGTGTAGCGCCAGCCAAGGCTAAGTTCAAAGGGCGTTTGCATGGGGACGAGCGCGGTAAAGCGAGGGCTCAAAACAGCCTGGCGACAGGGGGGAAGGCATCAATATGTAGCGCAGTTTGGGGTTGAATTGTCAGGCGGCATTATGCGGGAATAATCGATTGACGCGCCCTTGCAGGCCTTGACTGCAAACCAAGTCGGCTTAGCGGCAGCCAATTGCCAATATTTTTGTCACTTGAGGCTTTCTATAATCCGGGCAAATCAAACGAGCCTACTGTCTTGCAAGCCAACACCCCCAGCACATCGCCGTCCATGGCAATCATCGCGCCAGACATGCACGAGGTTGACCAGGTTATCGCCCATCGCCTGGACTCTGGCGTGCCGCTGGTAGGCCAAGTGTCGCGCTACATCATTTCGGCCGGTGGCAAGCGACTGCGCCCGGCCCTGCTGCTGCTGATTTGCGGCGCACTGGGCTTCAAAGGGGCGCAGCGTTTCAATCTGGCCGCCGTGGTTGAGTTCATTCACACCGCCACACTGCTGCACGATGACGTGGTCGATGACTCATCGCTGCGCCGCGGTAACGCCACCGCCAATGAGACCTTTGGCAACCCGGCCAGCGTGCTGGTTGGCGATTTCTTATATTCGCGCGCTTTCCAGATGATGGTCGATGCAGAC
>JBBQZI010000121.1:0-9741 GCA_038207855.1 Burkholderiales bacterium
TGCCGACATGGTGCAACTGACTGCCCGTGAGCTGATGAACGTCTGGCACCCGACCGCCGCAAAGAAGCAGCGCGAGCCCTCAGATAATTATAAAAAAGATAGCTACTCACGCAATGACTACGAGGGCTATAGCCCTAAAAAGCGTAAATCTTCGGCTCCAGTCCGAAGTATGGGAAATAGTCGGCTACCCACCAGCCGGGCCGATCACGCGGTGCGGATTTTGCTCAACAACATGGCCGCACTGGAAACCTTGTCGGCCGAAGATCACCACCTGTTGTGCAACCTGGAGGTGCCGCACGGACCGCTGTTTTCCTGGCTGGAGCGCCAACTGCATGAACATGGTGCGCAGCCCTGGGCGGCGCTGCGCGAAGGTCTGCAGGGTCATGCCAGTGAAGCCTTTGCCAGCAAACTCATGGCGGGCTATGAACTGGGCACCGAGGACGATGCCGCCGAAGCGCTGGCCGAGCTGCGCCACCTGCTCAACCGGATGCTGATCGAGCAGCTCAAAATCGATGAGACGCTGGCCATTGAGGCTTCCAAAGCCGACCCCAGCGCGCTGCAGCGTTACCGTGAGCTGCAAGCCCGCCGCTTGGTGCTGGAATCAGCCGCCTGAGCGCGAAACGGTATAATCCGCCCTTTTCAGGCAAGAGCGACAGCAGCACCTCCGGGCCCGGCCACAGCATGCACCCTCAAGCATCCGGCCAACCTACCGCAAGGATTGCATTCCAAATGTTCGCCCACACATCTTGTCCCATAGATCAGATTCCCCAGTAAATTTTATTGCTCGCTGATTTTTTTCAGCGTTGATGACGTCTGTTATTGCCATTTTGAGGATTCACCATGCCCGCTCAAAAGATCAAGAATGCTGCCGTAGCGGTGGCAAAAACCAGCCCTGTCAAGACATTTGCCAGCAAAACCGTTGAACCGAAAGTAGCGCCCGTGACCGTTTCCAAGACCAAAGCCATGCCCGTCGTCGCCGACAAGAAATTGATCAAGCCAGCCGAACTCCCCGACAAGAAAAAAGTCACCCGGGCTCCGAAAGCTGGCGAGCTGCCAAGCACCCCGGTCAAGGCCAAAGCCGCTGCCCCGGTCGCTGCTGCCGAGACCAGCGCACCCGCCAAGGCCAGCACCGGTGCCAAACGCGGTCGCAAGCCGAAAGCCGGCAAAGAAGCCGGTGATGCGGATGACCTGGACATGTCCGACATCGAGGACGATCTGGCAGGCGAGCCGGTGGTTGAAGCCACTGATGCCGCCGCTACCACCGAAAAAGTCAAGCCTTTGCGCATGAAAATCAGCAAGTCCAAAGAGCGTGCGCTGATGAAGGAATTTGGTCTGGATGAGACCATTCTGTCGGAAGAAGAAGTTGTCAAGCGCCGTTTGCGTCTGAAAGCGCTGATCAAGCTCGGCAAAACCCGCGGCTACCTGACCCACGGCGAAATCTCCGACCACCTGCCCGACAAGCTGGTCGATGCGGAAACGCTGGAGGTTGTCATCTCCATGCTCAACGACATGGGTGTTGCCGTGTACGAGCACACACCCGATGCCGAGACTTTGTTGCTCAACAACAATGGCCCCACCGCTGCTACCGAAGAGGAAGCCGAAGAAGAAGCCGAAGCCGCCCTGTCCACCGTTGACAGCGAATTTGGCCGCACCACCGACCCGGTGCGCATGTACATGCGCGAAATGGGTACCGTTGAATTGCTCACCCGCGAAGGCGAAATTGAAATTGCCAAGCGCATTGAAGGCGGTTTGATGGCCATGATGGAGGCGATTTCCGCCTCACCCGCCACCATTGATGTGATCCTGGCACTCGGTGAAGACATTCGCAGCGACAAGGTGGTCATCACCACCATCGTTGACGGTTTTACCAACCCGAATGAAGCCGACGATTACGTGGCCGAAGAAGACTTTGACGAGTTCGATGCCGATGACGATGACGATGGCAAAGGTGGCTCCAAGGCGCTGACCAAAAAGCTTGAAGAACTCAAAAAAGAGGCGATGAGCCGCTTTGACCGTCTGCGCGAGTATTTCGAATCGATTCACCAAATATACGAAAAAGAAGGCTACGGCACAGCGAGCTACCTCAAGACACAAAGGCTGCTGTCGGACGAGCTGATGTCCATCCGCTTTACCGCCAAAACCATTGAAAAATTGTGCGACATGGTGCGCGGCCAGGTGGACGACGTGCGCAAGAAAGAGCGCGAACTGCGCCGCATCATTGTTGACAAGTGCGGCTACCCGCAAGTCCAGTTCATCGCCGAGTTCAGTGGCCGCGACAAGCACCACAACAAGGTTGCCAGCCACCTGCTCGACCTGAAATGGATCGAAAAGCAAGCGGCTGCCGGCAAACCCTGGAGCGCCACCATGGGCCGCAGCATTCCGCCGGTGCAGGAATTGCAGCAACGCCTGATGGACTTGCAATCCAAGGTCGTGGTGCCGCTGGACCAGCTCAAAGACATCAACAAGCGCATGAACGAGGGCGAATATGCCTCACGCGCAGCCAAGAAGGAAATGATCGAGGCCAACTTGCGCCTGGTGATCTCGATTGCCAAGAAGTACACCAACCGCGGCCTGCAGTTCCTCGACCTGATCCAGGAGGGCAACATTGGTCTGATGAAGGCCGTAGACAAGTTTGAATACCGTCGCGGCTACAAGTTCTCGACCTACGCTACCTGGTGGATTCGTCAGGCCATTACCCGCAGTATTGCGGATCAGGCGCGCACTATCCGGATTCCGGTGCACATGATCGAAACCATCAACAAGATGAACCGCATCAGTCGTCAGCATCTGCAGGAATTTGGCTACGAGCCCGATGCCAGCGTGTTGGCCGAGCGCATGGAAATCCCGGAAGACAAGATCCGCAAGATCATGAAGATCGCCAAGGAACCCATTTCGATGGAAACCCCGATTGGTGATGACGACGACAGCCACCTGGGCGATTTCATCGAAGACGGCGCCAACACCGCCCCGATGGAAGCCGCCATGCAGGCTGGCCTGCGCGACGTGGTGAAAGACATCCTCGACAGCCTGACCCCGCGCGAAGCCAAAGTGCTGCGCATGCGTTTTGGCATCGAGATGACCAACGACCACACGCTGGAAGAAGTCGGCAAGCAGTTTGACGTGACGCGTGAGCGCATTCGCCAGATCGAGGCCAAGGCGCTGCGCAAGCTCAAGCACCCCAGCCGCTCGGACAAGCTGCGCAGCTTCACTGACAACCTGTAAGCATCCGTCAGCGTTAAATAGAAATAGCGCCTTGAGCCCTTATAAACAGGGCGCAAGGCGCTATGGTTTTTTGTAGTTACCGCAATTTCTGCCAGAATCTCGTTTGTCCAGAAAAATCCGTTATTTTTAAGTAAAAACGACCTCTAGCCCACGTCGAATAAGCGCAAGTAGCTATTTAATTTATAGCACTCACCAAGACTTTCAGCAGCAGCGCCCCATGCGCCCCGGGCCGCCGCCGTAGCGGGCAGCTTGCCGCTCACGGAAAAACTCCTCGTACGACATCACCGGCTCGCCGGGGTGGGTGACACCCCGGTGCGCCAGATACGTGTCATAGCGCGGCACGCCGACCATCAGACGCAGGCTCTGCGTGAAATAGCGGCCAGCCTTGCCCAAGTCGTTCGATGCCGCTTGCAGCGCCGCAAACGGGCCAGAGCTTGTGTTTGACATCAGACCACGGCCGCCGCAACCAGTGGCATGGCAACAAAGGGTGACTCATGCATCGTTGGCTTGTTCGCCAGGCGCGCCGCGAACACGGCCCGCACGCTGTAGAACAGCATGCTGATGACGACAAACATGAACAGCGCGCACAGCGCGGCATCGAGCCGGTCGTTAAAAACGATGCGCGACATGGCCTCAGCGGTCTTGGCTGGCGCCAGAATCTTGCCTTGCACCAAGGCATCGGAATACTTGGCAGCATGGGCCAGAAAGCCGACCTTGACATCGTCCGAGAATATCTTCAACCAGCCAGCCGTCAGTGTGCAAATCAGCAGCCAGGTGGCGGGTGCGATCGTCACCCAGGCGTAGCGGTCCTTCTTCATCTTAAACAGCACGACGGTGCCCAACAACAACGCCACAGCCGCCAGCATTTGGTTGGAGATGCCAAACAACGGCCAAAGTGTGTTGATGCCGCCCAGCGGATCAATCACGCCCTGGTACAAAAAGTAGCCCCAGGCGGACACGCACAGACCGGTCGCCAGCAGATTGGCCGGCAGTGAGTCAGTGCGTTTGAACGCCGGCACAAAGCTGCCCAGCAGGTCTTGCAGCATGAAGCGTCCGGCGCGGGTGCCCGCATCCACGGCCGTCAGAATGAACAAGGCCTCGAACAGAATTGCAAAGTGGTACCAGAAGGCCATCATCGTTTTGCCACCGACCACTTGCTGCAGGATGTGGGCCATGCCGACCGCCAAGGTCGGTGCACCGCCCACGCGTGACAGGATGGTGTTTTCACCCACGTCTTTGGCGGTTTGCAACAGTTGCTCAGGTGTGATGACAAAGCCCCAGCTTGAAACGGTCTGCGCCACCGTGACGACATCGCTGCCCACCAGCGCCGCCGGGCTGTTCATGGCAAAGTAAACGCCAGGTTCAATGCAAGAGGCCGCGGTCAGCGCCATCACGGCAACAAACGATTCAGCCAGCATGCCGCCGTAGCCGATGAAGCGGGCGTGGGTCTCGTTCTCCAGCATCTTGGGTGTCGTACCCGAAGCGATCAGCGCATGAAAGCCTGACACGGCACCGCAGGCGATGGTGATGAACAAAAACGGAAACATGTTGCCCGCCCACACCGGTCCGCCACCTTGGGCAAACTGCGTTACGCGCGGCATTTGCAGATCGGGCGAGACAATCACGATGCCGATCGCCAGCGCGACGATGGTGCCGATTTTCAAGAAGGTGGACAGGTAGTCGCGCGGTGCCAGCAGCAACCAGACCGGAATGGATGCCGCAATGAAGCCGTAACCAATCAGCATCCAGACCAGCGACTTGCCATCAAAGCTGAACATCGGTGCCCAGGTTGGGTTCAGGCTGACCCACTGGCCGCCAAAGATGGCCGCCATCAAAAGCACAAAGCCGATCACCGAGACCTCGCCGATGCGCCCCGGCCGAATAAAGCGCAAGTAGATGCCCATGAACAAGGCTACCGGAATGGTGGCGGCCACGGTAAAACTGCCCCAAGGTGAGTCGGCCAGCGCCTTGACCACAATCAGTGCCAGCACCGCCAGAATGATGATCATGATCATGAAGGTGCCAAACAGCGTGATCATTCCGGGGATGGTGCCCAGTTCTTGTTTGATCAGGTCGCCCAGCGAACGACCATCACGCCGGGTGGAGATGAACAGCACAATAAAGTCTTGCACCGCGCCAGCAAACACCACGCCGACCAAAATCCACAGCAGCCCTGGCAGGTAACCCATTTGGGCCGCCAGCACCGGTCCGACCAGCGGTCCAGCCCCGGCAATGGCCGCGAAGTGGTGGCCGAACAGCACTTGCTTGTTGGTGGGCACATAGTCCAGTCCGTCATTACGCGTCCAGGCTGGCGTTTGGCGTGTTGGATCAAGCTCCAGCACGCGGGTGGCCATGAACAAACTGTAATAACGGTAGGCGATCAGGTAGACGCACATGGCGGCTACCACCACCCACAGCGCACTGACCGATTCACCCCGGCCCAACGCCACGGTAGCCAGTGCAAAAGTCCCCAAAATTGCGATTCCAAGCCACAAAATGTGGCGCCGAATTCCGTCCATGCCTTGTCTCCTTCAATTTGAATCATCGACACATGGCATGCGAATTCACGCCATGCGTGCGATTTTCGGAGGACGTGCGCCCGGACGCATCCGTCGAACCACGTGACACGGCAGGTAGCAATACCTAAGGGTTAACCCTAGGCGCAAGACCTGTCAAGCAGACGGGCCGGGTGTGCTCCAGCGCGTACCGGATCAGGTCTGCCTGGCCGTCGATGTCAAGCTTGCGCTTGATGCTTTGACGGTGCGCTTCAATGGTTCGAAAACTCAGGTTCAAGGTGGCGGCAATGCGTTTGCTGGACTCGCCCCGCCCTATCGCTGCCAGGATTTCACTTTCTCTGGGTGTCAGCAGCGAGCGCGGTGCCTGCCCGCGAAACAGGCGACCCGACACGCCGGGGCTCAGGTAGGTGGCGCCGCTCGCCACCACCTCAATTGCAGCGATGATCTCACCGGCGGGTGCGTCCTTGAGCAGGTAGCCACTGGCACCCGCCTGCAGGGCACGTTGCACAAATTCCGGGTTGTCATACATGCTGAACATCAGCACGCGCACGGCCGGGTAGGCGGTCAACACACGGGCTGTCAACTCAATGCCGTCGACTTGCTTCATGCCGATGTCCATCAACACCAGCGTCACCTGGGTCGCGGCCAGTGCAGCCAAGGCTTCGACGGCGCAACCGGCTTCGGCAACTACTTTGATGCCATCGACCTTTTCAAGCCGCGCGCGCAAGCCTTCACGCACCATCGGGTGATCGTCCACCAACATCAACCGGACATTGCTGAGGCTCATTGCTTCAAGCTCCCTATTTTAACAGTTTGAGCGCCTCAGGCGGGACCTGGGCTTGCAACTGCGTACCGTGCCCTGGTTGGGACTGAAACACCACATGGCCTCCCAGCGATGCCAGCCGCTCGCGGATGTTGCGCAGCCCGATGCCACGCTCCGGATCGCGGTTGACGGCGTCCAGATCAAACCCGCTGCCATCATCGATCAGATCAAGTTGAACACCCGCAGATTCGCTCACAGCCAGGCTAATTTGCACCCGGTGGGCGCCAGCATGCTTGACAACGTTGGTCAGCGCCTCCTGGGCGACCCGAAACAAGGCTGTTTTGACACTGTCTGGCAGCTCCTGATCAGCTTGGCACATCAGCACGTCAATCTGCAACTGTCTGGCGTCGCCAAACTCACGCGCCAGTTGTTCCAGCGCCGCAGGCAAGCCCAGGGTATCGAGCATGGCTGGGCGCAACCGGTGCGAGATGCGGCGCATCTCGGTCAGACTATCGGTCACCCGGTCCAGCGCGCTGATCAGACCCTTGGTGGTCGGCATCGCGCCACCTTGAAGGTCGTCCACCGCCGATTCGATCAGCAGCTTGGCAGACACCAGCGTCTGACTGGTGCCGTCATGCAACTCGCGTGCCAGGTGGGCGCGCTCGTCCTCTTGCGACTGCACCACCTGACGTGCCATCAAACGCAGTTTCACGTCTGCTGCGCGGTGTTCGGTGAAATTGAGCGTCAAACCGCCGGCGCTGATAAGTGCCATGCTGAGCGCCGCAATGCCAGCAATCCAGATCAGCGTCGTCGAGATGTTTGTGCCAGCTTCCTGATCAAGTTGAGCCATGGTTTGCCGGATGTCGTCCAGATACAGTCCGGTCCCCAGCATCCACTGCCATTTCGGCAGTCCCGCCACGTAACCCAACTTGGGCACCATCTGGCCGCTGGAGGGCTTGCGCCAAAGGTAATCAACAAACCCACCGCCCGCCTTGGCGGCCGCAATCAAATCCTGAATCGGTGCGCGGCCTATGGGGTCACGCAGATTGAACAGGTTGCGCCCAATCAGCTCGGGTTGGCGTGAATGCATCAGCACCGTGCCAGACATGTCGTACACAAAGAAATAACCATCTGTGCCGTAGTCAAGCGAGCTCAGCAGCTTCAGAGCCTGGCGCTGACCCTCAAGCGGGTCTCCCGCCTGGTCGTACAAAGGCAAGACGGTGCTGATCGCCAGCTCAACATAATGACGCAACTCAGTGCGCCGGGCATCCATATAGGCGCGTTCCACCAGTTGGTGCTCGCGCTCGGCAAGGTCAGCCTGCTGGTGGCGCACGGCGAGCGCAATCAGCAACAAGGCCGCGGCCATCGGCAAAATGGCCAGCAGAATAAGTTTGGTTCGAATGCTCAAAGTAATGCCGCTTTTTTACTGTAAAGCTGCTGTCAAACCTGCTCGGTATCTGTCTCGCTCATGCCCTGCGGGTTGTAGCGTGTGCCAGCCACGTCGGCGGGCTTGATCAGTGCGTCAAGCTGGGCCAGATCGGCAATACTCAGACGCACGTTAACGGCTTGCAAGTCTTCTCGTAGATGCGCCACGCTGGTGGTGCCGGGAATGGGAATGATGTGCGCTGATTTGTGCAGCAACCAGGCCAGTGCCAATTGCGACGATGTGCAACCCAACTCTGCGGCCAAGCGGCGGTAATTGCCCAGCAGCGCCAGGTTGGCGGCAAAATTATTCACTTGAAAGCGCGGCATGGTGCGACGAATGTCATTGGCATTCAGTGCCGTGACATCCAGCACCGGGTCGCCGAAGAACCCGCGCCCCAGCGGACTGAAGGCGACAAACGCCACACCCAGATCCTTGCAGGCCTGTAAGGCTGCAATTTCCGGGTTGCGCGTCCATAACGAATACTCGGATTGCATCGCTGCAATGGGGTGCACCGCATGGGCGCGCCGCAGTGTTTGAGCGGACACTTCACTCAGACCAATGGCCTGAATGTGGCCCTTGCGCACCAGGTCGCTCAAGGCACCCACACTGTCTTCAATCGGTACACTTTTGTCCCAGCGGTGCAGGTAATACAGATCAATGACATCGGTCTGCAGGCGCCGCAGGCTGTCTTCACAGGTTTTGCGGATGGTCTTGGGTTGGCCATCAATCACACGCACCAGTTGGCCGTCGCCCTTCACATCCACGCCCTGCATGCCACACTTGCTGGCGAGGGTGAATTTTTGGCGGTGTGGCTTCATCACCCGGCCGACCAGGGTTTCGTTGGCACCAAAGCCGTACAAGGCCGCGGTGTCAAACAGCGTGACACCCGCATCCAGGGCGGTAAGCAGCACCCGCTCGGCCTGATCCTGCGACACCGGTTCGCCATAGCCGTGACTGAAATTCATGCAGCCCAGGCCGATGGCACTCACCGAGAAGGAGCCAAGTTGTCTTTGTTTCATGGGCGCATAGTTTAGGTGGTTAGCGATCCTTAAAATGCAGCCACACCAAACTGGCCCACACCCCGCACGCGACCCCGAGGTTTTATGCCGGATGGCTGGATCGAATCACTATTTTTTAAAAAGGAAATTTTCATGAGTACGTTTGAAGCCAAAGACCTGATGAACGGCATCAATGACAAGCTGGGCCCGTTTCGCAAGTCCCAAAGCGAAACCATGCTCGGTTTTGGCCAGATGGCCAAGGCTGCCATGGCCGAGGGCCTGGTCAGCGCCAAGCACAAGGAACTGATTGCATTGGCCATTGGTGTCACATCGCACTGCGGCGGCTGCATTGCCTTTCACGTCAAGGCCTTGCAACGGCTGGGCTGCACCCGCGCCGAGCTCGAAGAAATGCTGGGCGTGTGCGTCTACATGGCGGGCGGCCCCGGCCTGATGACGGCAGCCGATGCACTGAGCGCTTGGGACGAGTTGGCAGCTGCCTGACCGACACCCGAGTTCGGTGCCCCTGCACCGTGCCATTCCCTTGGCATTGAAAAACGCCTCCCAGACATTTTGCTTTTGAATGGCTGGGGACGCTGACAGGCAGGATGGATGAACAGATCAACCGCACGGTACGGTAGCAACATGACGGGTCTATTCGATACGTGCAATAGAAGTCGGCTTGAAGCCCAGGTCAGCCACCTTGCCTTTGCGGCCACGCGGAAAACGGGCATTGTTCAGGCTGCGGATTTCAAGCGTTTCATCGCGCACTTTGCCGCCACGGCCAATGCCGTCGATGCGCACGCTGCGGGTGTAAGC
>JBBQZI010000122.1:0-9584 GCA_038207855.1 Burkholderiales bacterium
CATCCTCAAACCGCACGATGTCGTCTTCGCCAAGATAAGAGCCCGACTGCACTTCAATCATCTCCAAAGCCACGCGCCCCGGATTTTCCAGCCGGTGCGTGGTGCCCAGCGGGATGAAGGTGGACTGGTTTTCTGACAGCAAAAAGACTTCATCGCCCTTGGTGACGCGGGCTGTGCCGCTCACCACTACCCAATGCTCGGCGCGGTGGTGGTGCATTTGCAGCGACAGCGTGCCACCGGGTTTGACCACAATGCGCTTGACCTGAAAGCGCTCACCCGCATCGATGCCATCGTAAGAGCCCCACGGGCGAAACACCTTGCGGTGGATGCTGCCCTCGGCGCGACCCGAAGCGCGCAGCTGGTCGACAATCTTTTTCACATCCTGCGTCTTGTCCTTGTGCGACACCAAAATCGCATCGGCGGTTTCTACCACCACCAGGTCGCTGACACCCACGCAGGCCACTAGGCGGCCTTCGGATAGCGCCAGCGTGTTCTCGCAGCCCTGCAGCAGCACATCACCCTGTGACACATTGCCATGCGCATCTTTGGGCAACACCTGCCACAGCGCGTCCCAGGCCCCCACATCGGACCAACCGGCGCTCAAGGGCAACACCACGCCCGGTGGCAGGGTGGTGCTGGCGCTGTCACTGCCAGCGGCAATGCGTTCCATCACGGCGTAGTCGATCGAATCGCTGGGGCACTGTGCAAAACTGTCTTTGCCAACGCGGACAAACTCGCCGTCGGTGGCGCCCTGATCCGAGGCAGCCTGGCAGGTAATCAGGATGTCGGGCCGGCAGCTGGCCATGGCATCCAGCCAGACCGAGGCACGCATCATGAACAAGCCGCTGTTCCACAGGTAGTTGCCTGCGTCCAGGTAAGACTGGGCGGTGGCCAGGTCAGGTTTTTCCACAAAGCGGGCAATCAGCCGTGGCGCATCCGCACCGGATGCTGCGCCATAAGGCTGGCCGCTCTGGATGTAGCCATAGCCAGTTTCGGGTGCATCGGGGGTGATGCCAAAGGTCACCACGGCACCGCCCGCGGCCAGCTTTGCGCCTTGGCTGACAACGCTTTGAAAGGCATTGATGTCGGTGATGACGTGGTCGGCAGGCATCACCAGCAGCACCGGATCTGATTCGTTTTTAATAGCTGCAAGCGCAGCAATGGTAAGGGCTGGAGCCGTATTTCTTCCAAAAGGCTCAAGCACAACGGTGCCGCTCAGTCCGAGCAGGCGCAACTGCTCGGCAATGACAAAGCGGTATTCTTCGTTGCACACCACCATCGGCGGGGACAGCACCACGTCGGCAATGCCCTCGACGCGGCGTAACGTGGCTTGCAGCAGCGAGTCCTGCCCCACCAGACTGAGCAATTGCTTGGGGTATTTTTCGCGCGACAGCGGCCACAGACGGGTGCCAGAGCCGCCCGATAAAACCACGGGCTGGAGTAAAACGGGTGAATTCATGGGGTTGACGGTGTTTGAAAGAAAGAGTGTCTTGCGGTCTCAGGCGCGGGCATCGCCCCAGCGCAGTTGGGCGGTTTCGTCACCACGGTAGAGGGTTTCGCCGGTGCGGTCAACGCAGTAGTTGGGTGAAACGACCATGTCGACAAAGGCCATGCCGACCGCAATGCGGGTGTATTCAAACAAGATGCTGCGAACCACTTTGGCGTTGGCCTTTATCTGGCTGCCGTGGCCAATCCAGCTCGGTCCAATAATGCTGGCGCCGGGCTCAATGCAGACACCCGAGCCGATGTAAACCGGCCCTTCAATGGTGACCTTGTCCCAGGGGATGGAGGTGTTGAGGCCGACCCAGATGCCAGGCCGGACCTCGCGCCCCGGCATGTTCATTTGGGCGATTTCGCCGCGCAGCACGCGCTGCAGCACCACCCAGTAGTCGCTCACCCGGCCGATGTCAATCCAGTTGAAAAAGCGCTTTTGCGCATAAAAAGGCAACTTGTTGGCGACCAATTGCGGAAACAATTGTGAACCGATGTCGTAAACCTGCCCTGGTGGCACCAAATCCAGCACCGCCGGCTCAAAAATGTAGATGCCGGTGCTGGCCAGGGTTGACTTGGCCTCTGCGGGCTGCGGCTTTTCCTGAAACGATTGAATTTGGCCGTCAACGTCAGTCACCACGATGCCATAGTTGCAAACCTCGGCCAGTGGCACATCGAGTGCCACCACGCTGGCAAGGGCACTCTTGGACTTGTGCTCGTGCAGCGCCGCGCCAATGTCCAGGTCGATCAGCGCGTCGCCGCATAGTACCAATGTGGTTTCATCAAAAAAGCCGCTGAAGTCCTGAATGTGGCGCATGCCGCCGGCGGAGCCCAATGGCTTGGGAACCACTTCACCATGCTCGCGCACGCCTTCATACGAGTAGCCAATTTGCACGCCCCAACGGTGGCCATCACCAAAATACTGTTCGATCTTGTAGTGGTTGAAGGCCACGTTGACCATGATCTCGGTGATGCCGTACAAGGCCAGGTGTTCAATCAGGTACTCCATGACCAGTTTGCCCAGGATCGGGATCATCGGCTTGGGCATGTTTTGGGTGAGTGGCCGCACCCGGGTGCCTTGTCCGGCGGCCAGAATCATGCCTTTAGCCATGGTCAAGCACTCGTGCTATTGTCATTCTGAAATCTCCTGAGGAATTGCTTTTAGCTTTGACTATACCCGTTGGGGTTGCCGCTTTGCCAGCGCCAGGCATCCACGCACATGGCTGGCAAATCACGCTGTGCCTGCCAGCCCAGCAGCGCTTTGGCATAGGCGGGGTCGGCGTAGCAAGCGGCCACATCGCCGGCGCGCCGTGGCATGAACTGGTAGGCCACGGGCTTGCTGCTGGCTTGCTCAAAGGCGCGCACCATGTCAAGCACGCTGTAACCGACGCCGGTGCCCAGATTCACCTCAAAGCACTGTGGCGCTGCTTGCAGCCGCTCAAGCGCAGCCAGGTGGCCCAGCGCCAAGTCCACCACATGGATGTAATCGCGCACGCCGGTGCCGTCAGGTGTGGCGTAGTCGTTGCCCCAGACGTTCAAAAATTCACGCCGCCCAATGGCCACCTGCGCCACATAAGGCATCAGGTTGTTGGGTGTGCCCTGCGGGTCTTCGCCGATCAGACTGCTGGTGTGCGCCCCGACCGGGTTGAAATAGCGCAGGATGCCAATGTGCCAGGACGGATCGCTGCGGTACAGGTCACGCAGCATGTTTTCAATCACGAGTTTGGTCTGGCCATAGGGATTGGTGGCAGACAGCGGGTGGTCTTCGGTGAGCGGCAGGGTTTGCGGGTCGCCATAGACCGTGGCTGATGAGCTGAACACCAGCGTCTTGATGGCGTTGGCCTGCATGGCTTGCAGCAGTTTGACGGTGCCAGAGACGTTGTTGTCGTAGTAGTGCAGGGGCTGCTCCACCGATTCGCCGACTGCCTTGAGTCCAGCGAAGTGGATGACGGCCGTGGCCTGGCTGGCTTTTAACGCCGCATCGAGTGCCGCCGGGTCGCGGATGTCGCCTTCGATGCATGGCAGTTTTTTGCCGGTAATGCGTTCGACCCGTTGAATGGCTTCAGGCTGGCTGTTGCTGAAGTTGTCGAAAACAGTAACTTGATAGCCAGCGTTGAGGAGTTCAACGCACGTGTGTGAGCCGATATAACCGGCACCGCCTGTGACAAAAATCATGGGGATGTGTAGCGGGTGAAAAATGATTGAACAGTGTAGTCTGACTGTTCAGCGCATCCCTTGG
This sequence comes from Burkholderiales bacterium, assembly GCA_038207855.1. GTDB lineage: Bacteria > Pseudomonadota > Gammaproteobacteria > Burkholderiales > Burkholderiaceae_C > Rhodoferax. The sequence goes on from JBBQZI010000122.1 coordinate 3,731, forward strand.
GCTAACGCATTGGGGTCTGACCCCAAAGCCGATGCAGCACACGAGCGAGGAATTCAGTTGATTAGCTATTGATTAAATAGCTGCTCACGCATACCCTATAAGGGATAGAAGCCTAAAACGTATAAATTTCAGGCGTAGCGCTTGTTGCGCAGATTGTTCTTCATTTCGCGCAGCAGAGGCTGTAGCTTGTCGCTGCCAATGCGCAAGGCCAGGCAGGTGGCCAGAATATCGATGATCATCAGGTGCAGCAGGCGCGACACCATTGGGCTGTAGCGGTCGTAGCCTTCCGGGTGGTCGGCCGCCACGTGAATGTCGCCGGCCGAGGCCAGTGGCGAGCCGCTGGCGGTAAGCACGATCGTGGTGGCACCGTTCTTGCGCGCAATGTCGCAGGAATCCATCAGGTCGCGCGTGCGACCGGAATTGCTGATCAACACAACACAGTCGCCGGGGACCAACCGTGACGCACTCATGACCTGCATGTGGCCGTCGCTGTAAGCCACGCCATTGATGCCCAAGCGAAAGAATTTGTGCTGTGCGTCTTGCGCGACGATGCCCGAGTTGCCGGCACCGAAGAACTCAATGCGCCGCCCGTTCTTATAGGCCGACAGCAACGCATCCACGGCCTTTTCGATGGCGCTGGCGGACGCGTCGTTGCGGTATTTCAAAAACGCCGCTACCGTGTTGTCAATCACCTTGACCATGATGTCGCTGGTCTTGTCGTCAACATCAACGCTGCGGTGAATAAAGGGCACGCCCTCACTGACGCTGCCCGCGAGTTTGAGTTTGAAGTCAGACAGACCGTCATAGCCGACACTGCGGCAAAAGCGCACCACCGTGGGCTTGCTGACATGGGCCCGTGCGGCCAGTTCGCTGACCGCGGTCAGGGCAAAACTGCGCGGATCAGCCAGCACCAGTTTGGCTACACGCTGTTCCGCTGGTGCCAGCGACGGCATGGAGGCTTTGATCCGGTCAAGCATAGGTCATCATGCCTCTTCGCTCCAACAAAAGCCATCGCGCGCAATCATGGCGCTGGTGGCGCTTGGCCCCCAGGTGCCAGCGGGGTAAAGGCGGGGTCCTTGGCTGTCGGCACGCCAGTGGTTCAAAATCGGCTCGACCCAGCGCCACGCCTCTTCTTGCTCGTCGCTGCGCACAAACAGGTTCAGGCGGCCCTCAATCACATCGAGCAACAGCCGCTCGTAAGCGCCCACGCGCTCGGTGCCAAAGCGGGTGTCAAAGTCCAGGTTGAGTTGCACCGGTGCCAAGCGGTTGGAGTGCTGCCGCTTGTCCTGCGCGTTGGACAACAGGTGCAGTTCCAGCCCGTCCTTGGGTTGCAGGTTGATCACCAGCTGGTTGGCCTGACACGGCTGGGTGTCATAGATGGCGTGCGGTGCTGGCCTGAAGTTCACCACAATGTGCGCGTCGCGGCCCGCCAGGCGTTTGCCGGTGCGAATGTAAAACGGCACGCCGGCCCAGCGCCAGTTGGCGATTTCGGTGCGCAAGGCAACAAAAGTTTCGGTGTTGCTGGCCGGGTCCACGCCAGGCTCTTCGCGGTAGCCTGGCACGGCGGTGCCGCCAATGGCACCGGCGGTGTACTGGCCGCGAATCACATCCTGCGTCAAGGTCTCGGCGGTCCAGGGCTTGAGCGAGCGCAACACCTTGAGCTTTTCGTCGCGAATCGCATCGGCGTGTGAATTGATGGGGGGCTCCATGCCAACCGCGCACAGCAGTTGCAGCGCGTGGTTTTGCACCATGTCGCGCAGCGCCCCGGTGGTCTCGTAAAACGCGCCGCGCTTCTCCACGCCCAGCTCTTCGGCAATGGTGATCTGGATGTTGGCAATGTGTTCGCGCCGCCACAGTGGCTCAAACAGCACGTTGCCAAAGCGCAGGGCAAACAGGTTTTGCACCGATGGTTTACCCAGGTAGTGGTCAATGCGGTAGATCTGCTTTTCAGTAAACACCAGGCCTACGGCATGGTTGATGGCGCGGTTGCTGGCCAGATCATGGCCCAGCGGCTTTTCCAGCACCACCCGGGTGTGCGGCGTGTTCAACCCGGCCACGGCCAACTGCTCGCAAATGGTGGTGAACAGATTGGGCGCGGTGGCCAGGTACATCACCACCGTGTCGGCCTGTCGCTGCAGCAACTTGGCTGCCAGGTAGGCGTAATGCTCGGGTTTGCTCAAATCCATACTGACAAATTCCAGCAGGCTCGAGAAGCGCTGAAACTCTTCAACGCTGGGGCGCTTGGCCAGATCGACCTGGTCAAAGCGGCTATGAATCAGCGCGCGGTAACGCTCGTCGCTCAGGTCGTCACGACCAATGCCGATGATGCGCGCCCCCTCGGGCAGCGTGCCGTGGCGAAAGGCCTGAAACAAGGCCGGCATCAGCTTGCGCCAGGACAGGTCGCCGGTACCGCCAAACAGGACAAGGTCAAAACTCATGGGCGTGTAGTTGCTTGATTGGGTTGGATAAAAAAATCAGCCCGTAATGTAACTTAGTTTCATGTATTTCGTGAAATCTGGTAACTTTTGGGGTCGGTCGTGGGAAGGGCGGTGTCAAGCCGCTGTTTCTGTCGGGTGCTGGCAGTCTTGACAGTCGTATTTTCATGCGGCATGATGGCATGGTCATTTTGGAGGAGTCCTTATGCTGAAAGAAGTCGGCACCAGCGGCCAGATATCACTGGGTAAAAAATATGCGGGGCAGTTGTTTGATATGCAATGGGCGCCGGACGGCAGTCTGTCGCTCACCCCGGTCAAGGTGGTGCCGATGGCGGCGGCCGTGCATGAAACGCAAGCAGCGTACCGCGCGGGCGCAGTGGCTCAACAAACCACGCAAGAGTGGGCACAGGCCCATGCGCCCGAGATTGCGCAATACAACCAGTGGGCCAGCCAGAACGAGCCCTATTCGCAGCGGGTTCGGCGTTGGCGCGAGTCGGCACTTGAGAACACGGGCTGATCGTGGCACGTTTTGACGTTTACCCCAACCCCATCATCCAGGATCGCGGCGAGTTTCCCTATGTACTGGAAATCCAGAGCGACTTGCTTTACCGCTTTGTAGAGCGCGTTTGCGTGCCGCTTGCGCGAGCTGGCACCATTCCGGGATTGACCGAGCGTTTTAACCCAGCCATCACCATCAGTGGAGAGTCGGTGCGCTTGCATCCACTGGGAATCGTGGTTTTTTATGCCCGTGAACTGCAGGGCTTCGCAGGCTCTGCCAAATCGCAGGCATTGGAAATTGAAACGGCACTCGACATGCTGCTGCGCGGCTATTGATTGCTTGATAGGGTAAAAATGAGGGCAAACAGGTAACCGGCTTGTACTCGTGTCAACCGATGCCGCCTGATAATGGCCGCATGAACCAACTCGATGCACTCAAACAATTCACCACCGTGGTGGCTGATACCGGTGATTTCAGGCAGATGGCCGACTACCTGCCGCAGGATGCCACCACCAATCCGTCGCTGATTCTCAAGGCGGTGCAAAAGCCCGATTACAAGACGCTGTTGACCGACATCGTTGCGCAGTTTCGCGGCCGCCCGGTTGACGAGCTCACCGACCGGCTGCTGGTGCGTTTTGGCTGCGAAATTCTGGCCATCATCCCTGGGCGGGTTTCGACCGAAGTGGATGCGCGCCTGAGCTTTGATGCCAATGCAACCATCACCCGTGCCGAGCGCCTGATTGAGCTGTACCAGGCGCAGGGCATTCATATTGACCGGGTGCTGATCAAGGTGGCCGCCACCTGGGAAGGCATTCAGGCGGCGGCCGAACTGGAGCGTCGCGGCATCCACACCAACCTGACCTTGCTGTTTTCGTTTGTCCAGGCGGTGGCTTGTGCGCAAGCCAAAGTGCAATTGATCTCGCCCTTTGTTGGTCGCATTTACGACTGGTACAAAAAGTCCGCGGGCACGGACTGGGTCGAAGCTGACAACATGGGCGTCAATGACCCGGGTGTGCAGTCGGTCGCCCAAATCTACAACTACTACAAAAAGTTCGGCATTGCCACTGAGGTGATGGGCGCAAGCTTTCGCAATACCGGGCAGATCACTGCGCTGGCCGGTTGCGACCTGCTGACCATTAGTCCGGAATTGCTGGCGCAGCTGGCGCAAAGCAAAGCACCGCTGGCGCGCGCACTTGATGCCCAGGCGGCCAAAGCGCTGGACATCGCCCCGGTGAATTACGACGAAGCGGGCTTTCGCTTTGCGTTGAACCAGGATGCCATGGCCACCGACAAGCTGGCTGAAGGCATTCGGGCGTTTTGCGCGGATGCCGGCAAGCTCGACTTGTTGCTGCTGGCCGCCTGATCGTCACGAGAACTTGAGGAGACTCCAGCCATGACCCGTATTCGTTGCGACCGCACCCCCGCCTGGAGCGCACTGCAAGCGCAATTCAAAACCCATGGTCAGGCGTTTGACCTGCGCGAGGCGTTTGCCATCGACCGCCAGCGCTTTGAGGCCTTCAGCCAGAGCGCACCGCATGTGTTTGCCGATTTGTCCAAAAACCTGATCGACCCGCCCACGCAGGCCTTGCTGTTTGAATTGGCACGGCAAGCGGGAGTGGTTGAACACCGCGATGCCATGTTTGCCGGTGACAAGATCAACACCACCGAACAACGCGCGGTGCTGCACTGGTTATTAAGAAATCCACCGCTAGCCCAAGCGGAGCCTGCGCAGGCAGCTATTAAAAATGTAGTAAATGAGTTGGCGGATGTGCATGCAACCTTGAGCGCCATGCTGGCTTACGCGCAAGCCGTGCGTGCTGACAGCGCCATCACCGATGTGGTCAACATCGGCATTGGCGGCTCAGACCTCGGGCCCCAAATGGCGGTGCTGGCGCTTGATGAATGGGTGCTGCCAGGCAAGCGTTTTCACTTTGTCTCGAATGTCGACGGCCATGAACTGGCGGCGGTGCTCAAAAAGGTCAAGCCCGACAGCACCTTGTTTTTGATCGCCAGCAAAACCTTCACCACCATCGAGACCATGACCAACGCGCACTCGGCCAAGGCCTGGTTTGATGCGAATGGCGGCGTCGAGGTGGCCAGGCACTTTGCCGCACTTACCACCAATGTGGCCGCGGCCACCGCCTTCGGCATCAGCACCACCTTTGGCTTTTGGGATTGGGTCGGTGGTCGTTATTCAGTCTGGTCAGCGATTGGCCTGCCGCTGGCGATCGCCATCGGCGCGCAAGGGTTCCGAGCGTTTCTGGCCGGCGCGCATGACATGGACGAACACTTTCGCACGGCACCGCTTGAGGCCAACCTGCCGATGCGCCTGGGCCTGCTGGATGTTTGGTACCGCAACTTTCATGGCTTTGCCAGCCGCAACATTGCGCCCTATCACTGCGCGCTCAAACGCTACCCGGCCTATTTGCAGCAGCTGGAAATGGAAAGCAATGGCAAGCGCGTTGATGCAGTGGGTGAGGCGTTGCCGTTCGAGACCTCACCGGTGCTGTGGGGCGAGCCTGGCACCAATGGCCAGCATGCTTATTTTCAGATGTTGCACCAGGGCACCGACGTGGTGCCGGTCGAGTTTGTTGCCGTCAAACAAGCCCAACACACGCTGGCAGGTCATCACACCTTGCTGCTGGCCAACGTGCTGGCGCAGGCGCAGGCGCTGATGATGGGGCAGGCTGATCCGGACACGGGTGGCGAGGGCGCGCGGTGTTTCACCGGCAACCGGCCGAGCAGCTTTTTGCTGCTCGACGAGCTCACGCCCACCAGCCTGGGTGCCTTGATTGCCCTGCAGGAACACCGCGTGTTTGTCAGTGGCAGCGTCTGGGGCATCAACAGCTTTGACCAGTGGGGCGTTGAACTGGGCAAGCTGCTGGCCAAAGATGCGCAAGCGCGCCTGCACAGCGGCGAT
>JBBQZI010000123.1:0-9536 GCA_038207855.1 Burkholderiales bacterium
CTTTGAATTCAAGCGGTCAAGCCTGACCGTGCCGCCGCTTGACGGGGCATGCACAAAGCGGCCTTCGCCGACATAAATGCCTGCATGGGTGGGCGCGCTGCTTTGGGCAAAAAGCACCAAATCGCCAGAACGCAGGTTGCCGCCTGAGACCGGCTGTCCCCAAAATTGCATGCTGGCAACCGTTCGCGGTGGCGCCACCCCGGCCCGTGACTGGTAAACATGGCAAATCAGCCCGCTGCAGTCAAACCCGGTGTCTGGCGTATTGCCGCCATAGCGGTAGGGGGTGCCCACCAGGCCCACGGCATACAGGGTCACATCATTGGCAAGCTCGGGTGAGAGGCGCGCGGGGACGTCTGAGGTGTCAAAACCAGCAGGTGCACGCTGTGTGGGTGGTGCGGTACCGCAGCCTGCCAGGGAAAAAATGACCGGCAGGCAGGCCAGAAAACAGAAAAGCTTTTTGAGCATGTTCACGCCGGTTGAGTTATACAAAAACAATCGGGATGTTACATAAACCGCATCCATTGCACCTGGCGTCGTGGCATGCCACATCAGCTTGGCCATCAATGTCACCACGCCCATACGCCACTCGGCGTATTTCCCAAAACCCGGTGCGTCCCTAAAGTTGCCCCATCGCTGACAACAAGCCCGCTTTAAACCCAGGCTAACAGCCAGCGACAACGGTTCATCAACTTTGGAGTACCTCACATGCAATCCATGAATTCACGTCGTTTCACGCTCAAGGCACTCACCGCTGCCGTTGCGCTCAGCACCCTGTCTGCATTGCCTGCTCTGGCTGCGGACACCATCAAGGTCGGCATTTTGCACAGCCTGTCCGGCACCATGGCCATTTCGGAAACCGTGTTGAAAGACACTGTGTTGATGGCCATTGAAGAGATCAATGCCAAGGGCGGCGTGCTTGGCAAAAAGCTGGAACCTGTGGTGGTTGACCCGGCTTCCAACTGGCCCTTGTTTGCCGAAAAGACCAAGCAGCTGCTTGGCCAGGACAAAGTGGACGTGATCTTTGGTTGCTGGACCAGCGTGTCGCGCAAATCCGTGCTGCCAGTGGTGGAAGAAATGAACGGCCTGCTGTTTTACCCGGTGCAGTACGAAGGTGAAGAGTTGTCCAAAAACGTGTTTTACACCGGTGCGGCGCCAAACCAGCAAGCCATTCCTGCCGTGGATTACTTGATGAGCAAAGATGGTGGCGGTGCCAAGCGCTGGGTGCTGCTGGGCACTGACTATGTCTACCCCCGCACCACCAACAAGATTTTGCGCGCCTACCTGAAATCCAAGGGCGTGAAAGACACCGACATTGATGAAAAATACACCCCGTTTGGCCATTCTGATTACCAAACCATCGTGGCTGACATCAAGAAGTTTTCAGCGGGTGGCAAGACCGCTGTGGTGTCCACCATCAACGGTGACTCCAACGTGCCGTTTTACAAAGAACTCGGCAATGCCGGCCTGAAGGCCAAAGACGTGCCGGTGGTGGCGTTCAGCGTGGGTGAAGAAGAGTTGCGTGGTGTGGACACCAAACCACTTGTGGGCCATCTGGCTGCCTGGAACTACTTCCAGTCCATCAAAAACCCGACCAACACCGAGTTCATCAATAAATGGGCCGCTTACGCCAAGGCCAAGGGCATTGCCGGTCACAAAGACAAGCCCTTGACGAATGACCCGATGGAAGCCACCTACATCGGTATCAACATGTGGAAGCAAGCGGTTGAAAAAGCCAAGTCCACCGACACCGACAAGGTGATTGCCGCCATGGCCGGCCAGACCTTCAAGGCACCCAGCGGCATCACCAGCATGATGGACCCCAAGAACCACCACTTGCACAAGTCGGTGTTCATTGGCGAGATCAAGGCCGACGGCCAGTTCAATGTGGTCTGGAAGACACCCGGCCCGGTCAAGGCCATGCCTTGGTCGCCGTACATCGAAGGCAATGCCGGCAAGCCTGATGAGCCTGTGAAGAAGTAAGCCACACGCGCTCACCAGCCCATCACCTTCGGGTGGGCTGGTCTTGCTGGAATTGCAGCGTGGGCATGGCCCACCGTGCCCACGCTACTGGTTCACATCATGCTATTCAAAAGACTCTTCATATTAGCTACTTTTTTTGTAGCTTCTAACGCATACTGCATAACGGCTGACGAGGCAAAAGGCATTGCAATCGGCGAGACCGATGCGCGCATTGAGGCCTTGGGCAACGCCATGGCCACGGCCGATGACAAGACAGCAACTTTTCTGCAAGCCATGGCCGATGACGCCATCAAGGTGTCTGGCGGCAAGGTCTTCATCGCGACCGATGACAAGGCGGTTGACCCCGAAACCGGCGTCGAATTTGCCATGCCTGCCGACGCCGAAGACGTGATCAGCAACAACCGCATGCGGGGCGAACTCGACTCGGCGCTGGCCGCGCTGCGCTTGTTTTCCAAGGACGAGGCAACGCGGCGCGGCGCCATCGCGCAACTGCAAAGCGATGCCGATGAAAGCAAGCTGCCACTGATCGAGAAGGCCTTTGCCGCCGAGAAAAACGCCGGCATCAAGGAAGAGCTGGCGCTGGTGCGCGCGGCGGCCTTGCTGAACAGCCCAAACAAGACCAAGCGCTTGGCCGCAGCCAAGCTGTTGTCGCAAAGTGGTCAGGCCAATACCAAGACCGTTTTGCTGGCCCGTCTGGCCAAAGAGCTTGAGCCTGATGTCAAGGCCGCTTTGCAAGCGTCGCTGCGCGAGGTTGAGGCGACGCTGGCTTGGGGCGACCGGCTGGGTGCCATCTTTAGCGGCATCAGTCTGGGCTCGATTCTGCTGCTGGTAGCGCTCGGCCTGGCGATCACCTACGGGCTAATGGGCGTCATCAACATGGCGCACGGCGAGTTGATGATGATCGGCGCCTATGCCACCTATGTGGTGCAAGGCGTATTCCAAAAGTATTTACCGGGTGCCTTTGACTGGTATCTGCTGGCGGCGGTGCCGGTGTCGTTCATGGCGGCAGCCCTGATGGGGGCGGTGCTGGAGCGCAGCGTGATCCGCTTCCTCTATGGCCGCCCACTTGAGACGCTGCTGGCCACCTGGGGCATCAGCCTGATGTTGATGCAATTGGTGCGCAGTGTGTTTGGCGCGCAAAACGTCGGTGTAGAAAACCCGTCGTGGATGAGTGGCGGGGTGCAGGTATTGGGCAACCTGTCCTTGCCCTACAACCGCATCGTCATCATCGGTTTTGCGATTTTTGTGTTGGGCTCGGTGGCCTGGCTGATCGGCAAGACACGCCTGGGCCTGTTTGTGCGTGGTGTCACGCAAAACCGGCCGATTGCCTCCTGCATGGGCGTCAACACCGCGCGCATCGATACCTATGCCTTCGCTTTAGGCTCGGGCATTGCCGGGCTGGCGGGCTGTGCCTTGAGCCAGGTTGGCAATGTCGGGCCGGACTTGGGCCAGGGCTACATCGTTGACGCCTTCATGGTGGTGGTGTTGGGTGGCGTGGGCCAATTGGCCGGCACGGTTTACGCCGCGCTGGGCTTGGGCATTTTGAACAAATTCCTTGAAGGCTGGGCCGGTGCGGTGCTGGCCAAGATCGCTGTGCTGGTGTTCATCATCATCTTCATTCAAAAGCGACCTCAGGGCATCTTTGCCATGAAGGGCCGCTCGGCGGAGGCCTGATCATGTCCACACCGATCAATACCCCCATGACAACCCGTGACCTGCCTGCCCCCGCACCTTTGCTCAGCCGCTCTGGCTGGGGCGCATTCTTGCTGGCTGTGATGGTGGTGTGCGCCGTGGCACCCGTGCTCAACCTGCTGGTGCCGCAAGGCAGCGTGTTTCACCTGAGTGACTATGGCGTGGGCCTGCTGGGTCGCATCATGTGTTACGCCATTTGTGCGCTGGCCATGGATCTGATCTGGGGCTTCAGCGGTATCTTGAGTCTGGGCCACGGTTTGTTTTTTGCGCTCGGTGGTTATGTCATGGGCATGTACCTGATGCGTCAGATTGGCACGGACGGCAACTACAAAAGCGATCTGCCCGACTTCATGGTGTTTCTGGACTGGAAAACACTGCCCTGGCACTGGACGTTTTCCGACAGCTTTGCCGCCACCCTGTTCCTGATCGTTGCGGTGCCGGGCCTGGTGGCATTTGTATTTGGCTACTTTGCTTTTCGCTCACGTATCAAGGGCGTCTACTTTTCGATCATCACGCAAGCCATGACCTATGCCGCCATGCTGCTATTTTTTCGCAATGAAACCGGCTTTGGCGGCAACAACGGGTTTACCGATTTCAAACGTATTCTGGACATCCCGATTGCCACACCCAGCATGCGCATGACGCTGTTTATCCTGACCGGCATCACGCTGCTGGGCTTCTTTTTGCTGGCGCGCTGGCTGATCAACAGCAAGTTTGGCCGGGTGTTGCAGGCGGTGCGTGACGCCGAAACGCGGGTCATGTTCAGCGGCTACTCGCCCGTCGGCTACAAGCTCACCATTTGGACCATCTCAGCCATGATGTGCGGCGTCGCCGGCGCCTTGTATGTGCCGCAAGTGGGCATCATCAACCCGAGTGAAATGAGCCCGGCCAACTCGATCGAGATCGCCATCTGGGCCGCAGTGGGTGGTCGGGCCACGCTGATTGGACCGATTCTGGGTGCCTTCATCGTCAATGGTGCCAAGAGCTGGCTGACCGTGGCCTATCCGGAAATCTGGCTGTACTTTTTAGGCCTGCTGTTCATCGGTGTCACGCTGTTTCTGCCCGATGGTGTGGTGGGCCTGATCAAGCGCCTGACGCAAGCAGCCACAGGCAAGTCAGGAGACAAATCATGACGCCCGATCTGATGGAACAAAGCGCACAGCACGCCGAGCACTACCGGGCCACGCACCCTGAAAAGCAAGGCAATACCGAATCAGGCGGCCGCCAAGCTGGCTTTTCCCGGCTGGCCACGCCGGGTGAGGTGGATATCACCCACGGCCGTATCCTTTATCTGGAAGATGTGAGCGTGAGTTTTGACGGCTTCAAGGCCATCAACAAGCTGAGTCTGGACATTGCACCGGGTGAGTTGCGCTGCATCATCGGCCCCAACGGTGCGGGCAAAACCACCCTGATGGACATCATCACCGGCAAAACGCGACCGGACGAGGGTCGGGTGTTTTTCGGCAGCACGATTGACCTGCTGCGCTACAAGGAGGCCGAGATCGCGCAGATGGGCATTGGCCGGAAATTTCAAAAACCCACGGTGTTCGAGCACCTCACGGTGTTTGACAACCTGGAGCTGGCCTTGAAGACCAACAAGGCCGTGAGCGCCTCCATCTTCTTCAAGCTCGATTCCGCGCAGAGTGACCGCTTGCTGGAGGTGCTGCACACGATCAACCTGGCGGACAGCGCGTCGCGGCTGGCCGGAACCTTGAGCCACGGACAAAAGCAGTGGCTTGAAATCGGCATGCTGCTGATGCAAGACCCCAAGTTGTTGTTGCTCGACGAACCGGTGGCCGGCATGACCGACGAGGAAACCGAGCGGACAGCCGAATTGTTTTTGCGCCTGAAGGGCAAACACTCGCTGATGGTGGTGGAGCACGACATGAGCTTTATCAACACCATCTCCGACATCGTGACGGTGCTGTGTGACGGCTCGGTACTGGCGCAGGGCAGCCTGGCACAGGTGCAGGCCGATGAGCGGGTGATCGAGGTTTATCTGGGCCGCTGAAATCAACACACCATGCTGAACGCCACCAACATCAACCAATACTACGGCGGCTCGCACATTCTGCGCGACGTCAACCTACAAGCCAGTCTGGGCAAAGTCACGGTCATTTTGGGCCGCAACGGCGTTGGCAAGACCACGCTCCTGAAGAGCCTGATGGGCCTGGTACCCATCAAAACTGGCACCATCGAATTCGATGGCAAACCGATACAAAAGGCCACGCCCTATGAGCGGGCGCGCGCCGGCATTGGCTTCGTGCCGCAAGGGCGCGAGATTTTCGCCCGGTTGACCGTCGAAGAAAACCTGGCGATGGGCCTGGCCTACAAACCCGCTGGCACACCAATTCCGCCCGAACTGTTTGACTTGTTTCCGGTACTCAAGCAGATGCTCAAGCGCCGCGGCGGCGATTTGTCTGGCGGCCAACAACAGCAATTGGCGATTGCCCGCGCGCTGGCCCCCAAGCCCAAACTGCTGATTCTGGATGAGCCCACCGAGGGCATCCAGCCCAGCATCATCAAAGACATCGGCCGCGTGATCCGCATGTTGGCCGACCGGGGTGACATGGCGATTGTGCTGGTCGAACAGTATTACGACTTTGCCCAGGAACTGGCCGACAACTATGTGGTGATGGAGCGCGGTTCTGTGCGGGCCCAGGGCTTGGGCAGTTCCATGGAAGCTGACGGCGTGCGCCAGATGGTGGCGATCTAGATTTAGACTGAACATTTAGCAGGCCAGGAACACACTGGAGTTGCAGTGAGCCGATGCCTTCAGTCACAACAAATGACGGTCATGCAATCCCTATTGATTGGGAGTCACTGCCTTGCCCCGACGTAATGTGACCCGCACAATTTCGCCTGGATACCAAAGCCTCATGGGAGGGCCCCAGGAGCCTGTTCCGCGTGAAACAACGACCGTGGTGCCAGACACCTCGTAGCGTCCCGCCAGCATCGGGAACCACAACTGCACGAGTACATAGGCATGCATCAATATCACAGCAATAATCAGAACGACGCTAAACATGTCCTGATAATTTCAGTGCCAGGTCTAGAGTGCGCACAAACTCGTGAAGCTTGATGGGTTTGGTCAGATAGTCGAAAAAGCCAGCTGCAAGGCACCTCTCGATGTCACGGGGCAACGCGTTGGCACTGACGGCGATGATTGGAATATGCGCCGTCAAAGGGTCGGCCCGAAGGATTTTCATGGCTTCGAGCCCGTTGATGCCAGGCAGGTTAATGTCCATCAGAATAACGTCTGGCTGATGGGCGCGTGCAAACTCGATGCCAAGATTTCCATCCGCTGCGCTCAACATGCGCAGGTCGGAGCGACGGGCCATGAGTTGCTCGATCAGCTCCAGGTTAGCCGGGTTGTCTTCCACATAGAGTAGCGTGCGCTTTGGCACACCATCTGACAACGGGGGCAGCTCTAGCACCTGGTGCTCGGTTTCCTGAATTTCAAACTGCGGTGCAGTCGTCCGCTTGAATTCGATCCAAAACACGCTCCCGACCCCGACGGTACTGTCCACGCCAATCGCGCCGCCCATCAGCTCGATCAGCCGCTTGGTCACGACCAGGCCGATGCCCGTACCCTCCACCGGGCCGGACTCCTTACCGAGGCGATTGAAAGGCTGGAAAAGCTGCTCCAACTGTTCCGGACTCATGCCAAAGCCGGTGTCTTGAATACTGATGCGAATCGAATCTGGGGCCACCAAAGCGCACGCGACGATGATCGAGCCCCCCGGCCTGTTGTACTTGATTGCGTTGGAGAGAAGATTGATCAGAACCTGCTTCGTCCGGGTTCGATCGGCCGCGATGAAATAGGCCGATTCAAGTGGTGCACACGTGATGGTGATTGCGCGCTTGTCTGCCTGCGGACCAACCATGGTTTGACAGTCGCTCAAAACTTCGGCAAGGGAGACCGGCTCCAGCGACAACATGATTTTGCCCGAATCGATCTGCGCCAGATCGAGAATTTCATTGATCAGTTTCAGCAAGTACCATCCAGCGCGCAGGATCTGCTCGATGCTGCGTTTCTGTGTCAGCGTTGGCGGTGGTGAGCCAGATTCGATAAGTTGGGCAAAACCGAGGATGGCGTTGAGTGGCGTGCGCAACTCATGACTCATGCTGGAGAGGAAATCTGACTTCCCGAGGTTCGCCTTTTCCGCCACGGCGGTGGCGCGCTCCAACTCGGCATTTTTCTCATGCAGCAGCTGATCGAGGTGTTTGCGCTCGGTGATATCGCGGGCTGAGGCGAGCACGCCCAGGACGTTGCCCTTGTCGTCCCGGTAAACGGCGGCGTGATAGAGCACCTCCATGATGCCACCCGACGTGTGACGCATAGTAAGGGGGTAGTCGCGCACCAGGCCATCCATGAAGACTTTTTTGTAGCCGGTGCGCGCCTGGTCGGGCTCGGTGAAATAGTCTGAGAAGTCCGTGCCAATAAGCTGCTCACGCGGCACGCCCGTAGCCTGCACCGAGGCTTCGTTCACGTCAGTGATCGTGCCGTACACGCTGATGGTGACCAAGGGGTCCAGACTTGCTTCAATCAAACTTCGGGCGTAATGCGAGAGCGCTTCGGCAACCTCCTTGGCATGAGATAGTTCGGTTGTCCTGGCGAGCACCGCCTCGGCAAGGGTGTCACCGCGTTTTTCAAGTTCGACCGTGGACGACTCGATGCGCACAATCATGGCATTGAATGCCCGCGCCAGGTCGCCGATTTCGTCAAGCTGCTGCAGCTTCAAACGGTGCGTGTAATTGCCTTGCGCCAACTGCGTTGTCCCTTGTTCAAAGGTGCGCAAAGGGCGCAGGATACGCCGACTGACAAGTAGCCAGACAAAGACGACGAGTGCACCCATTGCCAAAATCACGAGTCCGATTGACATTTGCATGGCGCGCAAGGCGGCCTTTGCCTCCAGCCGATTGCCACGGATCAGTTCATTCTCAATATCGATGACTTCCTGGATCACCACCAAGAGGGACGCAACGGCGCGGGTCTGTGCAGTCACCTCAATTTCCAGCTGAGAGGTAGTGGCCACGCCCGCGGTTGTGCCAGGCTTAACTGTCAACCGCGGATAGATGATTTTCAGCAACGCAATTCTCTTTCGAATCTGATCCAGATTCGTCTTCTCGCGCGGCGTGGTGATGCGCATGCTGTCAATTTCACCGCTGACACTGGCAATCTTGCGCGACCACTGATCCTGGCTACGCACCTCGTGAAACAAAGCGGTTTCCACCGCCACTTGACTTAGCTGCGTCGCGCTATGGATCAAATCCTCGGCGGCGTTGATGTCACTAGCTGCCTCATCGACATCGCGCGCCGCGAGCAGCGTCATGCCAACGGCGACTGGAATAATCAGGGCCGCTAGCACGAGCAACCCGTTGATCTGCGAGCGGATCTTCAAAGTAGTTCCTAGTGGACGATCGTTACCGCAGTCGGCAGCACCGCTTCGAGGTCTTGATATTTCATGAAATTCAGGTAGTTCGGCATGGGCCCGGACTTCACAAGCCCTTTTTTCATCGCCCAGCGGGTTTCATCATCCAGCGCCAGCAGCATCGCCTCGTCAAGTGAAACAGCGTAGTCTTCGGGGTCGAACAGTTGCGCCATGGTGGCGTCATCAATCTTGAGCGCATCGCCCACCAAACGGCGCGCTTCAACCGGATTGGCGCGGATTGCCTGATTGGCCGCAATCAGTGCGCGCAAGACGCCTCGGACCTCTTGCGGATGGCTGTCAATGTACGACGGCTTGCCCATCAGCAGGAAACGGAACGCATAGACATCTTCACCATAAAAGACCTTGATTCGATTGCCCATTTCCGCTTCCAGCTTGGCCAGAAAAGGTTGAAACACCACGACCGCGTCA
>JBBQZI010000124.1:0-9471 GCA_038207855.1 Burkholderiales bacterium
GACAGCGTGGCCAGATCGGTCAAGCCGGCGGATTCGCGTTCAGACTCGGCACGCAAGTCGTAATGCACCGAACCCTGATCGCAGGCCAGTCGTGCCGCCAGCAAGCGCAGCAAGGTGCTTTTGCCCGAGCCCGACTCACCGACCACCGCCAGCACTTCGCCCGGATAGAGGTCAAAACTGACGCCGCGGCAGGCCCAGCGCGGCTGGCCTTGGTGCATGAAGGCCTTGCCCGCGTCGCGGGCTGACAGCAAAACATGGGGTGTCATGCGGCCTCCTTGAGTACATTGCGCAGCGTCACAGCCTGCTGGGTTCCCACATGCCCGGCCTCGCGGCGCTCCTGGCAATAGTCGCTGTCGGAGCAGACATACAAGCGGCTACCAGCGTCATCGACGATCATTTCGTCCAGGTAGCTTTGGACGGCACCGCACAGCGCGCAAGCGTGTTCCCAGTGCTGCACTTCAAACGGATGGTCTTCAAAGTCGAGGCTGCGTACCGCGGTGTAGGGCGGCACGGCATACAGGCGCTTTTCGCGGCCTGCGCCAAACAATTGCAGCGCCGGGTTCATGTGCATCTTGGGGTTGTCGAATTTTGGAATCGGCGAGGGTGACATCAGGTAGCGCTCGTTGACCATGACCGGGTAGTCGTAGGCGTGCGAGATCGCGCCCATCTGGGCAATGTCTTCGTACAAGCGCACATGCATCAGGCCGTAATCGGTCAGCGCGTGCATTTTGATGGCCTCAGCGCGACTCGGTTCCAGCCGGAACAGCGGCTCGGGCATGGGCACCTGGTAGACCAGAATTTGCGCCTCGGTCAGCGGCTGCTCAGGAATGCGGTGGCGCGTCTGAATCAACGTCGCCTCGGCGGTTTTGTCGGTCGTTTTCACGCCAGTGGTGCGGGCAAAAAAACGTCGGATATTGACCGCGTTGGTGGTGTCGTCCGAACCTTGGTCGATCACCTTGAGCACATCGCTTTGGCCGATGATGCTGGCCGTGATCTGCACGCCGCCGGTGCCCCAGCCGTAGGCAAACGGCATTTCACGCGAGCCAAACGGCACTTGGTAGCCGGGGACGGCGACGGCCTTGAGCAGCGCGCGGCGGATGTGCTTCTTGGTGCGCTCGTCCAGGAAGGCGAAGTTGTAATGGGTGTCCATCATGCAGGCTCCGGCTGATTGGGTGTGGAAGGGTGGATGGGATTGACCTGAGCATGGCTGGCGCGCAGCTTGCGCACCAATTCAAGCTCGGCCTGAAAGTCGACGTAGTGCGGCAACTTCAGGTGTTGCACAAAGCCCGAGGCCTCGACGTTGTCGGCGTGCGACAGCACAAATTCTGCGTCCTGCACCACGGCAATGCGGGGCTCACCCAACTCGTCGGCGCGCAAGGCCCGGTCCACCAGCGCCATTGCCATGGTTTTGCGTTCAGCACCGCCAAAGGCCAGGCCGTAGCCTTGGGTGAACTGCGGCGGCACCTCGCGACTACCGCTGAACTGGTTGACCATCTGGCATTCGGTGATTTCCAGGTCGCCAATGTCGATGGCAAAGCCCAGCTCGTCGGGCTCCAGTTCGACGCTGACAAAACCTCGGCGAATTTCACCGGCAAACGGGTGCGAGTTGGCGTAACCGCGCTGGCTGGCGTAACCCATGCCGAGCAGCCAGCCTTCGTCAGCACGGGCCAGGGCTTGCAGACGCAGGGCACGGTCAGCCGGAAACATCAGCGGGTTGCGCGTCAAGTCGCCCGGCGTGTTATGGGCATCGGGTTGCGGGGTTTCAAGCAAACCTTCACGCGCCAATAGCTCGTTGATCCTGGGTACATAAGCGTTGACAGCTTCATTTTTTGTAGCAACTGAGTCTATGTCGGATGATATTTTCGACGCGCTCTCGGGATCACTGCCGCCCTCAGCCAGCAGTGCAAAGTCCAACAGGCGCTGGGTGTAGTCATAGGTGGCACCGAGCAACTGGCCGCCCGGCACTTCTTTGAAGGTGGCCGAGATGCGCCGCGTCAAGGCAATGCGCGCCGTGTCAAGCGGCTGCGCATAACCCAGGCGCGGCAAGGTGGTGCGGTAGGCGCGCAGTAAAAAAATGGCTTCCACCAGGTCACCGCTGGCTTGCTTGATGGCCAGTGCGGCCAACTCCGGGTCATACAGTGAGCCCTCGCTCATCACCCGATCCACCGCCAGCGACAGTTGCGCGCGGATTTGCGCCACCGACAGTTCGGCAATGCCGGTGTCACCGCGGCGCTGCGCATCGAGCAAACGCCATGAACTCTCAATCGCGGCAGCGCCGCCCTTGACCGCAACATACATATCAAACCCCTTCCAATGGCTGCACGCGCGTGGTGCGTGGCAAGCCCAGGCACCTGTCACCGCAGGTAAAAATGATGTCCACACCCTGTGGAAAAGCCGCGTGGTTGGCTTGCCACTGCGCCCAAAAATCGACGGGCAGTCCGGCCAGGTCAAGCTGACAACTGTCCTTGATGCCGGGGCCGCGCCATTGCGTTGGCGCGCCACCGCTCAAAGCCGGCAATTCAATCAGCACGGTGGTGGAAAACTCCGGCGAGGTCGCCGTGCCAGCAACGAAGGCGCTTAAGTTCACCGCATCATGGCTGGCACGAACGATGGCAAAGCTGGCCAGCTCAGGCTGCGAAGCCACTGGTGCGCCGGTGTGAAAACGCAGCCAGTGCTGCAAGGGTGCATCGCCCGGTTGCCACCAGACCGGCGTTTCATCGTCGGTCAAACTCAGCAGCACGCGGGCCATTGCGCCACCCAGCGCCACGCCGGGCAAGGCCGGGCCAATGTGGCAAACCTGGCCGGGCCGGGACAGCGCGTTGAGCACCGCCCGAAAGGCCTGTTGCGACTGGTGCACCGCATCGGGCAGCGCTGCCGCCAAAGTGGATGTTGCGTTCATGCCTCGCCCCGTACAAAAGTAAAAAACTCGACCTTGGAGTCGGCCACGTCCTGCTGCCTGCGTCTCCGCGCTGCAGCCTGGCCTTGTGCCAAGGGGGCGATCAGCGTGCGTTGCAGCGCGTCATGCTGCAGCGGGTCTTGCAGCAGGGCATCAAACAATGCCGCCAGTTCGGCTTGACGCTTGTTGCGTCCCAGCGTGTAGGCCACGCCCAAAGGGCCGTGACCCAGGCGCACCGCGCAGCGCACCACCGTGGCTTCGCCCAGGTTGAACGCATTGCCGGTGCCGCCCACGCGGCCACGCAGCATGAGCATGCCGACTTCAGGCGGGCGTACCTGCTGCAGCGGCTGTCCGGCTAGCCGTTCGGCGTGCGCGGTGTAGGCGTCTTCCAGTTGGGGCTGTGTGGCGCGTGCCAGCACGGCCAGCCAGGCCGGTCGCAGTGAAAATAGGTGGGATGAAGAGTTGCTTGTCATACAGATGTCTAAATCAGTTGTTAGAGTTAATTATCAAAGTCAACGCCGTTGATGAGAACCGTCCAAGGCCTGAAGTTCAACCTGCCAACATGAAAGATTTATGACATTCGAAAGAATTACGTCAAGCGCACCGGGCCGTCGCAGCGGGGTGACGGTGTGGCGCCAGATCGCCGATACGCTGACCACCGAAATCCGCGACCGTGCCTATGCCACCACGGGCCGCCTGCCCGGTGAGGTCGAGCTATCGGCCCGCTTTGGTGTCAATCGCCACACCCTGCGCCAAGCCGTGGCCGCGCTGCAAACCGAAGGGCTGGTGCGCATCGAGCCGGGGCGCGGCATGTTTGTGCAGCACGAGTTGCTGGACTACGCCTTGTCACGCCGAACCCGCTTCAGCGAAAACCTGTTGCGCCAGGGCTTGTTGCCGAGCAAGCAACTGCTCACCGCCCGCGAACTGCCCGCAACAGCGCGCGTCGCCAGTGAGCTCCAGCTTGACCCCGGCACCCTGGTCCTGATGGTCGAAACTCTCGATGAGGCCAATGACCAGCCGGTCGGTCTGGCCACGGCCTACTACCCGGCGCAGCGCTTTGCCGGCCTGCTGGAACGCCTGGGTGATGGCTCAAGCATCAGTGACATCCTGCGCCATTTCGGCGTGCAAGACTACCTTCGGGAGAAAAGCCGCGTCACCACGCAGATGCCCACCGAAGAAACCGCACGCTTGCTCAAGCAGCCGGTAACCCGGCCGCTGCTGTGCGTGGAATGCCTGGACGTGGACATGAACCAGCAACCCATCAAATATGGCGAAACCGTCTTTTGCGGTGACCGCGTGCAACTGGTGGTGAACACGGGGGACGAACAATGAACCCGCGCTATGCCATTTATTTCGCACCCCAGAAACACGCGCCCTGGTGGGATTTCGGCAGCCACTGGCTCGGGCGCGACGAGTGGGACAACGTGGTGCTGACGCAGCCCACACTGCCAGACTTCGCACCAGACGAGCAGGCGCGGGTAACCGCTGAGCCGCGGCGCTATGGCTTTCACGCAACGCTGAAGGCCCCGTTTCGCTTGAGTGGCGGTCATACTGCGCAAGATCTGCTGGCACGCCTGCACGGATTGGCGGCAACGCTCAAGCCAGTGCGACTAAGCCCCTTGCTGGTGACGGCGTTGGGAAATTTCGTCGCGTTGACACCCTGTGCTGAATCGACGGCACTGCAAGCCCTGGCCGCTGCTTGTGTGACGGAACTGGATGACCTGCGCGCACCGCCAACCGACGCTGACCTGCAGCGCCGGCGCATCGACCCGCTTGACGCGCGTGGGCATGAGCTGCTGCAGCGCTATGGCTACCCGCATGTGCTGGAGCGCTTTCGCTTGCACCTCACGCTCAGTGGGTCGGTGGCCGCTGATGTGCAGCAGCGTCTCATTTACGCGGTCAGCCCCGAGATTGACCGACTCAACGCCCTGGCGCCGTTGGTGCTGGACCGACTCTGTCTGTTTGTCGAGTCTGCGCCAGGTGCTGCATTTTTGCGGGTGGCCGATGTGCCGGTGGGCGCATGAACGGCGCATGGGTGTTTGTCTGCGGCCCGTCGGGGGCCGGCAAGGACAGCGTGATGGCCGCTGCGCGCGAGTTGCTGGTAGATCGGGCCGACATCGTCTTTGCCCGGCGCATGGTGACGCGCCCGACGCACGCGGGCTCGGACCACGACCCGGCCTCTCAGACGGAGTTTCAGACCTTGTTAACTTCGGGCGGCCTGTGCTGGCATTGGCAGGCGCATGGTTTTGCCTATGGCATTGACAAGCAGTATGCGCAAGAGGTGCTGGCCGGCTGCCTGGTGGTGGTAAATGGCTCGCGCGCGCATGTGCGCCACTTGCCCGCCTCGTCGCAGTTGCGGGTGGTGCAAATCAGCGCAGACCCGCAGCAATTGGCGCAGCGCATGGCACAGCGCGCCAGGGACTCTGCCAACGCGGTCACCACCCGGTTGGCGCGCAATGCAGACTTTGCCGACATGGCTGCGGATTGCCACATCGTCAACGACACAACACTGGCTGTTGCCGCCCGGCAATTGGCCGACTACCTGACGACGCTCGCTGTCATGCGGTGATGGCAATGGCTAACTTGCTATTTATTTAATAGCTGCTTGCGCTTATTGCATAAGGGCTAGCGGCACATTTCTCTTAAATGATTAAATCACCGCCTCGCGGATGCGAGCGGAGATGATGTCGAGCACGGTCACGGTGATGACGATGATGATCATCACGGCGCAGGTCTCCGCGTACTGAAACGCGCGGATGATTTCCCACAGCACCACGCCGATGCCGCCGGCACCCACCATGCCGACGACGGATGCCGAGCGCACGTTGGACTCAAACCGGTACAGTGAATATGAAATCCACAGCGGCAGCACCTGCGGAATGACGCCGTAGACAATTTCTTCAAGTGCGTTGGCGCCGGTGGCACGAATGCCCTCGATCGGCTGCGCATCAATCGACTCCACGGCTTCAGAAAACAGCTTGGCCAGTACGCCGGTGGTGTGCACAAACAAGGCCAGCACACCGGCAAACGGCCCCAGTCCGACCGCCACGATGAACAGCATGGCAAACACCATCTCATTGATGGCGCGCGACGCATCCATCAGGCGACGAATCGGCATGCGAACCCAGAACGGCGCAATGTTGGTGGCCGACAGCAAGCCCAGTGGCACGGCAAAGATGACCGCCAGCACCGTGCCCCACAGCGCAATCGCCAGCGTCACACCCATCTCTTCAAGGTAAAAGCGCCATTGGTCGAAATTGGGTGGAAAGAAATCCGCCGCATAGGTGACCATGTTGCCCGAATCACGCACCAGGTCCAGCGGACGCATGTCGGCACTGCGCCAGGACGCTGCCAACAGCGCCAGGGCTACGCCCCACATCACCATACCCAGCAGGCTGGTCTTGGGCGCAGCCAGGTGCGGCGGTGGCGCGGGGCGCATGGGTACAGGAGCAGTCATGTCAGCTTCAATCAAAGTGCGTCAGTCGGGCAAATTTGGCTTACTGGACGAGCGCCGCGAGTTGCTTGTCCAATTCAGCGATCTTGGTCTGCTTTTCGTCGGCTGCCATGGTGGCATCGGTTTCAAGCTTGTTCTTTTTCTTGAACAACTCAAGCTGGCGAATCGGTGTCAGTTGGGCGTTGCTGGAAGCCTTAAAGCCAGATAACTTGGACAACTTCATCAAAGCGTCTTTTTCCTGCTGTCCACCGGATCCGTAGGTATAAAAGAAGTCCCTGACGCTCTGCTTGGTCGCTTCAGGCAAGTCCTTGCGCATCACCAGCGGGTCCAGCGGGATCAGCGGCGAAGTCCAGATCACGCGGATCTGGTTGAACTTCTCGGGCATGTGTTCTTTGAGCTTTTCCAGGTTTTCGCTGTTGTTGGTTGCTACGTCAACCTGCTTATTGGCCACTGCCAGCGCGTTGCTTTCGTGGTTGGCACCGCGTGCCACTTTAAAGAAAGTCTTGGCATCGATGTGGTTCTTGGCGAACACATAAAAGCTTGGCACCAGGAAGCCGGACGTTGAATTTGGGTCACCATTGCCAAAGGACAGGTCTTTGCCATGCTCGAGCACGTCGTCCAGCGACATCAGCTTGCTGTCCTTGTTGACGATCAGGTGCGAGTAGTAGCCCTGGGTGCCGTCCGCGTTGACCATCTGGGCAAAAATTTCACCATTGGCCCGGTCGACCGCTTCCATCGCTGATTTGTTGCCAAACCAGGCGGCTTGCACTTTGTTGAAGCGCATGCCTTCAATGATGCCGGCGTAATCGGAGGCAAAAAAAGCATTGATTTTCATGCCGGTTTTCTTGGCCATGGCATCCAGGATCGGCTGCCAGTCAGAGCGCAGGTTTTGCGACGATTCAGTTGAGATGATGCCGAAATTGAATTCCTTCATTTCCTGCGCGTGGGCCGGTGTCAGGGCAATCAGTGCCGTGGCAGCCAAGCCAGTGAGTAGTTTCTTGATCATGAAATTTCCTTGAGGGTTAAAAAAATGCGGGGGAGAGTTCAACTCAGGCGGCTCGCGCCAAGGGCGCAGGCCAAGCCAGATGGGGAACGAGTTTGACCTTGTCTTCAAGGCTTGAAATGTGGTCGCCGAGCGACAAAATGTCATCGGCATCGGCGCCGTACAACTCGCGCAACACCGTGGGCGTGAGTCCGACCGAGGGGCCGTCGTAGACCACCCGGCCTTGGTGCAAGGCAATGGTGCGCGGGCAATATTTAATGGCAACGTTGACCTGGTGCAGCGACACCACCACGGTGCACCGGTCTTCGCGGTTGATGCGCGCCAAAATGTCCATCACCTTGCGGCTTGATTCAGGGTCCAGTGAGGCGATGGGCTCGTCGGCCAGCACTACCTTGGCCCCCTGCACCATGGCGCGCGCAATCGCCGCGCGCTGCTGCTGGCCGCCTGACAGGGTTGAGGCGCGCTGGGCCCAGCACTCATCAATGCCAACCCGGCGCAAGGCCTCGATGCCGCGTGCTTTTTCCGCCTGGGTGAACCAGCGCAGCAGGCTGCGCCACATCGGTACCTTGTGCAAGGTGCCTGCCAGCACATTGATGATGACCGGCAAACGCCCCACCAGATTGAACTGCTGAAACACAAAGCCGATGCCCTGGCGAGTCTGCCGAATGTCGGTGGCCACCTTGCCGCCTTGCTGGACGGTTTTGCCGTGAATCTGGATCAGGCCCTGGTCTGTGCCATCGCCCGCCATCAGGCCAGCCATGTGGCGCAAAAGTGTCGACTTGCCGGAACCCGACGCGCCGATCAGGGCCACCATTTCACCGGTGTTGATGGTCAGATTGACATCCTGCAGCGCCTTGCGGCCGCCATGGAATGTCTTGTTCAGCGCGCTGATGTGAATGGCTGTTGGCATGCTTGTTCCTAAAACGATGGGCGAACCATAACCACGCAATATGTCAAAAACGTGTCAGGCCCATGGCCAGCTGATCCACATTGATCCCTTGATCAAGGTCGTTTGTGCTGCAAATTTATGATGGAAAATCCGCCCTCACACACTTCACGGCTGAGGCCAAACTCCATGAATCGACACCTTTGGCTACTGGCCATCTGTCAGGGACTTTTCCTGACCAACAACGTCACCTTCATTGCCATCAACGGGCTGGTCGGCTTCAACCTGGCACCACTGGGCTGGATGGCCACCTTGCCGGTGATGGCTTATGTGGTGGGCGGCGCGCTGTGTACCGGCTTGGTGGCCAAGACGCAACACCGCTTTGGCCGCAAGACCTCGTTCCAGCTTGGGCTGGCGGTGGCGCTGGGCAGTGCGCTGCTGTGCGCGTTTGCCGCCGTCACCAAGAATTTCTGGCTGCTGTGCAGCGCCACGTTGATCGCTGGTTACTACAACGCCAACGCCAATCTGTACCGCTTTGCCGCAGCCGAGTTGGCCGGCAGCGACTACCGCGAAAAAGCCGTGTCGATGGTCATGGCTGGTGGCCTGATTGGCGCTGTGCTCGGGCCTAATCTGGCGGCGCAAACGCGCACGCTGACCACCGTGCCATTTGTCGGGGCCTACCTGGCACTGGCCGGTGTCGCGCTGCTGTCCATGGGCGTGTTGAGCTTCATCACCTTCCCACCGGTCTTGGCCAAAAAAGCCAGCGACGATGGCCGACCGCTGAGTCAGATCATGCGCCAGCCAACCTTTATCGTCGCCGCCGCCACCGGGGCGCTGGGTTATGGCGTGATGAATTTGCTGATGGCCGCCACACCGCTGGCCATGCAGCAATGCAGCCTGCCGTTTAGCGATGTGGCGCTGGTGCTGGAGTGGCACGTGATTGGCATGTTTGCGCCCGGCTTTGTCACCGGGCACCTGATCAAACGCTTTGGCGTGTTGCCAATCATGGGCATCGGTGTGGTGCTCAACGCCGTCTGCATTGCCATTGCCTTGTCGGGCGTCGACCTGCACCAGTTTGTGCTGGCGCTGTTCCTGTTGGGGGTGGGCTGGAATTTTCTGTTCACCGGCAGCACCACGCTGTCGCTGACAACCTACACACCGCAAGAAAAAGACCGGGCCCAGGGCGCATTGAACTTCTTTGTGTTTGCCACAACGGCCATCAGTTCGTTTTC
>JBBQZI010000125.1:0-9437 GCA_038207855.1 Burkholderiales bacterium
GCCAACTGCGGGCCTGCCGTTGGTGTTTGCGCAGCAGCCAGCAACAAGGCCAATCGAGCCGACGTGCCGGCAAACTCCTCGATCGGAACCGGCCGCGAAAAATGGTAGCCCTGGGCATGCTGGCAACCCATGGCACGCAGGGTTTGCATATGGCTTGGCAACTCGACGCCTTCGGCAACCACGTCAAGGCCCAGGCTCTTGGCCATTGCCACAATAGCGCCGACCAAGGTATGGTCATTGCCGCCCTCCTGCAAGTCACGCACGAATGATTGGTCAATCTTCAGCGTGTCAATCGGAAAGCGTTTCAGATAAGACAGCGATGAATAGCCGGTACCAAAATCATCCAGATAAATCTTCAGTCCCATGGCATGCACCGCCTGCAGCCAGGCCAGTGACTTGTCGATGTCGCGCAACATGACGCCTTCCGTGATTTCCAGCGCCAGACGGCCCGGCCGGATGCTGTAGCGGTCAATGACCTGCTGCAGCTTGGCCGGCGACAAGCCATCGGGAATCTGCCGCCCCGAGACATTCACCGACAGCGTGTAGTCAAGCCCCGCGTCTTCCCAGGCGCGCAGTTGCTGGCAGGCCGCCTCCAGCACAAACAGGCCCATCTCGACAATCAGCCCGGTCTTTTCGGCCAGCGGGATAAAGCTGTCTGGCGCAACCAGTCCGCGAATCGGATGGCGCCAGCGAATCAAGGCCTCGGCACCCACCAGGCGCAAGGTCTGCAAATCCACCACTGGCTGGTAAAACAAGACCAATTCCTGCTTGCGAAGCGCACCGCGCAAATCTGTCTCAAGTTGCCGGCGCTGCTCGGCGGCCTCGGCCAGCACCGGGTTGAAAAACACGCTGGCATTGCCGCCCGTCGATTTGGCACTGCCCATGGCCAGCTCGGCCTGCCGAAGCAGGATCGGCACGTCCATGCCGTCGTTCGGGAACAGCGTGATACCCACGCTGGCGCATAAATTGATGGACGATCCGTCGATCAAATGGGGCTCGCGAATCACAGCCAGCACGCGGTCGGCGATTTTTTCCGCCAGATCACCTTGTGTGATGCCGTTGAGAACCAGCCCAAAGGTGTCTGCGGACAGGCGCGCCACCATGTCACCGGGTTTGATACAAGTCGACAGCCGGGTCATCGTCGCCTTCAGAATTTCATCACCCACCGGCAGCCCCAGGCCTTCGTTGATGCGTTTGAATTCATCCAGATTGACCAGCAGCAGGGCAAAACCACCCGTTTGAGAGGCAACGAAAGACTGCACCTGCATTTGCAAGCGCTCAAGCAAGCCGGAGCGGTTGGCTTGTCCGGTCAGCGTGTCGGTAATGACCAGTCGTTTGGCCAGGGCTTCAGATTCTTTCAGGTGGGTAACGTCATGCACCAGGCCTTGCAAAAGGCTGTCACCAATCGGGCTGAGCACAATATTCACCCAGCGCAGCGCATGGTCCTGCGGCCAAACTTGCAAGTCCTGCGCCACCGAGCTGTTCTGCTGCAGCGCATGTTCAAGCAGCGCTGTGGCTTGCGTCGGGTCATCAAACGCCAGCAAGGCCAACTGGAGCCGGGCATCGTCGTCAACCTCATCAACGTCATCCGGTCGGGCCATATCAAAGAGCCGTGAAAAAGCCGGGTTCCAGGATGACACCGATCCCTTGCTGTCCACAATGAAGATGCCGGATTCGGCGTTGTTGAAAATGGCGTGGTATTTTTTCTCGTCAATGTCACGCTGGCGCAGCAATTCCCGCTCTTGCGCCAAGGTGCAGACCAGCCGATCAGCGAGCTGGTTGATGTCCAGCACCAACTGCCCGATTTCGGTATGCGCCAGCCGGTCTGGCGTTGCCAGACGATCTCCGGCCGTCGGGTCCATGCGGTGCAGGCGGTCTGAAATGGCCTTGATCGGGCGCACGATGAACAGCAGCATGATCGCCGCAACAGCAAATGCCACCATGGCCAGTTGCCAAGTCAGTTGCAAGGCTGCGAAACGCACTTCGTCAGAGATTCTGGCGTTGATGACCTGCGGGTCAAGCTTCAGCACGATGTGGCCCACATCTTTGTGGTTGTCAAAGGGCGACAGTATGACCCGGCTCAAGACCATGTCGGGCACAACATCGGCAGGCGCTGGCATGGCATCACGCTGCTTTTGCGCCAGCACCGTTTGCTCGGTGGAGATTTCGACGGCCAGCACATCGGCGTTGCTCAGCAGGCCCTGCGCCAGTTCCCCGGCCAAAGTCACGTCTTTGGCGAAGCAAGCCACTTGAAGCGTGCTTTGCACCGTATCCAGCAGTTCATTCAAGCGTATCCGCGAAGCCGCATGGGCGCGCTGGCTGGTGAAATAGGCGGTGTAGGCAACGGCTATCACGCCTGCCAAAACCGAGGCCAGGATAACCACCAGAATCGAGCGCAGCAGCAGGCCACGCATCCGAAATCGTCGAACCGGAAATGCGACGGCTTGCGTCATGGCGGAAATTCCAGAACAACCCGAAAGCGCTTGTCCAACTGGGCGCGATCAATGTAGGCGACACCACCGGGGTTTCCAAGCAAATAAGCGATCACTTCGCTGAAGCTCTCCGTATCTTTGGGCGGCGCTGTCTTGCCGGAAAAAATCAGGCGCGCCCAATAGGCGTTGATTTGATTGAGGTCTTTGTTGACCAGCTTGCGATAAAAGTCGGCCCTCAAGGCGCTGCCTTCAGGTTGATCGATCGGAACCGCTGCCTCGCCCGTGGGGAGCTGACGATAGCGTCCGAGAAAAATGTTGATGACTTCGTCGCGACTGAGTTGCACAACACCGCTGCGGGCATTGACCACCACCACAGGCTCGGCGCAGACCGAGCCGCTGACCTGCAGCAAGGCGAGGGAAAGGGTAAATACGATGGCGCGCATGTTGGTCTAAAACACAAAATCCAGCGCCAGGCTGAAAACCGTCATGTGCCCATCCCAAGCCGGCTGTGGATTTTTAACCAAAAACAGCGAGTTGGGCTTGCCCGTGATCTGGTCAAGCTGTGCCTTCAAGGCCATATTTTTCTGAAAATCCCAGCGTGCACCCAGGGTGACGGTGTGCTGGTCGGCGTGACTCTGCGCGATCAGCGATGCGGTCAGCGCGTCCACCATGGCAAAGCCACTGCCAGGCAAGGGTTCTGCCTGGGTGAAGCTGCGCGACACACCGACATACGGCGTGATGGCACCCATGCGGTAGGCCGCCAGCACGTAGGCGGCTTTTGAAGATTCGTAAGCCACACCCTCTTGCTTGATTTGATTGAGCATCAGCTGCACATTCAATGGTCCCTCGTCATAAACCAGTCCGACCGAGGTGAAGCGTGCCCACTGGTCTTGCATCGCCATTTGCGGCACCAGTGAGAGATACGGCATGCCCCCCAGGGGGTTCCCAACTAATTGCAGCAGCGCGTCAATGGGCGCCTCATGGTTGAAGCGAACCCGGGCGTGGCTCAGGCGTGTCTGCCAGGGGCCGGTCAGGTACTCCAGATAGCCGCCCTGCAACAAGGAGCCACGCTGATCCCAGACAATGCCCGGCCAATACGGTGCCTGCTCTGGCGACACGCCGGCAAATAGCTTGCCGCGCAGCAAACCGCTCGGCAATTGATACGCCACGCTGGCATCGAGCCCATCGATATACGAAAACACCAGCGATCCATAAAAATCAGTCTGCGGGCGCACTGTGAAATTGGAATAACCTACCAAACGCGAATCGCCCAGCATGTAAAACTCAGTGCCCAAGCGGCCTGCGCGCACGGAAAAATCGGGCGTGAAATCATGGCGCAAAAATGCCCAGGTCAACTCCGGCTGGTAACTGCCGTCATAGTGGTAGCGGCTCACCGCCTGCACCACCGCCTCGGTCTGCGGGGTGACGCGAAGATTGGCTTGAATACCCACCAGCGAATCGACTTTACCGGTCCAGGATGTCCCCGCGCCGCTGGGTTGAGACAGATCACGCACAAACTCGGCCTTGTCGTTATTGGTGCGTGCGATGCCAAGCGTGCCAAAACCCTGAAAAGTCAGTTGCGGCGCGTCTGGCGCAAGCGCCTCGCCATCGGCCCAGGCCACAGGGCCGACCAGGGCCAGCAGGCACGCCAAAAAACCCTGCGCTGTGCGCCGTATTGAGTGGCAAATCCGAGGTGACAAACTTGGTTTTGAGATCCGCATGGTGTGTACTGTAGTTGGGTGCTGCCGGTCTTGACCGCAAGTTCGATCACGTACTGTAGATCATTTTTCCCAGTGTTGACTTTCGTCACCTTGAAGGGTTACTAAATGGGCATGATAAGCTGCGTAGTCTTGAACCGATCACTCTTTCTTTCAGCGTTACAGGAGCTTTTCATGCCTGGCCTTTTACCCAACATTGATCCCGATGGCTTGCTTGAGTTTTCAGTGGTCTACACCGACCGCGCGCTCAACCACATGTCCAAACGTTTTCAGGGCGTGATGAATGACATCTCGCGCATCCTCAAAGAGGTGTACCACGCCAAATCCGCCGTGCTGGTGCCGGGCAGCGGCACCTTTGGCATGGAAGCCGTGGCGCGCCAGTTTGCCACCGGCAAAAAGACCTTGGTGATTCGCAATGGCTGGTTCAGCTACCGCTGGACGCAAATTTTTGACATGGGCCAGATTCCTAGCGAATCGACCATCCTCAAAGCCCGCCGCGTTGACACCAGCGATGCTCAGTCGCCCTGGATTCCCTGCCCGATTGAAGACGTGGTGGCATCCATCCGCACCAAGAAGCCTGACGTGGTGTTTGCCCCGCATGTGGAAACCTCCTCGGGCATGATCTTGCCTGACGACTACCTGCGCAAAGTCAGTGATGCCGCGCATGAAGTCGGTGGCCTGATGGTGCTGGACTGCATCGCATCCGGCGCCATGTGGGTGGACATGCAAGCCACTGGCGTGGATATTCTGGTGAGTGCGCCACAAAAAGGCTGGAGCGGCTCGCCCTGTTGCGCCATGGTGTGCCTGAGCGAGCGCGCCCGTACGGCCATTGATGGCACCACCAGCACCAGCTATGCCTGTGACCTGAAAAAATGGCTGCAAATCATGGAGGCCTATGAAAATGGGGGTCACGCTTACCACGCCACCATGCCCACCGACGCACTGGCCAAAGTGCGTGACGTGATGCAGGAAACACGCAGCTATGGCTTTGACAAAGTCAAAGTCGAGCAACAGGCACTGGGCACGGCGGTGCGCGAGTTGTTCGAGCGTCGCGGTATCAAAAGCGTTGCCGCCGAGGGCTTCAAGGCACCCGGTGTGGTGGTGAGCTACACCACAGACGCCGACATCCAGAACAGCAAGAAGTTTTTGGCGTTGGGCCTGCAAACGGCAACCGGCGTGCCATTGCAATGCGATGAGCCGGCTGATTTCATGAGCTTTCGCGTGGGTTTATTTGGACTGGAAAAGCTGCACAACGTGGATCGCAGTGTGGCGCAACTGGCAGCAGCCCTGGACCAGTTGGACATCCATTAACCCTGCCGCCAACATTGTCACGGCAACGACTGCCATGCCAATGGTTGCTTAAGCAAGTATATTTTGGGGTGTGAACACCAACACCCCTGATCTAATCCAGCCTGAAGCCGCGCCCAGTACCGCTGCGTCTTTTTACAACGCCACCGGCTACACGTCCGACGACAGTGTGGGCTACCTGATGCGTCGCATTCTCAACTCGATGGCGCACGGCATCGACCTTGAGCTTGAGCCAACCGGCCTGACCAACGCCCAATGGCTGCCACTGCACAAGCTGTACTGCGGTTGTGGCTCCACCGCGGCGGAGTTGGCGCGTGAGTGCAATCTGGATGCCGGCTCCATGACCCGGCTGCTCGACCGCCTGCAAGCCAAGCAGCTTTGCCAGCGCGTGCGCTCGCAAGACGACCGCCGCGTGGTGCACATCAAGCTGACCGAGGCCGGCATCGCGGCCGCACAGAACATTCCCGCGGCGCTGTGCCGGGTGCAAAACGCGCATTTGGCCGGCTTCTCGGTACAAGAGTGGCAAACCCTCAGAAGCTACCTGCGCCGCATGCTCGACACTGCGCAAAGCTTGCAGGCCACCAAGGATGACCATGGAACATAAATCACACCATTTCAAGCCGACGCCACGCACTGGGCTGGCAAGAACCCTGAGCCTGGCTTTGCTGGCGGTGGGCTTGAGTGGCTGCGCCGATTTTTCGGGCATCACGCCGCAGTCCCGGCTGCTGGATGCGGGCGCGCTCAAGCTTGCCGCACCCACTGCGAACGCCAGCGCCGCGCTCGATGCGCAATGGTGGCGCGCCTTTGGCGATGACACGCTCAACGTGCTCGAAAGCCAGGCGCTACAAGCCAGCCCCAGCCTGAAGCTGGCGCAGGCCCGGCTCGCCGCAGCACACGCAACGGCACAAATCACACGCGCAGCCACTGGCCCGCAGCTGGCCGCGCAGCTCGACCTGACGCAGCAGCGCTATACCGCCAACGGCATGATTCCGCCGCCACTTGGGGGTTCGGTGCAGAACAGCGGCACCGCGCAACTCGCTGGTAGTTGGGAACTGGACTTTTTTGGCAAAAATCAGGCTGCCCTGCAAGCCGCGTTGGGCAGCGCGCGTGCCGCCCAGGCCGATGCCCAAGCGGCACGCGTGTTGCTGACCAGCCAGGTGGCGCAAAGCTACTTTGCGCTGCTGGGTTTGACGGAGCAACAAGCCGTCACCCGCCGAATGCTGGCGCAGCGTGAAGAAACCCTGCAACTGGTGCAGGCACGCCGCCAAGCCGGGCTCGATACCCCGCTGGACTTGCGCCAGGCGCAAGGTAGCCTGCCAGAGGCACGCCTGCAACTGGCGCAGCAAGACGAGCAGATCGCCCTGACCCGCAATGCGCTGGCCGCCCTGATTGGTGAACCAAATCGGCCTCTATCCCTTGTGTTACCTGCGTTGCCAGCTATTAAATCCATACCATTGAACGGCACCATTGAGGCCAACCTGCTGGGCCAGCGCGCCGATGTAGCCGCCGCCCGCTGGCGCGTGCAGGCCGCTGGACAACGCGTGGACAGTGCCCGCGCGCAGTTTTACCCCAACGTCAACCTAGTGGCATTTGCCGGCTTCTCCAGCATTGGATTGGGCGAGTTGCTGCAATCGGGTAGCCAACAGTGGGGCGTGGGCCCGGCACTGAGCCTGCCGCTGTTTGACAGTGGCCACCTGCGCGCCAACCTGGGTGTCAAAACTGCCGAACTTGACGCAGCAGTAGAAAGCTACAACACCGCTGTGATCAGCGCTGTGCACGATGTGGCTGACCAATCGGCCAGCGCGCAGGCCATCGCCCAGCAGCGCGCACAGCAGGTACAAGCTGCCCAGGCTGCTGAGGACATTTATGCTGGCGCGCAAGAACGCTGGCGCAGCGGGCTCTACAACGCACTGCAGGTGCTGGGCACTGAGACCGCTGTGCTGACGCAGCGCCGCCAGAGCATCGAGCTGGCCACCCGCGCACTGCAAAACCAGGTGGCGCTGGCCCGCGCCCTGGGCGGCGGATTCAGCCCGGCAGAGCCTTTGCCGCAGTAACTCAGAAGCTATACATTAGATAGCTACTCACGCTTTATATATAAGGGCTAGAGGCCTAAATCACTTAAATTATTGGACAACCGACAGGAACCGCCGCCATGAGCAAGCCTTCAAATCCTTCACCCCCTACGGCGCGCACCGCCGTCAGCCCACAACGCAAAAAGGGCCTGACCCTGCTGGCGGGCGTGGTGTTGCTGGCCGGCCTTGGCTGGGGCACTTATGAATACCTGGTAGCCCGCCACTATGAGGACACCGACAACGCCTATGTGCAAGGGGACGTGATCCAGATCACGCCACAGATCGGTGGCACGGTCACCGCCATCATGGCCAGCGACACCGACTATGTGAAAACTGGCGAGGTGCTGGTGCAACTCGACCCGGCCGATGCACGGGTGGCGCTGGAGCAGGCCCAAGCTGCGCTCGCCCAGGCCGTGCGCCAGGCGCGCACGCTGTACGCCAACAACGCCACGCTGTCGGCGCAGATCGCCCTGCGCGAAGCAGATGCCAGCCGCGCCCGCATCGACATCGCCCGCGCCAGCGACGACCTGCAACGCCGCCAGTCGCTTAGCAGTAATGGCGCCGTGTCGCAGGAAGAACTGCAACACGCCAAAAAACAATTTGATAGCGCAAAAACTATGCTGACCGCCGCTCAGGCCGGTGTTTTGGCAGCACGTGAGCAACTCGCCAGCAACCAGACGCTGACCGACGGCACCCGCGTGGAGCAACAGCCCAGCGTGCAATTGGCCGGTGCCCGCCTGCGCGAGGCGTTTTTGGCAACCCAGCGCACCGCGTTGTTGGCACCAGTAGACGGCTATGTCGCCAAGCGCACCGTGCAACTCGGCCAGCGGGTGGCGGCCGGAACGCCGCTGATGTCGGTGATTGCACTGAACAAGGTCTGGGTCGAGGCCAACTTCAAGGAAGTTCAATTGCGCAGCATCCGCCTGGGTCAGCCGGTCACGCTGGTGGCTGACCAATACGGTAAGAAGGTGAGCTACACCGGCACAGTCAGTGGCTTGGGCGCGGGAACCGGTGCGGCTTTTGCGCTGCTACCGGCGCAAAATGCCACCGGCAACTGGATCAAGGTGGTGCAGCGCGTGCCGGTGCGCATTGCGCTGGATGCCAAGCAACTCGCCGAGCACCCGCTGCGCGTGGGCCTGTCGATGACGGCTGAGGTGGATATCAGCAACACCAGCGGCTCCACGCTGGCCGATGCGCCGCGTCCGGCCCCAGCCACAAGCCCCGCTGTCGCCACCGACGATGCCGCCAGCGCGCTGGTGCAGCGTGTGATTGCCGCCAATCTGGGCACCGCTAAAGCGCCACACCCGCCAACGACCCAATCCAAGGGTGCTATGTAAGCCAACCACCATGTCCCACTCCACCCCCGCTGCGGGTTACCTGCATCCGCCGCCGCTGAGCGGCTCAGCGCGTCTGTGGGGCACGCTGGCTTTGTCAGCGGCCACTTTCATGAACGTGCTCGACACCTCGATTGCCAACGTGTCACTTCCGGCCATAGCCGGCGACCTGGGCGTCAGCCCGAACCAGGGCACCTGGGTCATCACCAGCTTTGCCGTCGCCAATGCCATTGCCGTGCCGCTGACGGGCTGGTTGTCACAGCGCTTTGGCCAGGTGCGCCTGTTCATCACCAGCGTGCTGCTGTTTGTGCTGACCTCGTGGCTGTGCGGGCTGGCACCCAACATGACCACGTTGATCGTCTTTCGGGTGTTGCAGGGGCTGGTGGCCGGGCCGATGATTCCGCTGTCGCAGGCCTTGCTGCTGTCGAGCTACCCGTCTGCCATGGCCGGGACGGCGATGGCGCTGTGGTCGATGACGACGCTGGTCGCCCCGGTGATGGGGCCGCTGCTGGGCGGCTGGATCACCGACAACATGACCTGGCCATGGATCTTCTTCATCAACATTCCGGTTGG
>JBBQZI010000126.1:0-9436 GCA_038207855.1 Burkholderiales bacterium
ACCGTGACCGTTGTCCCCTTGGCATCTGTGATCACGATGTCAGCCGTACCACCCCCCATGCTGGTGAGGGTGTAAGCAGTTGCACCAGCAGCAGGCGCAATGACGCTCACGACCGCGGTGTTGCTGCTCGTTACTGTGTAGCTCGGAACTCCTCCAGCTATCGCAAATGTCAGTGCGCGGCTTACGGCAGTCATTGCAGGCATCGTCAGAATCGTTGGTGCCGTGGTAAACAACGCCACAGGGGTTTCCACCACAGGGGGGGTGCCGCCCGATGGAGTGCCCGGATTTCCCCCGCCGCCGCCGCAAGCGGCCAATGTCACAGCAACGCAGAACGCCGCTAAGTAGGTTGAAAAACGCATATTTTTATCCCTAATTGATAACCATCACATCGAGTACCGAATCACTGCAATGCAGCGCATTATGCTGGCTACGATCACGCGCCCGCACACACACTACAAAAAATAAACCCATTTCACGTCAGTGGCCTTACCGTGCAGCCTTGTCAGCCACGACCTTCGGCGTAATGAACACCAGCATTTCCTGCTTGTTGGCAACTCTGGAGCGGCTCTTGAACAGATTACCGACACCCGGCAAGTCGCCCAGCAATGGCACTTTGGTTTCGCTGTCGGTCTCGGTCAGCTCGAAAATACCGCCGATCACCACAGTGCCGCCATTTTCAACCAACACCTGCGTTTGAATATGCTTGGTATTGATGGCAAACCCCGCCGCAGTGGATTGCCCCACCGTGTCCTTATTAACATCCAGCGTCAAAATAATATTGCCTTCAGGCGTGATCTGCGGTGTGACTTCCAGCTTCAAATTGGCCTTTCTGAAGGCGATCGATGTTGCTCCGCTGGAAGAGGCCACCTGGTAAGGCAACTCGGTACCTTGCTCAATCAGCGCCTTGATCTGGTCAGCTGTCACCACACGTGGGCTTGACACCACTTTGCCTTTGCCATCAGCCTCAAGCGCTGACAACTCCAAATTCAGGAATCGGTTGGCCGCCGAGCTGAAGATGGACAATGCAAAGGTGGCCGGGTTGTAGCCGTTTTGACCTATTGCAGGCAAGTTCACAAAGTTACCCGTCAGGTCGACAGTACCACCCGCCCCGCTGCTGGCCACGGCATTACCGTAACTGCTGCCAAAGGCTACGCGGTTGCCGTTACCGACCGAGTAGCCGCCATCACCACCTTGCTGGGCGCGCAAATCAGCACCACCCAGCTTCACCCCCAGCGATCGGCCAAAGGTGTCCGATGCTTCAACAATGCGGGCCTCAATCAGCACTTGACGGGCCGGTATATCCAGTTTGCCAATAAGCTCCTGCACCTGCTCAAGCTTGCTCGGAATGTCAGTCACAAACAATTGGTTGGTTCGCGCCTCGGAAATCACGCTGCCACGGGGGCTGAGCAAGCGCGCGCCCGTAGTTCCCCCGGTTGAGGCCGTGAGTTGCGCCGCCACTTCCGTGGCCTTGGTGTAATTCAACTGAAAGGACTGCGTACGAAGCGGCTCCAGCCCCTGCAGCGCGGCAGTGGCCTCCAAATCA
The DNA here is from genome assembly GCA_038207855.1 of Burkholderiales bacterium. Lineage (GTDB taxonomy): Bacteria > Pseudomonadota > Gammaproteobacteria > Burkholderiales > Burkholderiaceae_C > Rhodoferax. Next base: position 1,544 of record JBBQZI010000126.1, read on the forward strand.
AGCTTTTCTTTGGAGTTAATTTCTTCCTTGGGGGCAATCCACAGCACGTTGCCGGTCTTGCGCATGCCCAAGCCCTTGGCCTGCAAAATGATGTCCAGCGCCTGATCCCACGGCACATCCTGTAGGCGCAGGGTGACCGAACCATTGACCGAGTCCGAGGTGATGATATTGAAATTGGTGAAATCTGCAATCACCTGCAGCAGTGAGCGCACCTCAATATTCTGAAAATTCAGCGATAGCTTCTGCCCGGTGTAGCCCGGCCCTTGCGTCAGTTTGGACGAATCCACTTTAACGGGCTTGACCTCCACGACAAACTGTTCATCGCTTTGGTAGGCGCTGTGCACCCATTGGCCTTGAGGCTCAATGACCATGCGCACGCGGTCGCCAACCTGAAAGGTGGTGATTGTCCTGATCGGGGTGCCAAAGTCGGCCACATCCAGCCGTCGGCGCAGCCCCTCGGGCAAGGTGGTCTTCATGAATTCCACCACAAGCGTCTGTCCCTGTTGGCGAATATCGACACCCACCTGGTTGTTAGGCAAGGCCACAATCACGCGACCCGAGCCTTCTTCACCACGGCGAAAATCAAGGTCACGCAATGGCAGGGTGTCACGGGCCTGATTTTCAGCAAATACTTGCGCAGTGGCAACGGGTGCTGAACCGGTTACCGCGTCCAGCACCACTAGCAGTGACTTGCCCTGAATCTGGGTTTTGTAGGCGGTGTATTGTTTCAAGTTCAACACCACGCGCGTGCGGTCGCCAGCCTGCACCACGCTGACCGACTTCAAGTTGCCCTGATTGACCTCAATGGTTGAACGGCCCATGGAACTCACCACGTTGGGAAAGTCCAGCGCAATTCTGGCGGGCGACTGAATGGCAAAGCCCACCGGCAAGGCCGTCAAGGCCTGGTTCAGATCAATTCTGACGACTTCAACACCGCTTTGGACAGACCCTGTCACGGCTTCAATGGCCACCTGGGCGTGCGCCAAAGCCGAACTCAACAGCAAACTTGCGACCAGGCAGAACTGGCCCCAACGCAGGCGTAAATCATGGGTATGTCTATTCATTTCGACCTCTCTTGCAACTGCAAACTCGCAGTGCGTTCAATCCACTCACCGACAGCATCCTGAGCAATTTCGCGCAGGGTGATTTCTGTCTCGGAAACTTTCAGGACCCGACCGTAGTTTTGCCCCAGGTGGTCACCCGGGCGCACTTGGTAGAGCAATTTGCCCACCGTCACCAGAGCAACGGATTTCCCACCCTTGGTCAGGCTTCCGACAAACGCCATGGTATCCAGTGGAAATTCTTCCAATGGCTCCTTGCGGCGTGCCAACTCAGGTGCCAATAGCGCCCCATTGGCAACCGTCTGGGAGGCATCTTTTTTAAGCGCCTGCGCCAATTTCTGATTACTGAAAGGTTCCACCTCGGTGACCTGAGAATAGCTCTCTGGCTTGAACTGCTTGGGCTCTGAAATTGGCTTGATTTTGGGGTGCGTCTGGCTTTTTTGATCCGCCATCCATTGGCGCAACTCATCATCAGAAGCCGACCCGCAGGCACTCAAAACCAGCACACTAGCTGCAGCTGCCATTGCAAATAGCTTGCGCATATCCATTATTTCTTTGCCCCCTTGCCGGCAGCCGCCTTGCGCTGGTCATTGATCTCATCGGCATCAAGATAGCGGAAGGTTTTGGCGGTGGCATCCATCGCCAGAGCGCCGTCTTTGCCCGGCACAATGCTCATGTTGTTGAGCGTCACAATGCGCGACAAATTCGCGATGTCAGAGGCAAACGCTCCTATGTCGTGATAGCGCCCGGTCACGCGCAGCGCAATCGGCAGCTCAGCGTAATAGTCTTTCACCACCACTTGACCCGGGCGAAACAGGTCGAACTGCAGGCTGCGCCCCAGACCCGCCTGGTTGATGTCAGACAGCAGGGCATCCATCTCGGCCTTGCTGGGCAATTGTTTTTCAAGCTGCGTGACGTACTGCTGCACCTGCTCACGCTGCTTTTTCAGCGCATCCAGATTGACCGCCTTAGCCAATTTGACCTTGTATTCATCGCGCAGCTTGAGTTCTTTTTGTTGCTCAGTGGTTAATTCACTTTCGGTGTCACTCAGCCACAAAAACCACAAAATGGTCACACAAACCACCACGATCATCAAGAAGACCAGGTAGCGAGGCAAGGCTGGCCAGCTTGAGGGGTCTTTGCTGTCAAGGTTTTTAAACTGGCTCGACGCATCGTCGAGCCAGGCCTTCATATCAATATTGATTTTGGAAGTGCTTGCCATGGTGAATGCCTTTACTTCGCCACTGGCGTTGATGCAGCTGCCGCTGGCACGGTGGCCGCAGCGGCCTTGGCCCGATCAACATCACTGGCCCGCAACAGGGTGACGCGAATGTTGAAATTGGCCACGCGTCGCTGGTCACGCGGGGTCAACGCGACCGTTCCAGCCACAATTTCGACCAACTCCGGGCGTGAAAACCAGGGCGAGTTGTTACCTAGATTGCGCAGCAACTCAGACACCCGTTCGTTCGACTGCGCAACGCCCTGCAAGGCAACTTTTTGGCCATCCTGACGCATGCTGCTGATGTAAATGCCATCGGGCAACTGCCTGACCAGTTCAGTCAGCAGGTGAACCGGCAAATTGCGGTCGGCCTGCAAATCTTCCACCGCTTGCTGGCGCGCACGCAATGCGGCAATTTCAGATTCAAGCCCGGCAATGTCCTTGATCTGCACATCAAATTTTGTGATCTCGGTTTGCAAGGTCCGATTGATATCTTGTTGAGCCGAAATTTGCGCCTGGAACCACAAAAAAACCAAGCCGGCAAGCACTCCGCCAGCTACCGCCGAGACAGCCAGACTGGCATTGAAAATATCCTTGCGGCGTTTACGCGCAACTTCCCGGTGCGGGAGTAGATTGATCAAAATCACTGTAAAAACCTCCGCAAGGCCAGGCCGCAAGAGGTCAGGTACGAAGGCGCTTCACGCGTCACTTTTTGCAATTTAACGCGGTCAGCGATGGCCATGCCTTCAAACGGGTTGGCAACCATGCAAGAAAAAGTAGTTTGCTGCGTTACCGCAGCCGTCAACCCTGGCAATGCAGCCGAGCCACCGGCAAGCATGACCATGTCGACCTTGTTGTGGGTGGTACTGGTAAAGAAGAACTGCAAGGCACGGCTAATTTCCTGCACCAGGCTTTCAACAAAGGGTTTCAACACCACGCTGTCGTAGTCTTCGGGCAGCTCACCGCTGCGCTTTTTGCTTTCGGCTTCTTCCTGTGAAAACCCATACTGCCGAATAATCATTTGCGTCAATTGAGCGCCGCCAAAAGCCTGATCACGGTCGTATAAAACTTCGTCGTTTCGAATGACCTGCATGCTGGTGGTCATGGCACCGACTTCAAACAGGGCAACGATGCTGTCCTGGCCTTGATTGGGCATCTGGGCAATCAAGCGGGTAGCCGCCAAGCGCGAGGCGTATGACTCAACATCCACAATGACGGGCTTGAGGCCAGCGGCCTCGGCCAGACCCTGAATGTCCTGCACTTTTTCCCGCCTGGACGCAGCGATCAATACCTCTACATCGCCCACCGAATTGGCACTTGGCCCGACGATACAAAAATCCAGACTGACCTCGTCCAGCGGGAAAGGAATGTACTGATTGGCCTCAGCCTCTACCTGCATTTCAAGCTCTTGGTCAGACATGCCGCCAGACAAAACAATTTTTTTGGTAATAACGGCTGACGGCGGCAGTGCCATGGCCACATTTTTGGTCTTGGTCCCGCTTTTTTTGACCAGACGGCGCACAGCGTCGGCCACCTCGTCAAATTTTTCAATGTTGCCATCGGTGATCCAGCCGCGCTCAAGCGGCACGATGGCGCAGTTTTCCAGCACCAGGTTGCCAGCCTTGTCATGCCCCAACTCAACCAGCTTGACACTGGAAGAACTGATGTCCAAGCCCAACATGGGCGCTGGTTGACGGCTAAATAGAGACCCCAAAGAAACCAACACGATCCCCTAAAAAAGAAAAATGCCAAGAAAACTCTTGAGAAATTACTTCAATGCTATCAGTAAGACCCTTGTCACGCAAAGACAATTGTGCTTTCGACTTGCCCTGAATGTTGCCAAATATAAACGCTATTGAAGCAGACACGCCGCAATATTCACCTGCGCTTGCTGCGCTGTCACCAGATTTGCGAAAGCAGTGGATACTAACCCGTCAATTTCCGGCACCCTGATTTTTATAATTGCTGCGCATCAAGTCTGTTTTTTATATGCCCGTCCAAGATCCCACTTCATCGCCCAACAATGCCAAGTCAACGGTAAAACCAAAGCAGTCTGTCGCCCGCCTGGGACTCAAGTTGCTACTGTGGACCGGTGGCTTGCTGCTGGCGGGGTTGGCCTCGGTTCTGCTGGCAGTTGCCATTGCCATGGCCGTGGCCTTTCCAAATTTGCCGGATATTTCAGACCTGTCCGACTACCGGCCCAAGCTGCCCTTGCGCGTTTACTCGGCTGAAGGCACCCTGATTGGCGAGTTTGGCGAGGAGCGCCGTCACCTGACGCCGATTGCGGAAATCCCAAAGGTCATGAAAGATGCGGTGCTGGCGATTGAAGACGCGCGCTTTTACGAGCACGGCGGCGTGGACTATAAGGGCATCGTGCGCGCGGCACTTGCCAACTTGGGGCGCATCAAAAGCCAGGGCGCGTCGACCATCACAATGCAGGTCGCGCGCAATGTTTACCTGACTTCAGAAAAAACCTACACCCGCAAGATTTATGAAATTTTGTTGACCTTCAAGCTCGAACACATGCTGACCAAAGACCAGATTCTGGAGGTCTATATGAACCAGATTTTTCTGGGCAACCGGGCTTACGGCTTTGCCGCCGCATCGGAGACTTATTTCGGCAAGCCCTTACAAGACATCACGGTAGCAGAGGCCGCGATGCTGGCGGGCTTGCCCAAAGCACCTTCGGCTTACAACCCCATCAGCAACCCCAAACGCGCCAAGTCGCGTCAGCTCTACATCATTGAGCGCATGCTGGAAAACGGGTTCATCACGGCCGATCAGGCCGATGCGGCAAAGCGGGAAGAACTCAAGCTCAAGTCCAACCTGAACAGCACCAACGTGCACGCAGAATTTGTAGCTGAAACTGTACGCCAACTGGTGTTTGCCCAATACGGCGATGAAACCTACACCCGGGGGCTGAATGTTTTCACCACGCTGCGCGCAGCCGATCAGATGGTGGCCTACAAGGCGCTGCGCCATGGCATCATGAACTACGAGCGTCGGCAGATTTATCGTGGGCCAGAGAAATTTATCGCCTTGTCCGACAACCCCCAGGAAGTCGAGGACATGATTGATGATGCCCTGCTGGAGCACCCGGACAATGGCGATGTCATGTCTGCCGTGGTACTGGAAGCCGATGCCAAAAAAATCAAGGCCGTGCGACAAAACGGCGAGACTATTGAAATCACAGGCGATGGACTCTACCCGGCACGCTCAGGCCTGTCTGACAAAGCTGCTGCCAACATCAAAATCCGGCGCGGCGCGGTCATCCGAATCGTGCAAACACCCAAATCGACATGGGAAATCACCCAATTGCCCGAGGTTGAAGGTGCCTTTGTTGCCATTGACCCGCGAGATGGCTCCATCAAGGCCTTGGTCGGTGGCTTTGATTTTGAGAAAAGCAAATTCAACCACGTGACTCAGGCCTGGCGCCAGCCGGGCTCCAGCTTTAAGCCTTTCATTTATTCCGCTTCGCTGGAACGTGGCGTAACGCCCGCGACCATCATCAACGATGCGCCACTTTTCTTCAGCGCCGGTGTCACCGGTGGGCAACCGTGGGAGCCGAAAAACTACGATGGCAAATTTGAAGGGCCCATGACCATGCGCCGTGGCCTTGCCAAATCAAAAAACATGATTTCCATCCGGATCTTGCAGACCGTCGGGCCTCAAAATGCGCAGGCGTGGGCTAGCCGGTTTGGTTTTGATGCCGACAAGCACCCCGCTTACCTGACCATGGCGTTGGGAGCTGGGTCAGCGACACCGATGCAAATGGCCACCGCTTACTCGGTGTTTGCCAATGGCGGTTACCGCGTCAACCCTTGGCTGATCACCAAAGTGACCGACCAAAAAGGTCGGCTGCTGGCGCAAACCCAAACCCCTGTGCTGGATGAATCAGTTCGCGCAATTGATGCCCGCAATGCGTTTGTGATGAGCAGTCTGCTGCAGGAGGTGACCCGCTCTGGCACTGCCGCCAGCGCCCAAGGCACGCTGAAACGACCCGATCTGTACGGAAAAACCGGCACCACCAATGATTCGGTCGACGCCTGGTTTGCCGGTTTTCAGCCGACCCTGACGGCGATCACCTGGATCGGTTACGACACGCCCAAGAACCTTGGATCCCGCGAAACCGGGGGCGGCCTGAGTTTGCCGATCTGGATTGAATTCATGGCGCAGGCCCTCAAGGGTGTGCCGGTGATGGAGCCTCCGGTTCCCGAAGGGGTTGTCAATGTAGGTGGCGAATGGTTTTACACCGAGTACGCCAACGGCAGCGGCATCAAATCCCTGGGTCTGAATGATGCTGGCAGCGTGGAACAGCCACTGGTGATTCCGCTGCCACCCGCAGATGAAAAGAAAAAGATTCTTGACCTGTTCAAAAACTAAGCGCGGCGCCGGACTGCTCGCTGGCGTAGCGCGACAATGATGCAAATAACTCGCCCTGACCCTTGGTATCCAGCCATTGACCACTCTCAAATTTATAGTGAAATCCGCCACACTTGGCAGCCAGCCAGATTTCATGCAGGGGTTTTTGCAGGTTGATGACGATCTGGCTCTGGTTGGCAAATACCAGCGTGATCATGCCGCCGGTGCGCTGGTTGTCGATATCCGCCTGGGTGCTATCGTTGATGCGGTCGCAACTGGCCTCAATGCCTTTAAGCGCCTGCTCGGCTTGATCCAAAAATTCTGAGTCGGTCATTACAATTTCACCATGTTGAAGTTTTATCAAATTCTAGTCCGGGCCATTACCCTTGTTGCCAGTGCGGCAGCTCTGCAAGGCTGCGGCCAGCAAGGCCCACTGTACCTGCCCACCGAGCCCGCTGCGGCCAACCGGGCGACTCTGCCGGAGTCTTTGTCGCCCCTGTCCAGCGCCAGCGCCAAAGACAAAAAGGCCCCACAGCGCGAATAAGAAAAGCTATTTTTTAAATAGCTACTCAGGCATATGGATAAAGGGCTAGAGCCTGTTTTTCCTTATAAACCGCTGCAGGCGCCAAACCAATAAAGCGGCGATCACGGCGGCGTAAACAATGACCTCGGCGAAATCATTTTTACCCGCCCGCATCCAGAAAAAATGCAAGACCGCCAAACCGGTCACCACGTAAACCAGCCGGTGCAGGCGCTGCCAGTTTTTACCGCCCAAGGCTTTGATGGCTCGATTAGACGATGTCAGCGCCAAAGCCGATAACAGCACAAACGCGGTAAACCCGACCAGAATAAACGGCCGCTTGGGGATGTCTTTGGCGATGTCAGCAAACTCAAAACCCATGTCAAACCAGCTGTAGCTCAACAGGTGCAGCGTGGCGTAAAAATACACAAACAGACCCAGCATGCGTCTGAAGCGCGCCAATGAGGGTGCGCTGAACAGCACGCGCGCGGGGGTCACCATCAGCACCACACACAGCATGCGCAAAGTCCAGTCACCCGTGGCGCGCACCAAAGCTTGCGCCGGATTGGCACCCAGTTGGTCAAATACCACAGACCAAATCAGCAGGCCAAATGGCACCAGCGCCAGTGCAAACACCAGCGGCTTGACCCAAGGCCGGGCAAAAAAAACACCCCATCTGGGCCAATTGCCCAACACAGCTTGCGCGCTCATTAAAAGAATTTCTTTAAATC
>JBBQZI010000127.1:0-9368 GCA_038207855.1 Burkholderiales bacterium
GTGGTGTCGTTTGCGGTGCAGGCCGGTGACACGGTCAAAAAAGGCCAGCCGCTGGCGGTGATGGACGCCATGAAGATGGAGCACACGATTGCCGCGCCGATCGACGGTGTGGTGGCTGAATTGCTTTACGCGCCGGGCGACCAGGTGGTGGAGGGTGCTGAGTTGCTCAAGCTCAACAGCCTGCCGGTTTAAGCTGAAACTTATAAGCCTTTTAGCCCTCTAGCCCTTACAGAGTAAGCGCAAGCAGCTATTTATTTAGAAGCACTATGGATGCCTTCCACATCACCTTCTGCTGCAGCAACACCGACCCCGAGCCGTGGCTGGCCGGCTTGCGGGCTGCGCTGCCCCAGGCGCAAGTGTCGGTTTGGCAAAGTGGTGCCGCGCCCGCTGACTACGCCGTGGTCTGGGCACCGCCACAGCCCTTTCTGGACCAGCAGCCGCAGCTCAAAGGTATTTTCAACATCGGCGCGGGTGTTGATGCGCTGCTGAAATTGCGCTTGCCGCCACGCGCCGTGGTGGTGCGGCTGGAAGACGCCGGCATGGCGGTGCAGATGGCTGAATACGTCTGCCAGGGTGTTATTCGGCACTTTCGTGACCTCAATACCTATGCCGCCGACGCGCGCGCCGGGCACTGGACGTTTTACAAACCACGCCAGCGCAGCGACTGTCCCATCGGCATCATGGGTCTGGGCGTGCTGGGTGAGCGCGTGGCGCAGGCGCTGCAACACTTTGAGTTTCCGGTCAACGGCTGGAGCCGCTCGCCCAAGGCGCTGGACGGTGTGCGCAGTTTCAGCGGGGCGACGCAGTTCAATGACTTTCTGGCCAGCAGCCGGGTGCTGGTAAACCTGCTGCCGCTCACTCTTGACACCACCAACATCCTGAACCGCGACACCCTTAGCCGCCTGCAGCCCGGCGGCTATGTCATCAACGTGGCGCGCGGCGCGCATCTGGTGGACTTGGATTTGCTGGCGCTGCTGGACAGCGGCCACCTGGCTGGCGCGCTGCTGGACGTGTTTCGCACCGAGCCGCTGCCGCCCGAGCACCCGTTTTGGCAACACCCCAAAATCACCGTCACCCCACACACCTCGGCGCGCACGCTGCGCAGTGAAAGCATTGCGCAAATTGCCGCCAAGATCAGCGCTATGCAGCGGGGTGAGGGTTTGAGTGGCGTGGTGGATGTCCAGCGCGGTTATTGATCTCCTGCTGCCGTTGATGGGGGTAAAAAAGCGGGTGCTGGCAAAACATCATTGACCATGAGTTCCGACGATGCTTCAATGCTGGATGGGCATGCGGGTGGACTGCCAACCGCGCATGTTGACCATGGCTATGGGACTCGTTACAGTGGCTGCCCCGTTGGAAATACAAAACATTTAGTCAATCGGAGTTCATGATGGAATTCACCAAAAACCTGACCCTGCGTCAAAAGCTGATGGCGCTGCTGACCATTCTGACGCTTACCGTAGTGGCCTTGGCCTTCACCCAGTGGCGGCTCAACTTGGCTAATGCAGATATCGCCAAAGCGCATCAAAAACGCTATACCTCCTACCTGCTGGCGGCTGAACTCCGCCAGAGTTCTGACGACCTGACGCGCCTGGCTCGAACCTATGTCGTCACGGGTAACAAACGCTGGGAAGACCAGTACATGGATATTCTTGATATTCGCAGCGGCAAGAAGCCGCGTCCGGCTGGCTACGAAGGGATTTACTGGGACTTTCGTGCTGCCGATGTTGCCGTGCCCGGTGCGCCTGGCGAAACCATTGCCTTGCTGGACATGATGAAGCGAGAGGGGTTCTCGGACAAGGAATTGGGCAAGCTTACTGAGGCGGCCCAGGCTTCTGGTGACCTGGTGAACACCGAAGTGCTGGCCATGAACCTGGTCAAAGGACTGGTGTCCGATGGCAAAGGTGGCTTTGTCAAAGGCGAAGCCGACCTGGAAAAAGCGCGGGAACTCATGCACAACATGGAGTACCACAAAAACAAGGCGAAGATCATGGCCCCCGTGAATGACTTCTTCAAGCTGCTCGATGAGCGCACCGGTGACCTGATCAAGGTTGCAGAAACCAATGCCAGCCTGTGGCAAAGCATTTTTGTCGCCTCAATGCTGGTGATGCTGGGCGCTTTCGTCCTCCTGCTCTACAGCGTCTTCCACAACATTATTGTGTCCATGCAGCAGGCGGTGCTGATTACTGACCAAGTGGCGCAAGGCGATTTGAGTCAAGAAATCCAAGCCAGTGGCAAGGACGAAATAGCCCAACTGCTGCGCGCACTCGCCGCCATGCAAGAAGGGCTGATCAAGGTCGTCGCAGCCGTGCGCCAAGGTAGCGAATCGGTGTCCACGGCCTCGGCAGAAATTGCCCAGGGCAACAACGACCTGTCAGCACGTACCGAACAACAAGCCAGCGCGCTGGAAGAAACCGCCGCCAGCATGGAAGAGCTGTCTTCCACGGTCAAGCAAAATGCCGACAACGCCCGCCAGGCCAATCAATTGGCACAAAACGCCTCCAGCGTGGCCATCCAGGGCGGCCAGGTTGTCTCTGAAGTGGTGGAGACCATGCGCGGCATCAGCGACAGCTCCAAGAGAATTGCCGACATCATCAGCGTCATTGACGGCATCGCCTTCCAGACCACCATCCTGGCACTGAACGCCGCTGTTGAAGCCGCCCGCGCGGGCGAGCAGGGTCGCGGCTTTGCCGTTGTGGCGACCGAAGTGCGCTCGCTGGCCGGACGCTCGGCAGAGGCTGCCAAGGAGATCAAGATGTTGATTGCCGCCAGCGTGGAGCGAGTTGATCAGGGCACGCAACTGGTAGACCAGGCCGGCAGCACGATGAACGAAGTGGTCAATAGCATCAAGCGCGTCACCGACATCATGGGTGAAATCAGTGCCGCCAGCTCCGAGCAAAGCACCGGTGTGGCGCAGGTCGGCGAAGCGGTGATACAGATGGACCAGGCCACGCAACAGAATGCGGCCCTGGTTGAAGAGATGGCCGCCGCCGCCAGCAGCCTGAACAGTCAGGCACAAGACTTGGTGCAGGTCGTGGCGGTTTTCAAACTGCACGAGCAGGCCAGCTACTCGCAAGCAGGCCGGGCCTATGTCGGGGCAGCGCGCTCCACGCCATCCGGGCGCGTTGAACCGAAGCTGGGAAAATTCAAGCCTGCGAAGCCTGTGCCGGCGCGCGCCAAGTTGGCATCGCCATCCGCAGCGGCGCAAAAAAATGCGAATTCCAGCGACTGGGAGACGTTTTGATAGAGCGACAAGGTTCACCCGTGCGGGTTTTTAGGAAGTTGGCATCCGCTTGCATGAATCCGCCGTCTATTACAGTTCCTTCAACCAGCGGATGCGTATCGGGTTTGAATCGACCGACTGACATAAACCATTGAAAGTAGTGACTATGAATTACCCCACCCACGTCAAACTCATCGATGTCGGCCCGCGCGACGGCCTGCAAAACGAAAAGCAAACGGTCCCCGCCGCCGTCAAAATCGAGCTGGTGCACCGCCTGCAGGCGGCTGGCCTGAAAGAGATCGAAATCACCAGTTTCGTCAGCCCCAAATGGGTGCCGCAGATGGGCGATAACTTGGAGGTCATGGCTGGCATTACGCGCCAAAGTGATGTGCGCTATTCGGTGCTCACGCCAAACATGAAGGGTTTTGAAGCCGCATTGGCCAGCCAGCCCGACGAAATCGTGGTGTTTGGCGCGGCCAGCGAGGCTTTCAGCCAAAAAAACATCAACTGCAGCATGGCCGAGAGCATCGAGCGTTTTGCACCGGTGGTGGCCGCGGCGCTGGCTGCTGGCATCGGTGTGCGCGGTGCCATGAGCTGTACCGTGGGCTGCCCGTATGAAGGCGATATTGCCCCGCAGCGGGTGGCTTACCTGGCCGGCTTGATGAAGGGCATTGGCGTGCAACGGGTCGACGTTGCCGACACGATTGGTGTCGGCACACCTTTAAGCGTGCAGCGTGCCATTGAGGCGACTCTTCTACATTTCGACATCGACCACATCAGCGGCCATTTTCACGACACCTATGGCCAAGCGCTCAGCAACACCTTGGCGGCGCTGCAGATGGGCGTGTTCAATTTCCAGTCGTCTGTGGCCGGCTTGGGGGGGTGTCCATATGCCAAAGGCGCTACCGGAAACGTAGCAACCGAGGATGTGGTTTACCTGTTGCACGGCATGGGCATTGCCACCGGTATTGACCTGGACAAGCTGATTGATGCAGGCCAGTTCATCAGCGACTTTTTGGGCCGTGCGAGCAATTCGCGTGTCGGCAAGGCGCTGCTGGCCAAAAGACAAGCCTGATGTGTAGCGCTGAATCGAAACCATTGCCCGATGGTGTGCAGCGGGTGGCGCAGGTGCTGCGCGACAAAGGGCATCCACATGCGCCGCACATGCTCGGCGATGCGGCCCGCACAGCGCAGCAAGCGGCTGATTCCTTGGGCATCGAGTTAGGGCAGATCGCCAAAAGCATTATTTTCAAGCGTAAGCCCGATGCGGTGGCGGTGCTGGTGATTACATCGGGCGACCGGCGTGTCGATGAGGCAAAAGTGCAGGCGCTGGTGTGCGCGGATGGCCAAAAGCTGGGTCGAGCCGATGCCGATTTCGTCAAGTCCGCTACCGGGTTCTCGATTGGGGGTGTCTCGCCGGTCGGACATCTCAATGCGCCGGTAACCCTGATTGACCGCGATTTGCTGCGCTTTGATGAAATCTGGGCGGCCGCCGGGCATCCGCACGGCGTGTTCAGGTTGCATCCGAATGACCTGGTGCATTTGACCGGTGCGCCAATTGTTGACATTGCCGTGACGGAGGATTTCTGATGTTGAGTCAAAAAGCTATGCTATTTGTAGCTGCTAGCGCACGTTCCATAAGGGCTATAGGCCTAAAAGATACACAAAACATACCGTCGCCGTGCATGTCGGTGTGCCAGATGGATGAGACCACCGGACTGTGCGGGGGTTGCCTGCGCACGCTTGGTGAGATCGGCCAGTGGGGTCAGGCTGATGCCGCCTACAAGCGCCAGGTTTGGCACAACATCGAGGCACGCCTTGCGCTGCACCAAGAGCCAGATGCATGAAGCACATCACTTTTTACCTGGACTTCATCTCGCCTTACGCGTACTTGGCTTTTGAGCAGCTGCCTGAGGCGCTGATAGGGCATAGCTACCGCGTGACTTACAAGCCGATCTTGTTTGCCGCGTTGCTCAAGCATCACGGACAGTTGGGCCCGGCTGAAATCGCCGGCAAGCGCGAATGGACCTATCGGCAGGTGTTGTGGCTGGCGCGCCAGCACGGCGTTGATTTGCAGATGCCCGCGTCGCATCCCTTCAATCCGTTGGGGCTGTTGCGTCTGGCGCTGGCTTGCAGCGAATCCGGTCAACCCAATCGCTATGTTTGCGAGACGATTTTTCGCCATGTCTGGAGCGGCGGGCGAGACGCGGCTGACCCGCAACGCCTGCACGCTCTGACGGAGCAACTGGCACCGGCGCGTGAAGCCAACAGCGATGCGGTCAAGGCCCAGCTGAGGGCAAACACCGATGAGGCGATCGCCCATGGTGTGTTTGGTGTGCCAACTTTTGAGGTGGACGGTAAATTGTTTTGGGGACTGGACGCGCTGCCGATGCTGCAGGCGTATCTGGCAGGCGACACCTGGTTTGATGCCGAGTGGGCCGCCGCTGCTGAGGTGGGTCGCTTGGCAGCGTGAACTGAATCGATTCAGCCCGGCACCCGATGCGCCCAAGGGCGCTTGTGGTCAACCGCCGGATTCGACTTCAAACGCCTTGTTTTTGCTCTGCGCCAGAAACTTGGCGGCTTGGCCAAGCGCTTGCGTCAGCGTGGCTTTCAGTGTGTGCGGCGGGTTGATCACAAAGACCCCGCTGGCGGGCAAGCCCGGGCGCACCACTTCGCCTTCGTCATCGGTGCTGAGCTTGCTTGATTTCACCGTTAAGGTGGCGTTCAGCCATGGGCGGCCTTCGCGGTTGGCCAGGGTTTTGAGCTTGCGTGGCAGGTCGTGCGCTTCGGGGCGCGGAATGATCGGGTACCACACCATGTAGGTGCCGGTGGGGAAGCGTTTGACTGCGTCGGTCATCATGTCCACAACCCGGCCGTAATCGGTTTTCAGTTCGTAGCTGGGGTCGCACAGCACCAGCGCGCGGCGCGATGGGGGTGGCAGAAACTTCTTCAGGCCTTCAAAGCCGTCTTCTTGCAACACGGTGACCAGACGGCCGGCATCGAGCTGGGCCACGTTGGCCTTCAGGGTTTTTGTGTCGGTCGGGTGCAACTCAAACAGCCGCAGTCGGTCGCGGTCGCGCAACAGGCGCTGGATGATGAACGGTGAGCCGGGGTAGACCTTGTGGCCGCCGCCCGCGTTGAAGCTGGCCACCATGTCGAGGTAATCTTGCAGCGCGGGCGCCAAGCTGGCATCTGCCTTGGTGGCATCTGCTGCCGTCGCAGCCAGCAACTGCAAATAGCCATGCGCTGCCTCACCGCTGGTCTGCGCATAGTCGCCGTCAAGGCGGTACAGGCCGGCACCGGCGTGGCTGTCAAAGACATGGATGGCTGTGTCTTTTTGCGTCATGTGGCGCAACACCGCCAGCAAGGCAGTGTGCTTGAGAACATCGGCATGGTTGCCGGCATGAAAGGCGTGGCGATAACTAAACATGGCTCGATTTTACCCGCACGGGCCGGATATTTGTATAATGTTGGGCTTCGCAGCGCTTTTGTGGCTCCGCGGCGAAGTAACTTGAAGCCTCCTTTTGCGAGGTGTGCGCCCAAGTTTCCCCACCTAAGAGATTCCCATCAGAGGAACGCCGACCGTGGAAAAGAGCCCGCCAAACCCTCTTAATAGAGAAATCTCATGACCAAAACTTTCAGCGCCAAATCCGCTGACGTGGTGCACGAGTGGTTTGTGATTGACGCGACCGATAAGGTCCTCGGACGAGTAGCCAGCGAAGTTGCTCTCCGTTTACGCGGCAAACACAAGGCCATTTACACGCCTCACGTCGATACCGGTGATTTCATCATCGTCACCAATACCGCCCAGCTGCGCGTCACCGGCGCCAAGTCGACTGACAAGGTGTACTACAGCCATTCCGGCTACCCAGGTGGCATCTCCAGCACCAACTTTCGTGACATGCAAGCCAAGTTCCCCGGCCGTGCTTTGGAAAAAGCCGTCAAGGGCATGCTGCCCAAGGGACCGCTCGGCTACGCCATGATCAAGAAGCTCAAGGTGTACGGTGGTGCTGAGCACCCACACACTGCCCAGCAGCCCAAAGTGTTGGAAATTGCAGGCATTTCTGCCGATGCAGCTAAGAGGGAGTCCGCCAAATGATCGGTGAATGGAACAATGGTACCGGCCGTCGTAAATCAAGCGTCGCCCGTGTTTTCCTGAAAAAAGGCTCTGGCCAGATCGTTGTCAACGGCAAAGCCATTGACAACTTCTTTGGTCGTGCAACCTCGATCATGATCTGCAAGCAGCCTCTGCTGCTGACCAACCACGCTGAAACGTTTGACATCATGGTCAACGTTGCTGGCGGTGGCGAGTCGGGTCAGGCCGGCGCTGTGCGCCACGGCATTACCCGTGCCCTGATTGACTACGATGCAACGCTCAAGCCTGAGCTGAGCAAGGCCGGTTTCGTCACCCGCGATGCCCGCGAAGTGGAACGTAAAAAGGTCGGTTTGCACGGTGCTCGCCGTCGCAAGCAGTTCAGCAAGCGTTAATCTCTTTCGCTTTACTGTCCAGGCAGCCACCCGAATGCAAGTTCTGGTGGCTGTTTGCATTGTGCCTACTTGAAATAATTCGATGCGACTCCGACTCTTATTGCGCCGTTTGACGGTCAGTGCGCCCCACATGGCGGTGCGCAGTGCCTTGCCCTGGCCGGTTCGCTGGGTTTTGCTGGCTTTGGTTGCGGGTTTCTGCGCGGCCATTGGCCTGTGGGCCTTTGAGTTTGGCAAGGACATTGCCGGGCTCGATAAAGGGACCAAAGCGCAGTTGATGCAGGTGCGTGCTGACAACGCGGCCTTGCGCGGTCAGCTTGAGACCGTCAACGCGGAGCGCAACAAGGCGCAAACCGTGGCCAACACGGCCGACACCTTGTTGACTACTGAAAAAGTGGCACAAGAACAATTACGGGGCATGAACAAGCAGCTTGCTACTGAAAATCAGCACCTCAAAGATGACCTTGGTTTTTTTGAGCAACTGATCCCGGCCGTTGGCGCGAACTCCGGGCAAGTGGCGATTCGTGGTTTGCAGGCAGAGCGGCTCAAGTCGGGTGAAATCAAATGGCAGGTGCTGGTGGTTCAGGCACGCAAAAACCCGCTTGAATTTAGCGGGCAGCTTGAAGTGAGCTTCGGTGGGGTCGACAATGGCAAGGCCTGGTCGGGCAGTGAGCGCGGCGGGACGCAAGCGCTTACAGTGAAACAATACGGACGTGTCGAAGGTTTTTATCAACCGCCGAGTCAGGTCATTGTTAAAAGCGTTACGGTCCGGGTGCTTGAAGGCAAAACGGTGCGGGCCGTACAGACCGTCAAGCTGTAGCGCCAACACCAATACCAACAGAAAGTGGACGATGTTCAACAAGAAGAAACAGCCGCCGATCAAGAGTCTGATTGCCCACGGCTGTCAGATTGATGGCAATTTCAATTTCGCAGAGGGTTTGCGCCTTGATGGCTCCCTTACCGGCAACATTGTTGGCCAGGTTGAGGCCGCCAGTATTCTGGTGCTCTCCGAAACTGCGGTGGTCAACGGTGAGATTCAGGCTGATCACATCATCATCAATGGGGTGGTCAATGGCCCGGTTCACGCACGGGTCATGCTGGAACTGCAGCCAAAAGCTCGAATCACCGGCGATGTGACCTACAAGGCGCTGGAAATGCACCAAGGTGCCATCGTGTCGGGGCGACTGTGTCCGATCGTTGCAAATTTGGCGCAGATCGATGAAAAGCCCACACTCAAACTGGCGGCAAATAATCAGTAGCGCTATTGTTGATTAATTTGCTGTACTATTTAGACATTCAATTTACCGGAGTCGTTTATGAGCGCAGTTGCACAAGCTATTCAAACCGAAATGCCCGCCCCCATTCTGTTTACCGACAGTGCAGCGGCCAAAGTGGCTGACCTGATTGCCGAAGAAGGCAACCCAGATCTCAAGTTGCGCGTGTTTGTGCAGGGCGGGGGCTGCTCGGGTTTTCAGTATGGGTTTACCTTTGACGAGATCACCAACGAGGACGACACCACCATGACCAAAAATGGCGTGTCGTTACTGATTGACTCCATGAGCTACCAATACCTGGTGGGCGCTGAAATTGACTACAAGGAAGATTTGCAAGGGGCTCAGTTTGTCATCAAAAACCCCAACGCCACCACCACCTGCGGTTG
>JBBQZI010000128.1:0-9341 GCA_038207855.1 Burkholderiales bacterium
GCCGCGCAGGATATGGATTTCTTCTTGCGTGACACCGGCACGGTTGAACAATTGGTTGAGCCGGGGCATGAGTTTTTTCGGTGCGGCCGGGTCCAGAAACCCAATCGCTTGCAGCGACTGCTCCAGGTGCACCAGCATGCCGGCCACCTGGCTCGCGTCAGCCAGCACCGACTCTGCAGTGGCGGCCTGCACCGGGTAGGCACCCAAAACGCAGCGCCAGTCATAGGCAATCACCTGCAGTGCGGCAGCCAAATTGAGCGAGCCAAATTTCGGGTTGCTGGGAATACTCAGACACGCGTGGCAGCGGTACACGTCTTCGTTGCGCATGCCAAAGCGTTCGCAACCAAACAAAAACGCCATCCCAAAGTTATAAGCCTTTTCGGCCTCTAGCCCTTGTTCAGATTGCGTAAGTAGCTCTTTTTTTAATAGCGATTCAAAATGCGCACGGGGGGCGACCGTGGGTGGCCCAAAATCGCGCGGCGTCATGGCGGTGGCGCACAAATGCGTCATGCCGTCCAGCGCTTCGTCCAGCGTGGCAACGATGCGGGCATTTTTCAGCACATCGAGGGCACCGCTGGCGCGCTGGATGGTTTCCTCACGGTTGAGCACGTTGGGCCAGCGTGGTGCCACCAGCACCAAATCCGTAAAACCCATGGTTTTCATGGCGCGGGCAGCGGCCCCGACGTTGCCGGCGTGGCTGGTGTTGATCAGGATGAATCGCGTCTGCATGGTGGCCCGTTAAAATAATGCTATTGTCGCTGCCCGCTTTGATTGGGCATGCGCCCTACCCTCAAGCGCTGGACAGATCGAAAGTCTGCCGCGCAAACCTTGACCAAATCATGACTCCTTCGACTCTGCACCCAATGATCAACGTGGCCGTGAAGGCCGCCCGCGCTGCCGGTGCCATCATCAACCGCGCCGCGCTGGATGTGGAATCCGTTCGCGTCTCGCAAAAGCAGGTCAACGACTTTGTCACCGAAGTTGACCAAGCATCAGAAGAAACCATCATCGAAACCCTGCTGGGTGCCTACCCCGGCCACGCCATCTGGGCCGAAGAATCAGGCCGCGTGCACGGTGCACAAGACTCCGAATTTGTCTGGATCATTGACCCGCTGGACGGCACCACCAACTTCATCCATGGCCTGCCGATTTACTGCGTCAGCATTGCACTCGCAGTCAAAGGCAAGGTTGAGCAGGCCGTCATTTATGACCCGAGCCGCAACGACCTGTTTACCGCCACCAAAGGCCGCGGCGCCTACATGAACAACCGCCGCATTCGTGTCGCCAAACGCACACGCCTGCAAGAGTGCCTGATTTCGACCGGTTTTCCGTTTCGCAAGGACGATGACTTCAACACCTATCTGCGCATGATGGGCGACATGATGCAGCGCACCGCCGGCCTGCGCCGCCCGGGTGCCGCCGCGCTGGACCTGGCCTACGTGGCAGCCGGCTTTACCGATGGTTTTTTCGAGACCGGTCTGCAACCCTGGGACGTGGCAGCCGGCTCGCTGCTGATCACCGAAGCCGGTGGACTGGTGGGCAACCTGTCCGGTGAGGCCAACTTTTTGGAGCAACACGAATGCCTGGCGGGCAACCCGCGCATTTATGGCCAAATGGTCAGCGTTCTGGGCAAATACAGCAAGTTTGCCAGCGCTGGCGAGAAAGCGGGCGTGCGTGCGGCTTTGGCTGAGATGGCCCTGTCAGGCGAACCAGAAACAACCGTCACGCAACCCAGCGCGTTGTCCGAACCGCTGCCAGACGCGCCGTTTTAACAGCCCTGCAGACATCACAGCGACGCATCACGCAGCGTGCGCCGCAATATCTTTCCCAAATTGGTCTTGGGCAAGGGCTCGGTGCGGAACTCGATGATCTTGGGCAACTTGTAGCCGGTCAAGTGCAGCCTGCAATGCGCCAGCAGCTCCTGTTCAGTCAGGGAGATATTGGCTCTGACCACCACTATTTTGACCGCCTCCCCGGAGCGCTCGTCGGGCACGCCAATGGCGGCGACTTCCAAAACACCAGGGTTGAGCGCCACCGCGTCTTCAATCTGGTTCGGAAAAACCTTGAATCCGGACACCACGATCATGTCTTTTTTGCGATCGGTGATCTTGAAATAACCCCGCTCGTCCATGAAGCCCATATCGCCGGTGCGCAGCCAGCCATCACGGGCGAAGGCTCTGGCCGTTTCATCAGGCCGATTCCAATAACCAGACATCACCTGCGGGCCGCGAACGCAGATTTCGCCGACTTCGCCCTGGGCTACCTCCTGGTCATCCTCGTCCAGCACAAGCACCTCAGTTGACGGAACGGGCACGCCAATGCTGCCCGTCCAGTCTGTGATGTTGACTGGATTACAGGTCACACCGGGCGAGGTTTCGCTTAAACCATAGGCTTCAACAATGGGCACGCCAGTGGCTTTTTTCCAGCGTTCGGCCACCACCCGCTGCACCGCCATGCCGCCCGCGTTGACCATTTTCAGGCTCTTGAAGTTGACTTGTGAGAACTCCGGGGAATCAAGCAGGGACCGGTAAAGGGTGTTGACACCAATCATGGTCGTCACCGAATGGGTCTTGAGCTCATGAATGAAAGCCGGTATATCGCGCGGATTGGTGATCAGAATGGTGTGTGCACCAATCTTCAAGAATGTCAGGCTGCTGGTGAGCGCATAGATGTGGTAAAGCGGCAAGGGGCAGACAAAGACCTCTTTACCATCGAGCAGATCATGCGCAATCATGGCCCCCATTTGTTGCACATTGGCTACCATGTTGCCATGCGTCAGCACCACGCCCTTGGCAACGCCGGTGGTGCCACCGGTGTACTGCAAAAAGGCGATGTCGCTGTGGTTCACATCCACTGGCTCCAGCTCTTGGCCAGCCCCGTGACGCAAGGCAGCGTTGAACTCGGTGCTGCCGGCAATGGACCATGACGGAACCATCTTTTTGACGTACTTGACCACCACATTGGTGAGCAACTCCTTGACCACCGGAAACATGTCGCCCACCTCGGTCGTCATCACATCAAGTGTCAGCCCCGGGTTTTTTGCCAGCACCTCTTGCAGCGTATGGGCAAAATTTTCCAACACCACAATGGCTACCGCCCCTGAGTCCTTGAGCTGGTGTTCAAGCTCGGGCACGGTGTACTGCGGATTGACGTTGACCACCACCAAGCCGGCCCGCAGCACGCCGAAAAGCGCCACGGGATACTGCAACAGGTTGGGCATCATGAGCGCAACCCGATCACCCTTTTCCAGCCCAAGGGTGTTTTTCAGGTACGCGGCAAAATCGCGGCTATGGCGATCAAGCTCAGCAAAAGTCATCGAAGCCCCCATGTTGCTGTAAGCGGGCAAGTCTGCGAAACGCTCGCAACTGCGGCTCAGCACATCGGGCAGTGATGCAAATTCATGCAAATCCACCTCGGCGGATATGCCGGGTGGGTAGCTTTTTAACCAGACTTTCTCCATCGCGATGTCTCCTATAGGGTGTCAATCAGCCCGCTAACCCCAATTTAATGATGCGTGACGGATTTCTACTGTAAATTGATTCATCGGTCAGGTATTTGCGAATTCGCAAGCTGCAGTACTGGCAACTAGCGAGACTGGCTGCATTGAAAAGGAAAAAAATCATGGCAATTCATCCCATGAACCCCATCGATGCCGCCTGGTACCACATGGATGGCCCAGCCAATCTAGCCATGGTAACCGGGGTGTTGCTGACCAAAGAACCGCTGGATTTTGAGGCAGTGCGGGCGGTCTATCAACAGCGACTGCCAGAATTTGACCGCTTCCAGCAGCGCGTGATCGAAAGTGGTTTGGCGCAGTCCACACCGCACTGGCAGGACATGGAGCCCTTCGACATTGATCAGCACATGCACCACATTGCCCTGCCCGCTGCGTACGACCTGGCGGCGTTGAAGGTGCTGATCGCCGACCTGGCCAGCACGCCGCTGAATCACGAGCAACCACTGTGGCAAGTGCATGTGGTTGACGATGTGGAGGGCGGCAGTGCGCTGATCATGCGCTACCACCATTGCATCGGCGATGCCGGCGCGATGATGGCCGTGATCCGCCGTTTGTACGACACACAGCCACAAGGCACCAACGCACCCGAGGAGCAGCCCAGCGCCAAAGCGGCGCCCATTGGCATTCTGGGCACGTTAGCGGGCATCACCCGCGAGGCGTGGACCACACTTGAGTCGGTGGCTGATGTTGCACTGCATCCGCAGCAAATTCTCAACAAGGCCGCAGTAGTGGCAGGCGGCGCTGGCATGCTGGTGTCTGAATTGCTCAAACCGGCTGATCCACCCTCCCCCTTCAAGGGTGAATTTGGCATTCGCAAGCAGATCGCCTGGTCGATGCCAGTGGCGATTGCGGATGTCAAAGCCGTTGGTGCCCACCATGCCGCCAAGCTTAACGACGTGCTGGTGGCCGCCATGACTGGCGCGCTGCGCAGCTACCTGAAGCAGCGCGGTGTTGATGTGAACCACACCACACTGCGTGCCATGGTGCCGGTCGATTTGAGGCCACCGGAGCGCGTCGGGCAGCTCGGCAATGCATTTGGCCTCGTCATCCTTGACCTGGCGGTGGCCAAAGCGCAGTCCACGGCACGTCTGGCGCTGACCAAAAGCCGCATGGACGCGCTCAAGCGCTCGCCTGAACCCATCGCCATGCAACTCCTGTTTGACATTTTCGGGCGCGGCCCGAAGGCGCTTGAAGACCTTGCCAACCGGATTTTTGGCAGCCGTGCCAGTGTGGTGATGACCAACGTGGCGGGTCCGCGCGAAACCGTCTACCTGGCTGGCGTGCCGATTGAGCAGATGATGTTTTGGGTGCCGCACCCAGGCCGGGAACTTGGTATGGGCATCAGCATCCTGAGCTACCGTGATTCAGTGACCTTGTCCGTCATTTCGGACGCCCAATTGGTGCCTGACCCAGAGGCCATTACCGACCAGTTCAATCGCGAATTCAAGACCCTGCTGCACGCAGTGAAGGTCAGCCGCACAAAAGCCGCGGCGCGCAGGCCCACCGCCAAGCCGGTTGTGAGGCCCAAGCGCGCTTCATAAAAATCCGCTGCTTGCCAGTCAAGCCGTGGCCTTTGCGTCCGGCTTGGGATAGCCCACGGTTTGCGACAGCAAAATCTGCTGGTCAGATTCGAGTCCCATGGCCTCGCTCAAGGCTTGGCGGTCAAACCAGGCCCGCACCACCGATGCCAAACCGGCTGACGCGCAGTAAAGCGACACATTTTGTGCAATCGCGCCCACCGCAATCGACGCATACGATGCGCGCTTGGACACCGGTACGAGCGTCATGCGCCCATGGTTGGCGACATAGATCAGGTCAAGCGGCGCGTCGTCAACAAAGTCCTGATAACCGGTAACCCGACGCACGTCCTGGGCAAGCATCAATTTAAGCAGGTGCTGCGCTGAACTGTAGATGTACAAACCCTGAGGCAGCGCCAGGTAAATATCGACCTCCTGGGCGTTCATGGCCGACGGCGCGGTATGGCCACCGGTATCGGGGCGATTGATGCCACAAGCGGCCCACAACAGATTTGAAAGAATCTGCGGCTCCAGTGGCGTGGGCAAAAATTCCCGCACCGATTGACGCAGGTACAACGCCTCCATCAGCGGCATGCCGCCAGTTGCCACTGCGGCTGGCAGCGACATGGTTTGCTGCGAGTCTCCCGTGGGCGGCTCCAGCTTCAAGCGACCCATCATGCCCAGCGCTAATTTGGTCAAGGTATCCATCGCTTTGCCCCTTCAATGTGTGGTTGATTTCAAAAGGCACATCAACGCCTGGATGCCACACCGCTTTACACGCCGGGCGAGGTTTGTGCCCGCCTGCGGGCTCTGCTGCGCACGCGCTCAGCGGCTCTTGAACCGTTGTGCAACGCTGCAACAAATTTTTTGATCGCAGCGTAGTGCTTGTTGCTATTAATTTCAGCATCGGTCAAAGCCAAACCCGCCTGCGCGGGCTTGCCGCACAAGTGCGCCAGTTCAGACAGCACTTTGGCCTGCCCCGAACCGCCACAGGTGCAAAAGAAAGCCAGCTGCCGGAATTGCCCCCGATAGCGGTTGATGTAAGCACGCACCGGACTGGCCATAGTCCAGGCCCAAATAGGTGTTCCGATCACGACCAGGTCGTAATCGGCCGGCATGTGCGCAGCTGGACGAATGGGTGTGTTCCGATGCAGCATGGCCTGCGAAGCCGAGTGCACATAGCCAAGCCAGCCGTCGCGCCCGGCGATCTCCTCAATGGCCTCCAGATCAGCGTTGCAGCCGCGGGCGATTTGCAACGCAACAGACTTTGTGTAACCAGTGCGTGAGAAGTAGACAAGTAGAATTTTCATCATGATTCAGAGGAAATAAGCCCTCTAGCCCTTGTATTTGCTGCGATGGCAGCTACATTATTTATAGTAACCAAGAATATCGTCATAAGTTCTCCGATGAACTGGTCGCGCATGGCGAATCAAGTTTGCAAGTGATCATGAATGGGCATGCTAGGCCGACCAAAAAAGCCGTATTTGAGAAAACGCAAGTGCGGCTGCCGCCAGCAAAATGAATGCACACGTCACTTCAAAAAGTGCTTCATTGGAGGAATATCAAAGGTAGCGATCGGTGAAAGTTAGGGCCGGCACTCTACGCAGACAGCCGCCAAAATCGCATTCGCCCCCTAAACTGCGAGACTGACCAAGCAACGTTGGCACATGCACGCACGTCGCTTGGCCCAAAGCATTAAAACCATCTTCGAGGAACAACACCATGACACCCTACCCGCACCTGCTAGCCCCCCTAGACCTGGGCTTTACCACCCTGCCCAACCGGGTGCTGATGGGGTCGATGCACGTCGGGCTGGAAGAAGTCAAAGACGGTTTCAACCGCATGGCGGCTTTTTACGCCGAGCGCGCCAAAGGCGGTGTTGGCCTGATCGTGACCGGTGGCATTGCGCCCAACGACCGGGGCCGCCCGATGCCCGGTGGCGCACGCCTGACCACGCCAGAAGAAGCCGCCAAGCACCAGGTGGTAACCGATGCCGTGCACCAGGCCGGCGGCAAGATTGCCATGCAGATTCTGCATTTTGGCCGCTACGCCTACCACCAGGATCTGGTGGCCCCCAGTGCACTGCAAGCCCCGATCAACCCGATGAAGCCCAAGGCACTCAGCAGCGAAGAAGTTGTCCAGACCATTGACGACTTTGTGCGCTGTGCCGCGTTGGCGCAAAGCGCGGGCTATGACGGCGTCGAGATCATGGGCAGCGAGGGCTATTTACTCAATGAGTTCATCGCTGCGCGCACCAACCAGCGCGATGATGAATGGGGTGGCAGTTATGCCAACCGGATCCGCTTTCCGGTCGAGATCGTGCGCCGCACACGCGCGCAAGTCGGGGCTAATTTCATCATCATCTTTCGCCTGTCGATGCTTGATCTGGTTGAAGGTGGCTCCACGCTTGATGAAGTGATTGAACTGGCGCAAGCCATTGAGGCAGCCGGTGCCAGCATCATCAACACCGGCATTGGCTGGCATGAGGCGCGCATCCCGACCATTGCCACCAAAGTGCCACGCGCCGCCTGGGCCTGGGTCACGAAGCAACTCAAAGGCAAGGTGACGATTCCACTGGTCGCCACCAACCGCATCAACACGCCAGAGGTGGCCGAGCAGCTGCTGGCAGATGGCTTTTGCGACATGGTGTCAATGGCACGACCATTTCTGGCCGACCCGCTGTTTGTGCAAAAGGCAGCCGCTGGCCGGGCTGATGAAATCAACACCTGCATTGGCTGCAACCAGGCTTGCCTGGACCACACCTTTGCCGGCAAGGTCACGTCTTGCTTGGTCAACCCGCGCGCCTGCCACGAAACCCTCATCAATGTGACACCAGCAACAGTTCGCGAAAAAATTGCCGTAGTCGGCGCGGGCCCAGCCGGCCTGGCCTTTGCCACCACCGCGGCGCAACGCGGCTTTGAGGTCACGCTGTTTGATGCTGCGAGTGAGATTGGCGGCCAGTTCAACATTGCCAAGCAAATCCCCGGCAAAGAAGAGTTTTACGAGACGCTGCGCTACTTTGGCAAACAGATTGAACTCACCGGCGTCAAGCTGCAGTTGAACCATCGCGTCGATACCACTGAACTGATGAAGGGCGGCTATGCCCACATCGTGCTGGCCACTGGCGTAACGCCGCGCACGCCGCCGATCGACGGCATCGACCACCCCAAGGTGCTGAACTACATCGATGTACTGCGCGACAAAAAGCCCGTTGGCCAGACCGTGGCACTGATCGGCGCTGGCGGCATTGGCTTTGACACTGCCGAATTTTTGCTGCACAGCGGCGTCAGCCCGAGTCTGGATGCCGCCAAGTTCTTTGCCGAATGGGGCGTGGACACCGGCTACCACACCCGCGGCGGCCTGACACCGGCACACATTGAGACCAGCCCGCGCAAGGTGTTTTTGCTGCAGCGCAAAGCCAGCAAGGTCGGCGAAGGTCTGGGCAAGACCACCGGCTGGATTCACCGCACTTCGCTCAAAAACCGCCATGTGCAAATGCTCGCCGGTGTCACCTACCGCCGAATTGACGACGACGGGCTGCACATCACGGTAGACGGGCGCGACATGACGATCCCGGCCGACACGGTGGTGATTTGCGCTGGCCAGGAGCCGCAGCGCGAACTGCAAACTGCGCTGCAAGCGGCCGGCTGCGATGTGCACCTGATTGGCGGCGCTGATAAGGCCGACGAACTCGATGCCAAACGCGCGATCAAACAAGGCACCGAGCTGGCCATCGCCATCGGAGAGTTAGAAGCAAAATCAGTCTATAGCCCAGGTGGAATAAGCGCAAGCAGCTCTCAAAAAAATAGCAATCAGGACAAACCGGCAAAACCCAACGCAAGTGGTGCACCGCTCTATGAAGCCCTCTCGGTGAGTCTGGCCGACCACATTGCCACCATTCGGCTGAACCGCCCCGACAAGGCCAACGCCATGAACATGGCGATGTGGCAAGAGCTGCGCCAAGCCCTCACCTGGGTTGATGCCACGCCAGAGGTACGCGTGGCTGTGCTGGAGGGCGAAGGCAAACTTTTCACCTCCGGCATTGACCTGCAAATGATGATGAGCCTGAGCGACACCATCCAGAACGACTGCGAAGGCCGCACCCGCGAAAACCTGCGCCGCGTCATCCTCGACCTGCAAGACACCTTGACATCGCTGGAACGCTGCCGCAAGCCCGTGCTGGCTGCCATTCACGGTGCCTGCGTCGGCGGTGGTATTGATTTGATTTGCTGCGCCGACATGCGCTATTGCTCAAATGACGCGAGCTTTTGCATCAAGGAAATCGACATCGGCATGACCGCTGACGT
>JBBQZI010000129.1:0-9305 GCA_038207855.1 Burkholderiales bacterium
TCTTGCAGTCCGCCTTGGTGCACCTTAAAGTGCTCACGCTCGCCCAGAAACGTGGGCTCTTTGGGCATGCCGAGGTTGGAGTAGGCCAGATTCCCATCGGCACCGATGATGGCAACTTGCAAGATCGCCCCGGCTAAAAATTCTGTGTACTCTTTGACCGTGTCGTCCATGTTGGAGGGCTGGTTCACCCAGGTGCTGCGCAGTTCTAGCAGGGCGTGGTCGACGCTGCGAAAGGTGCTGTCGGCGTCGTTGGCAAACAGCAGCGCCAGCGCAGCGGTTTCGCGGCGAATTTCATTCAATGCCCGAGTTTCTGAATCTTGCTGGTTCCAGGCCACGGCCGACCAGAGCAGCGCCAGTGCCACGAGCGTCATCAGCGCCACCATGCGCTGCGCGCTGATGTTGAGGAATTTTTTTATCAGTATCATTTTAATAGCGACTAACGCTTATTCTGCGGGGGATGAAGCCCATTTTTGCTTGTAGTTGGTAGCGAACCAGGCACCAGTGCCACCTGCAGGCGGTCAGCCAGCCGGGCCATAAACGTTGCCGCCACAAACACCTTGTCGTCCAGCGCACCCACCAACTGCACGGCTGCGCTGAGCAGGGCGACCACGGCGACAGCATCTACCACCCGGTCGGTAGTTGCCGCATGGGTAACACCAATGGTCCGGTGATGATGATTGCCGAAAAGGCGGCCGACATGATCAAGGCTGATCAAATCACAAAAATATAGAGCCAATCGGCCTCTAGCCCTTTCGCAATAAGCGTCAGCAGCTATTTATTTAATAGCTAATCTGAAATATCCAAAGGCCAGCTCGCCGTCTTTTTGGCCATGTGCCGATGTGTCAGCTTGTTGCCCCTGTCCTGATTTGATAATCGACCGCTTTGAACCATCGATCAGAGACAAAAACACCATGTCGACACATACCCTCCACCAACAAAAACGCATGGCAGCTACCAATGCCATGCGTTTTTTAAAAAATGTCGGCTCATGACACCGCTGCAAACCCGGGTTTTCCCCCTGCTTTTTGTATTGCTGTGGTCTACCGGCTTTATCGGGGCCCGGCTGGGCTTGCCGCACACTGAGCCGCTGACCTTTTTGCTGATCCGTTACGCAGCGGTCATCAGTTGCATGACGCTGATTTCGCTGGTCACGCGCGCGCCATGGCCAACATCTGCCCGCACCTGGTGGCACATCGGCATGGCTGGGCTGCTGGTGCATGGGGTTTATCTGGGCGGCGTGTTCATTGCCATTTCAAAGGGCTTGCCCGCTGGCGTGGCCAGTCTGGTGGTGGGTGTGCAACCGTTATTAACGGCGGTCGGGGCGGGCTGGCTGCTGGGCACCAAGGTGTCCATCAAGCAGTGGATTGGCCTGTTGCTCGGCCTGTGTGGTGTGGCGCTGGTGCTGTCAGGCAAGCTGGGTTCTGAATTTGCTGCGCTGGCGCTTTTGCCGGCACTGGTGGCGCTATTGGGCATTACCGCCGGCACGCTGTACCAAAAGCGCTTTTGCCCGGCATTTGACTGGCGCACCGGCTCGGTGGCGCAGTTTTTGCCCACCGCCCTGGTGACCGGCGTGCTGGCCTGGGCGACCGAGAGTTTTCATGTGCAATGGGTTGGCGAGTTTTTTTTCGCGCTGGGCTGGCTGGTGCTGGTGCTGTCAATTGGCGCCATCAGCCTGTTGAACTGGCTGATTCGCCACAGCAACGCGGTCAACGTGGCGAGCCTGTTTTACCTGGTGCCACCCTGCACGGCACTGTTTGCCTGGCTGCTGTTTGGCGAAACCTTCTCTGTCGTCGCCTTGCTGGGTATGGGTCTGGCGGTTTGGGGCGTTTATCTGGCGCGCAAATAACTGTGCCGTGGCAACTCTGCCGAACCAGCACACCTGTTGACAACGTAACATGAAGTTGACGTAAAGATGTTGGGACATAATCGTAACAAAACGTAATATTTACCACAGGGAGTTATGTCATGTCTTTTACTTATCCGCGTCGTTTTTTAGCGGCGCTCGGCGTTGCGCTGGCCTTGTCGGGCTGCGCCAACATGAAAAGCCACGACGAACTGGCAGGTCAAATGCAGACCAGTCAGAAGGCTGGCGGCATTCCCGCCGCGTTGAAGGTGCTCGAAGCCTCGGCCACCAGCGCAGATGATAAAACCGCGCTGCTGTACAACCTGGAGCGGGGCGAGTTGCTGCGACTCAACCACAATTACCAAGACAGTACCCAAGCCTTTCTATTGGCTGACATCAAGATCAAGGAGTGGGAAGATAGCACCAAAACCAATCCGCAGAAACTGTTGGCCACGTTGGGCGCGGCCACCATCAGCGAGCGCCTGAAGGTCTATGAAGGCCAGGACTATGAGAAAGTCTGGCTCACCACCCGACTCGCGCTGAACCGCATCGCCACTGGCGATCTGGACAACGCCCGGGTCGACATCAAACGCACACACGAGCGTGAAGCGATCATTGCCGAGTTTCGATCGAAGGAAACGGCCGCCGCTGAGGAAGAAGCCAAATCCAAGGGCGCCAGCGCAATCGGCAAGGAAATCAACGGCTACCCGGTTCAAACCCTCAACGACCCCGAGGTGCTGGCCTTGAAAAACGGCTATCAGAATGCCCTGAGCCACTACCTGGCCGGCTTTCTGTATGAGGTGCTAAACGAGCCTGGCATGGCGGCACCAGGCTACCGCAAGGCCATCGAACTAAAGCCGGAAACCGGTGTACTGGAGGAAGGTCTGCGCGGTTTGGATGCTCGTACCAGCTTCACCCACAAGCGCAAGCAGCGCATGACAGATGTGCTGTTCGTTGTCGAGGCGGGTGATGCTCCGGCGCGCAAGCCCAAAGCCTTCACAATTCCAGTGCCCACGGGTGGCGGCCTGCGCACGGTCAGCATTTCCTACCCGATTATTGAACCGTCAACCGACCCCGTGCTGAGCACGCTCTCGGTCGCTGGACGCGAATTCAAGCTGACGAAGGTGGTCGACATCAACGTGATGGCGCGGCGCGCGCTCAAAGACGAGATGCCGGGCATGGTGTTTCGCGGCGTAACGCGTGCCATCGTCAAAGGCGTGGTGCAGGACCAGTTGCAGAAAAATGCCGGCATGCTGGGGGCTGTGATCGGTATGGTCGCCTCAGCCGTGACCGAGCAGGCCGATGACCGTCTGTGGCGCATGTTGCCAGGCCGGGTCTATGTAGCACGGGGCTACTTGCCCGAGGGCGAGCACAAAGTCCAGATCAACGGTCGCGACTTCAATGTCAACGTCAAGGTCGGCGGGCAATACGCCCTCGTGCCCTTGCGCCTTTACAACCAAGACGTGTTGCTCGGCGACGTTGGCAACTTTGGCAACCTCCCTGCTGCGCCGCTCGTTGCGGTAGCCGAGATCAAACCCGAAGTCTTGGCAACCAGTGCCCTGCCCAAGCTCAAGCCACGCCCCAAGAGCGTGGTGAAGAAAGCGGTTGCGACAACGGCTGCGGCCACCGTTGACAAGAAAACTCCCTAAACCCTGCCAAGAGATTTCAGAACATGAACGCTGCACGAAAAATACTAATCGCTCTGACAAGCATGTTGGCACTGATCGCTCATGCCCAACACGACCCGGGCACCTCCCCCACCGTGGCCGCCAAGGTGGCGCTGCGGGGTGACGCCAACGGCGTTCGAATTCCCGAAATACGGGTAGTCAGGCGCAATGACATCCTGATCGTCCAGGCTGATCTGGCCAACATGGGCAACACCGACCGGGTGGTGTTCTACCGTTTTCGTTGGCTCGACAGCGTTGGCAACCAGGTCGGTGATGGCGAGTCCTGGAAACAAATGAGTTTATTGGGCCAAGCCCAGCAAAGCGTGAAAAGCGTGGCCCCGTCATCGGTCGTTACTGATTTTCGACTGGAGATGAATGTTGAATCCCGCTAACACTTGCACGCCCCCCAGCCCTCTGCCCCTTATTGCCAAGTACCTCTTAGGAAAACCCGCCATGTCCCGCCTGATCCCATCCACCTTGCTGCTGTGCGCCACCCTGGGCCTTGCGGCTTGCGACACCACCCGCCTTTCATCGCCCGTTGTACGACTGGATCGCCAGGTCAACTACGGTGATGCCAAGTCGGTTGAACTCGTCACCAACGAATTCGGCTCGACTGACTTGCAGATGATTGCCGAAAAAATGGTCGGCAGCCTGCTGGAAACCGGCATCTTCCAGGGCCGCCCGACCGTCACCATTTCCACGGTCAAGAACAAGACCAGTGAGTACATCGACACCACCAACGTCATGAACTCGATCCAGACCACGCTGGTCAAGTCGGGCAAGGTGCGTTTTGTCCGCTCCATTGCCGAAATGCAGCAAGGCGTTGACGAGTTGCAGCGTCAAAACCAGAGTGGCATGTACAAGCAGAGCAGCACCGCCAAGGTCGGCAAGATGACGGCCGCCAAATACACACTCGAAGGCGAGCTGACCAGCATCGTTAAACAAAGCGCAACCACCAAGGACGTTTTCTACAAATTCACACTCAAGATGATTGATGTGGAAGAAGGCTCCATCGAGTGGCAGGATGAAAAAGAAATTCGCAAGACCAGCAAACGCTGAACCAGAGCCTCAACATGCAAAGACGCACCTTCATCCCCACACTTTCGGCGCTGGCACTGTCCATCAGCCTGATGTCGACCGCGCAGGCGCAGCCCGTGCCGCGCATTGCAGTGACCGATCTGGCCTATACGCAGGCTGTCTCTGAGTACTTTGAAGCCGCCACCTACAAGGAAAGCGGCCAGTTTCAGGCCAACCGTTACAGCGCGTCGGGCAGCTACAAAGCCAGCGGCACCTATGTGGCCGGCAGCTACAGCTACCTGGAGCAGCG
This sequence comes from Burkholderiales bacterium, assembly GCA_038207855.1. GTDB lineage: Bacteria > Pseudomonadota > Gammaproteobacteria > Burkholderiales > Burkholderiaceae_C > Rhodoferax. The sequence goes on from JBBQZI010000129.1 coordinate 4,838, forward strand.
CGAGCTTGGGTCCTTCACCAACGACATCAAAGGGGCATTACTCAAGGGCACCGCGTTCAGGATAGTCCAAGGCAAAGGCTTCGATGCGGGCACTCCCCAGCCAACCAAGGCCGAGCAGGCACTGAATCAGGTTCAGACTGGAAAGATGGCCAAGCCGGTGCGCCAGCCCGAGGTGAAGGACATCATTGCCCGCATCAAAAAGGGTGAGTTCAGTGGCGCAGACTATGTATTGTTTGGCACCTTGTCACACGTCGAGTTTCGCGACCAATTTTCACCGCTGCAGGGCACCACCAGTGCCACCATGCAATATGGGCTGGACTTGTTGGCGGATTTTTCGCTGATTAACACCAAGAACTTTGAAATCAAGGCCTCGTTTTCGGCACAAGGCGCTGGCAACGACACCAAGATATTGTCAAATCGGGGCGACGTGATGCCGCCCAACCGAGCCAAGGTGATGCGTGAAACGTCGCAGAGTTTGGCGCTTAACGTTTATGAGCAATTTGCCGACCAATTGGGCTATTCCGACCCGAACATGGCCCGCGGCGTGCGCTCTAACGTGCAAGTGGTGCCCGGACAAGCCATGCCTGCCATGCAGCAGCGCCAGCCAATGCAGCCTGCCGATCAGGTAATGATTCTGCGCTAGCGCTGGCGCGTGGTGCGTGTCCCAAGTGCCGCGGTATCCATTCTTTGCCGCGACACGCATGCGCTCGGTGTTACTGGCCCTGCTGCTGACGGCCGGCCTGCCGGGAATCGGCTGGCCGGCTGAAGCCACCTCCCTCAGCACAGACCCCTTGCCAACGCTTCCCCCAGGCTGGTCGTTGGAATCCCTGCCCGGTGCCCGTCCGGGCGTATCGCTGGCGGTGCTCAAGCGTGCAGCGCTGGCCCCACCCGCGCGGTACCGGCTGGTGGTGCTGCCCGGTTCCGGCTGCACCGGCTGGCTGCCAGTGGCGAAGCGCTATTTCGCCGGACTGCTGCACGCCGAGCTGCTGGTGCTGCACAAGCCCGGCATCGATGTCAGCGCGGGATTGGGCGCCGACTGCTCGCCGGATTTTATTCAGCACGACATCCTGTCAGCGTGGCGCGAGCACGCCCAAGCGGCATTGCAGGCGCATTTTTTCGTGCCCCAACACCCTGCCCCAACACCCCAGCAGCCCGACCCCAGGCTGCCGACACTGCTACTGGGCATCTCCGAAGGCGCGGAACTGCTGCCGGATCTGGCCGATCACATTCCAGCGCTAGCTGGCGTTGTGATGATCTCAGCGCCCGGGCTCGACCCCCGTGAAGCTGGCGAGCTACAGGCCCGGCGGCTGGGGCAATGGCCGAGCTGGCAGGCACTGGAACGCGCCCAAGCATCGGATGCCAGCGACGACGAACTACACGAAGGCCGCACCCTGAAGTACTGGCGCGACTTCTGGCACTGGCAACTGGCCCAACCCCTGCTGGATGCCTCCTGGCCACTGCTGCGGGTGTGGGGCGATGCCGATGCACTGGTGCCAACCGCTGCCTACGATCGCTTCGGACAGCGCTCGCACCGCCGCACCGCACCAATGTGCGACCTGCGCTTGCCCGGAGCCGACCACGGCTTGCAAAGCGGGCCGGTCGATCAACGCGATGGCCTGCAGTGGTTGTGGGCGCGGCTTGAAGTGTGGGGGCGCCAGCCGGCCGGGGGCCTGTGCGAGTCGGTAATTCCGTGAACGGTCATTCACCCCCGAAACCGTTTGCGCGTTAGCGCCAGCGCAATCCAGAAGCCCGCCACGGTGTACAGCGTCAGCACCGCCACCGGTCGCAGCACCTGCGCTGGCCAGTGGTCCATGAACAGTGGGCGCACCAGTTCGACCGCATTGGTCAAGGGCAGCCAGTGAGAGATGGCCCGCACCACCGGCGGCAACTGCTCCAGTGGAAAGAAGATGCCACTCAAGAACATCATTGGTGTCAGAAACAGCGTGAAATAGTAGGTGAAAAAGTCGTAACCCTTGGCCAAAGCATTGAAGATCAGCGCCACACAACTGAAGGTGATGCCGACCCCCAGCAACACCGGCCAGGCCACCAGTAATTTGGGGCTGTAGCTGATGCCAAGCGCCAGCATCACGCCCAAAATGGCGGTCACGGTAAACACCGCCTTGAACGCGGCCCACAGCATTTCGGCCAGCACGATGTCGTCCAGGTTAACCGGGGCATTCATGATGCCGTCCCAGGTTTTTTGCACGTGCATGCGGCTAAAGGCCGAGTACAGCGCCTCAAAACTGGCGGCATTCATGGCGCTCATGCAGATTGACCCGCTGGCCAGAAACAAAATGTAGGGCACTTTTTCACCCGCCACATTAACCTGCCCAACCAACGCGCCCATGCCGTAGCCAAACGCCACCAGCCACATCAGCGGCTCGGCAATGTTGCCCACCAGGCTCGGGATGGCCAGTTTGCGCCAGACCAGCAGGTTGCGCAAAAACACTGGCCACCAGCGCCAGGACAATTGCGGCGCGCGCCAGATTGATAAGCTATTTTGGCCTCTAGCCCTTATATCCATTGCGGTAACAGCTCTTGTATTCATAGTATTTACGCATCCTCGCGGATTTGACGGCCAGTGAGTTTCAGGAACAAATCTTCCAGATTGGCAGGCCGGTGCAGTGTGCGCAGCGCCGGGTAGGCTTCCAGCGCAGCCAGCAAGGGCTTGGCGGCTGCGGTGTAAAAAAACACCGTCTCGCCACTGACCTCAACCCGCGCGGCCAGCGCTTTCATAGGTGAGTCAACCAGCGCCAGCGCGCCATTGCCATAAACCTCGACCACATCGGGCTCCAAATGTTCGCGAATCAGATCTCGCGGGGCACCTTCGGCGATTTTTTTGCCATGATCCACCACCAGCAAGCGGGTGCACAAGCGCTCGGCCTCGTCCATGAAATGGGTGGTCAGCAAGATCGACTTACCCTCTTGCAGCAGCAGTTGCAGGCGCTCCCACATCAGGTGACGCGCTTGCGGATCGAGCCCGGTGGTGGGTTCATCGAGCAGCAGCAAGCGCGGGTTGTTGACCAGCGCGCGCGCCAAACTCAGGCGGCGCTTCATGCCGCCCGAGAGTTCACCTGGCTTGGCGTTGGCCTTGCTGGTGAGCGAGGCAAATTCCAGCAAGGCCGGAATGCGCTCGCGGATTTGCGCGTCTTTCATGCCGAAATAGCGGCCGTAAACCAATAGATTTTCAGCACAACTGAAGTCCGGGTCGAGCGTGTCCATCTGGCTCACCACGCCAAGCTGCGCCTTGATCGCCAGCGCATCCTGGGGCATCGAGAGGCCAAACGCCGTCACACTGCCGGCGTCGGGCACGGTCAGTCCCAGGCACATCCGAATGGTGGTGGTTTTGCCCGCGCCGTTGGGGCCGATCACACCCAGGCATTCACCCGGTGCGATGTCAAAAGCCATGTCACTGACCACGGTGGTATCACCATAGCGCTTGCACAGGCCTTGCACCGATAAAATTGCATTTTCCATGGCCAGATTGTGACCCAGCGCAGCGGGCTCCATCCTTGCCCTTTCATTGACCTCACACCACGCCAAGACGCGACACTACCATGACCACTATCGGCACCCCACTGTCCCGCCATGCAACCAAAGTCATGCTGCTTGGCAGCGGCGAACTCGGCAAAGAGGTATTGATTGCGCTGCAGCGCCTGGGCGTGGAAACCATTGCGGTAGACCGCTACAACCACGCGCCGGGCCAGCAGGTGGCGCACCACAGCCGCACCATCACCATGAGCGACCCAGCCATGCTGCGCGAACTCATCGAGCACGAAAAACCCGACCTGGTGGTGCCCGAGATTGAAGCCATCGCCACCCCCATGCTCGAAGTGCTGGAGGCCACCGGCGTGGTGCGCGTCATCCCCACCGCGCGCGCGGCGCGCCTGACGATGGACCGAGAAGGCATTCGCCGCCTGGCTGCGGAAACCCTGGGTTTACCGACCAGCCCTTACCAATTTTGTGACTCACTGGCTGAACTGCAGTCCGCCATTGACGGTTCTGGGGACAACGGCATTGGCTACCCCTGCATCGTCAAGCCGGTCATGAGCAGTTCGGGCAAAGGCCAAAGCAAGATCAGCGGCCCGCTGGATGTGCAAAAAGCCTGGGACCATGCCATGGCCGGCGGGCGCGTCAGCCACGGGCGCGTCATCGTTGAAGGTTTCATTGACTTTGACTACGAAATCACGCTGCTCACGGTGCGCGCGAAAGGTGCAGCAGCCGCCAGCGGCTCGGGTTCGGACGGCCAGATCGAAACGCATTTTTGCGAGCCCATCGGGCACCTTCAGGTCAACGGCGACTACGTGGAAAGCTGGCAGCCACACCCAATGCACCCGCAAGCGCTGGAAAAGGCCCAACAGATTGCCCAAACCATCACCGACGACCTGATCATCGGTCTCGATGGCAAGGCCTCTGGCCTGGGAATTTTTGGTGTGGAACTGTTCGTCAAGGGCGATCAGGTCTGGTT
>JBBQZI010000130.1:0-9291 GCA_038207855.1 Burkholderiales bacterium
CCGGACACGCTGGCGGTTTTCAGCCGCCACCGGGCTGGGACGAGGGCTTTGAGTTCCACAGCCGGCCAGGCCAGGGGCCAGCCGATGACGCGCAGTTCAGCGAGTTTTTCTCATCGTTATTTGGTGCCGCGCGCCAGCGCAAAGCGCAGCAGCACAGCCAGACCATGCGCGGTGAAGACCACCATGCGGCGATTGAAATATCCATTGAAGAGGCCCTGCATGGCAGCGAGCGCGAGATCACCTTGCGCGCCATAGAAATCGACAAAGACGGCCAGCCGGGCTTTGTCAACCGCACGCTGCACGTCAAAATTCCGGCGGGCGTGCACCCGGGGCAGTTCATCCGGCTGGCCGGGCAGGGCATGCCGGGGCAGGCTGGTGGCGCTGCCGGTGATTTGTTTCTGGAAGTGCGCCTGGCCCCCCACAAGCTTTACCGTGTTGATGGCTCGGATCTGTACTTGACGCTGCCGATCACGCCGACCGAAGCGGCGCTGGGTGCGCAGGTTCAAGTGCCTTCACCGGCGGGTTCGGTCGTCGAAGTCACGGTGCCGCCCAACGCGCGTGCGGGTATGAAATTGCGCCTGAAAGACCGTGGCTTGCCCGGCAAGCCGCCAGGTCATTTGTACCTGCTGCTTGAAATTGCGCTACCGCCTGCCGACACGGATGCCGCCCGGGCTGCTTACCAGCAGTTGGCCAAGGCTGCGCCGTTCAACCCACGCCGCCACCTTGGCGGACAAGGAGTTTGATGATGAGCTTGATTGTCAACACCACGCAGGTCACGCAAGTGCAGGGCAGCGGCCCGTCTTACGGCATTGCCATCACTTCGGTAATGGTCACGACTGTCAGTAGCGAACAGCCTTTGTCGATCAATGAACTGGCGCATGCTTGCGGTGCCGATGTGGACTGGGTGCGCGAATTGGTTGCGCTGGGCCTGCTGGGCACTGACGCATCAGCGTCAGAGCGCGATGGGTGCTTTCAAAGTGCCGACCTGCAATGCGCGCTGGAAGTGCGCCGCCTGCAGCGCGACTTTGATGTGGGGCTGGATGCTGCGGCGCTGATTCTGGATTTGCAGCACGAGGTGCGCCGCCTGAAAACAGCGCTGCAAGCCCACGGACATTTGTCGGATTAGCCCCAAATCAGGCAGCGCGGATAAGAATCGGGCCATCAGTACCGCGCATCCCCTGGCTTCTTGTCCTTTGGCCAGTCCTTGACCTTGTCGGAGAAGTCCGGGCGCGGTTGGTGGCTAAAGTATTGGGCGACGTCCACCGCTTCCTGATCGCTCAGTCCCCCTTGTCCCAGCGGGAACTTGCCATGAAAGCCAATCGGCATGTTGCGTTTGACAAAGGCGGCCGCTGTGTAGGTGCGGGCCATCCCGGCGCCGATGTTGAATGACTCGTCGCCCCACAGTGGTGGGTAAATGGTCTGGCCGTCGGCACGTTTGATGCCTTCGCCATTGGCACCATGGCAGACAGCGCATTGCGCGTCGTACACGCGCTTGCCGTTGTCAACATCGGGCTTGATGGCCGGGTCAACTTTTCCAACGCCACGACCGGCCACCTTGTCGCCCGGCTTGGTTTCCATTTTCATCCATTCGAAGTAGGCCACCATGGCCTTCATGTCAGCAGAGGCAACCGGCAGCGGCTTGCCGTTCATGGAGCGGCGGAAGCACCCGTTGATGCGATCTTCCATCGTGATGATTCGTCCAGCACGCGCCCCATAACTAGGAAAGAAGGCCGTTACACCGACGTAGGGTGAGCCGTCGGCTACGGTGCCCGCATTCAGGTGGCAGCTGGTGCAGTTGAGCTGGTTGCCCACATGCTGTGGCAGCAAGGTCTTGGTCTCCAGGTTCAGTCGCATACCGCGTACCAGTTGGTCGGCATTGGCCGTAGCCAGCATGCTGGCCAGGCGCGGCGTTTCAAATTTGGACGCGGCAACGCTCTTGACATTGATTTGGTCGCGCATCTTTTTCACGTCCGATGCCGCAATGGGGTTGGCACTCGTGCCCCAGCTGCTGCGGGCGAAATTAATGATTTCGGCCAACTCCTGATCGCCCAGTACAGAAAAGCTGGGCATGGTCCACTCGCGTGGGTGCGCTGCGGTTTGCGCCGTTTTCCAACCGGTGAGCATGATGTGGACCAGTGTGGAGGGGTCACGGTCCATCAGCGTGGGATTGCCTGCCAGCGGCGGGAATATGTTTTTGACCCCGGCACCGTCGAGACGGTGGCAGTCGGTACAGAACTGCACATAACCCAGCCCGCCGCGGGAGCTGTACAGGTTGGCAGGCAGCTTGGCTGCGACTGTCGCTGCTGCTGTTGGCGGGTTGGACGTCATGGGCAAGTCGTGCTCGCCCGGCGGTAGCGATTTGAGGTAGGTGGCGATCGCGGTCAGGTCAGAATCGGTGATGTGCTGGGTACTGTGACGGATCACGTCGGTCATGTTGCCTGACGCTGTGGCAAAGTCGTTCTGCCCGGTCTTGAGAAACAGCGCGGTCTGCTCCACTGTCCACAGGTTGCGCAGGCTCAGGGCGCGCCAGTGCTCGACGGTCTCGCCAGACAGGAACTGTTTGCTGCTGTCGCCAGCGTCACCCATGGCCTTTTCCTGGAAACCAATACCGCGTGGCGTGTGGCAAGCACCGCAATGCCCCAGCCCCTGCACCAGGTAGGCGCCCCGGTTCCAGACGGCATCCTTGGCTGCATTTGGCTGGAAAGGCGCAGTGTCAAGGAAAGCCCAGTTCCAGAACGCCATCCCCCAGCGCTGGTTAAAGGGGAATTTCATTTCCAACGGTTTATTGGCTTGGCTAACCGGTGCCAACCCTTTCATCAGGAAGGTGTAGAGCGCCTGCATGTCCTCACTGCTCATCTTGGCGTACGAAGGGTAAGGCATGGCCGGGTAGAGATGGTGTCCATTAGCAGTCACACCACGGCGCATGGCACGGTCAAAGTCCTCAAAGCTGTAGCTGCCAATGCCGGTATTGCGGTCGGGCGTGATGTTGGTGGAGTACAGCTTGCCCATCGGCGTTTCAAGGGCCAGGCCACCTGCCATCGGCGTGCCTTTGTCTGCTGTGTGGCAGGCAATACAGTCGCCGAGCTGGGCCACGTACCGGCCGCGTTCGACCTGTAGCGCGATGGCATTGTCGACAGGTGTTGCTGCATTGGCTGCAAGAGCAGCCAATGCAGCAACGCTGCCAATAATTGTCAGTATGGTTCGAGTGTTAATGAATTTCATAGCAAGGACTTCACGGATGAGTTAGCAATGTTTGAATAAACAGAGTGACCAAGCTTATGTCGCATGGGACATAACCGTAATTGGAAGAAAGGTGCATGGCGATAGGGAAAAATCCCTATGCCTGTGATTTAGTCCAACGCCGCTGGGTCAGCTCGCAACATCAGCCGGGCAAGTTCGGCAGCCGAGGACAGGTTGGCCTTTTCCATGACATGTTGGCGGTGGATATGCACGGTTTTTTCGCTGATGCCCAGTGCCATGGCAATCAACTTATTGGGCTGACCGCGCGCCACCAATTGTGCGACTTCAGTTTCACGCGGGGATAAGGCGGCTAAGCAAGTCGCCGCATCCAGACGTTTGGATTTTTCTTGTAAATCGTCGGCGCTGCGACGCATGGCTGCGGCCACTGCATCCAATACCACCTGTTCTTTGAATGGCTTCTCGATAAAGTCACTAGCCCCGGATTTCATGGCCTGGACCACCATCGAGACATCGGCATGGCCAGTCATAAACAAAATGGGTATATCAATTCCCCTTTCGCGCAAAACTTGCTGAAGCTCCAGCCCGCTCATGGCTGGCATGCGGATATCCAGCAAGACACAGCAGGGGTGCGTGGCCTGCATCGCCGCAACCAAAAACTCCTCCGCCGAGGCGTGCAACTGCACCGCCCAACCGACAGAATCAAGCAAAAAGCGCAGGGATCGGCGCAGCCCGGCATCGTCATCAACGACATGCACGACACAGTGTTCAGGCGGGTAGTTCATTGCAAGGCAAGGAAAAAGAGAAACATGTTCCGATGTGATCCGCGTTGAGATCAGCCCATAGCCGACCACCGTGCGCCTCAATGATGGTTTTGCAAATGGGCAGTCCAAGACCCAAACCATCCGGCTTGGTGGTAAAAAACGGCTCAAACAAATGCGGCCACTCCGCCTCACTCAAGCCTTCCCCTTGGTCGATGACGCGCACCACCAAACGGTGATCCAGCACCTCAATCTGCACGGTGATGCGTTGGCGCTCGGTCGGTAGGTCGCGCCCTGCATCGACCGCATTTTTTATCAAGTTCAGCAGGACTTGTTCAATCTGCGGGCCATCCGCCAGTACCAGACAGGACGCTCCGGCTTTGTTTTCAATGCGGATGTCAGGTGGTCGTGCCAGCATGCCAACGATCAGGCGACGTGCCTCATTGGCCATGTCTGAAACATCGACAGTTTCGCGAACAGCAGCGCGCTTGCGGGCAAAGTGGCGAATACGTTGAACAATGCCACCAGCGCGTTCTGCCTCATTGGCGATTTCACCGCAGGCTTCATCGACAGCTGCGGGTGTCAGCGTGCCCGCGGCTTGACGGCGCAGCACACTGCGGGCATAGGTTCCGATGGTGGTGAGCGGTTGATTGATCTCATGGGCTAGATTGCTGGAAAGTTCACCCAGAATAGACAAGCGTGAGACGTGTTCCATTTGCTCCTGGTTCACACGCATGCGCGCCTCGGCCAAGTCCCGTGCCCGCAGTGATTCCTGCAGCTCTGCAGTGCGCCGCTGAACCAGGTGTTCGACACGGACGGTGTGCACGAGCCAGGCCAGCAACAGCGCCATCAGCCCCAGTAGCCAGGGCCAGAAACGACGAATCAAGACTTGCGGGGCCATATCTCGCAGGGAGGCATAGGGGCCGATGCGCAATTCGCGGTACAGATCATGCACCGGCTGGTAGTCGGCCGGCACCGACCAGCTGACACCGTTTTCACCGTCTGGCATGGTCAGCAGCGCTCTGGCCACGGCTTTGGCCAGCAAGGGGTCGGTCTGGCGCGTCACGGCAATGGGCCAATTGGGGTAAAGCGGTGTTGAAAGCCCGCACGCAAAGCCGGGCTCCGTCCGTTTGGCTAAAACACGAAATTCCAATGGCTCAATCTGGCCACTGCCCACCATTTGTTCGAGCAGGCAAGCACGCACAACACCGGCATCCACATCGCCACGCCGGACGGCATCGATGATGTGGTCCATCGGCAGTCCAAGAAAGCGCACTTCTTTGAGATCTGATTCAGGGTTGATGCCACGCACAAGCAGTTCCCTCGCCACTAAAAGATAGCCGCCAAAGGCCTCTGGGGCTACAGCTGCCAGCGTTTTGCCGGACAAATCAGAGAATTCATGCAAGTCCTGTCGGTCAGCCCGGACCAACACCGCTGAAGCAATGGCATGGCTGGGGCTTGTTTTAGGTTCATCCAGTGTGGCAATGCGGCTGAGACCGAATTCAGACTCCATCACCACGTAGTAGCCCGGGTTGGTGATGACCAGATCAACCCGATGTTCTGCAATGGCCGTGCGCAGGCCCTCTGCATCGTAATTGGCAAGGTGAAACTGGTAGTCTGGCAGTGCCTTTTGAAGATAACTCAATACCGGCGACCAATCTGAAATCGCGGCCCGTTCGCCCTGGTAAGCAAAAACCGCAATGACAACCTCCGGGCTTGCTGCCCAGGCGGGCGTCTGAGCAAACCATAAAAGGATCAGACCGCTGAACCAAGCACGCAGCAGTGCAAGCAGTAATCGCATTGGCGTTGATTCAAGTGGATGTTTCATCCAGGCTTAGGTCTTCCAGATGGCCGGTGTCGGCCCAGCCGACCAGGGTGAAGCCTTCGGGTGTCCATAGCAGTCGGTTGATGGCGGCGTTGCCCAGGTGCCAGGCGCGTGGGGCTTGCAGTCCTTGCCCGGTGGCCAGCCGGTACAGGATGTCCATCACCCCGCCGTGCGCGACCAGCACGATTTGCCCACCCATGTGCTGCTGTGCCAGGGTGCTTGCGGTGTGGGCGACGCGCATGCGCATGGCGCTGAGCGACTCGCCACCGGGTGGTGCCCAATCCGGGTCGCGCTTGCGCCAGGCTTCAGACGCAGCAGGCCAAAGGCTGGCGATCTCGGCGTAGGTTTTACCTTCAAACTCACCAAACCCGCGCTCGCGCAAGCCCACGTCGGGCTTGAGCGGGCTATCGGTGGCCAAGGCAATCGCATCGGCGGTTTGCCAGGCGCGCAGCAAATCGCTCGAATAAATGGCTTCAATCGGCTCATCAGCCAAGGCTTGCGCAACGCGGCTGGCTTGTTGGGTGCCGGTGGCGTTGAGCGGTATGTCCAGATGGCCTTGCAGTCGGGTGTCGACGTTCCAGGCGGTTTCGCCGTGGCGAATGGCAATGATGCGGGTGGCTTGCATGGGTGAAAGTGGTCTTTAGCGCGGAATTTCGATATTGACGTGGCGCACGCCGGCGGGTGGGCTGGGGAAGCCTTGCAGCGCGGCATCCAGCATGGCGGGCAAGATGGCATCGCCATCGGCCCACGGGCCGTCGTGGCGGGCATGGGTTTCAAACAAAACGGTCTGTGTGGCGCGGTCGCGCAGGATCAGGCTGACCTCGCGCCAGTAACTGGTTTGTGCATCCAATCCGGGGAACAGTGCGCCGTGTCCCATGGCGGCAGAGCCACCGCCCAGCGACCAGCCCATGTTCCAACCAAACCCCCATCCAGCGTGATCGGTCACGTAAGTTTGCACGCGCTGGCTGCTTGATACCAGCGCCGTCAGGCTGGCTTGCGCGTCATGGCGTTGGAGGCCGACTTTGGCCAGCGCGGTTTGCGCCATGGCTTCAAGCCGGTTTTGTGCGTCAGCGTCGGCTTGCTGCGAGGGCAGCCGCTCAAACCGGTAGCTGGCAGCTGCGGGCACCGTTTGGGGCGCAAAGCTGTTGACCTGGCTGTCCACAATCCGCATGCCGGAGCATCCTGTCAGGATAAACGCTATACAAAAAATAGCTATTCGCGCAGTATTCATAAGGGCTAGAGGGTTATTTAATCCCTAATCATGTCAAATGACACCAGTGCGATGCCGGGCGGGCTGGCCACCGGGAACGCTTCCTCGTCAAACACCTTGTCACCATTTTCATCGGCAACGCCAGTGATTTTGATACTTTTGAAATCATGGCGCTTGTGATCCATCAAGTGCGATGGCACCACGTTTTGTAGCGCGGTAAACATGGTTTCGGTGCGCCCTGGGTATTGGCGCTCCCACTGGTGCATCATGCGTTTGATTTCCTGGCGTTGCAGGTTTTCCTGACTGCCGCACAAGGAACACGGGATGATCGGAAACTGCTTGTGCTCGGCCCATTTGATCAGGTCTTTCTCGGCCACATTGGCCAATGGACGAATCACGATGTGGCCGCCGTCGTCGCTGACCAGCTTGGGCGGCATGCCTTTGAGCTTGCCAGCAAAAAACATGTTCAGGAAGAAGGTGTGGAGCATGTCGTCGCGGTGGTGGCCGAGCGCGATCTTGGTGATTTTCAGCTCGTCGGCCACGCGGTACAAAATGCCCCGGCGCAAGCGGCTGCACAGGCTGCACATGGTTTTGCCTTCAGCAATGACGTTTTTGACAATGCTATAGGTGTCCTGGGTTTCGATGTGGTACTCGATGCCGAGTTGGCTCAAGTATTCCGGCAGGATGTGCGCCGGAAAACCCGGCTGCTTCTGGTCCAGATTGACGGCGATAATCTCGAAGTTGATCGGCGCGCGTTTTTGCAGTTTCAGCAAAATATCCAGCAGGCCAAAGCTGTCTTTGCCGCCGCTGACACAGACCATCACGCGGTCACCTTCTTCGATCATGGTGAAGTCGATGATGGCCTGGCCGACCTGGCGGCATAGGCGTTTTTCGAGCTTATTGGTCTCAAAGGCGACACGTTGCGTTGCGTCGCGTTCGGTTTTGGGTTTGTTGGTGGCAGTGTCGGTCCAGAGGGTGTTCATGGCTGTTTCAAATAGTCTTCAGGTGTCATGGCCAAAATCGGGCTTCGGGTGAAATCCCCCGTGTTGCGGGTGAGGATGAGTTGCGCCAAGCCTTCCAGCGCGGAATGCGCAATGACCCCGTCTTCAAAATCACGCATGGCGCTGTTCACGGCCAACTGCAGGGTGCTTTGCTTCACTTCAGCAATCGGCATGGCTTTGATGCATTCGTTCAGAAAGCTGCGAGCGCCCGTTTCACCCATTTTTTTCCGCAAAAAATAATGCAGTGTTGTTACGCTGGTCGCGCACAGCAGCGTGGCACCCGCCCCGCGGGCCTTGGCCAGGGCCAATGCGCTAGCTCGAAAAAACGGCTCGCGTTGCAAGGCAATGTCCAGCATCACATTGGTGTCAATCAAAATCCTCATGAATGACCATTGCCCAGGTGTTTCTGCTTAAGGTAGGCATCGTAGTCATCCATGGTGGGCGTTGGACTGCCGTCTGTCGGGGCCGCAACGCCAAGCAAGCTTTTTGTGAAGGAATCAAGCTGATCCTCCCAGCTTCGGTCTTGCGCGACTGGCGTCGCCGCCATTTGCGATTCGCGCAAACCGCGCTCGACAAAGGTCAGTACCAGATTCTTTAACGAACTGCCTTGCAAGGCCGCTTGGGCTTTAAGCGTGCGAAACAGCGGATCAGGGAAGTCGAGTGAGGTTTTCATATGCACATTTTAACGAATCTGCATCTTTATACTTTTATGCTTTTATCGTCTTTGGGACTGCCTCAAAATTGTTCCAGCTAGGCGCATCGGTAAAGACAGTACGAGCAGTACGGCAAGCCGATGCAACGACGCTGGGGCGGTTTTGCGTCAGTCCTGGTTTTACCACTGACCGGTTTCCATGCGAATGGCGACTTCGCAGTCTGCAAAAATTTCAAGTTTGGCGATTTTCACGCGCACGCCTTTTACATTGGGCAGTTGCATCAGTCGCGTGGCCAGCTTGCCGATCAAGGTTTCGAGCAGGTTGACGTGCTCGGCGGTGCATTCGTTGATGATGATCTGGCGCACCTTGCGGTAGTCCAGCACGTGGCAAATGTCATCGTCGCGTGGCAACAGCGGCTGCTGGCCCAAGCTCAGCTCGGCATCCACCTGGATTGGCTGCGGCGCGGCCTTTTCGGCTTCCAGAATGCCCAGGTTGGCATCAAAGCGCAGCCCGGTAAGCGTCAAGGTTTGGTGGCCCAGGGTGTGGGCGCTAATGTGTGTGCTGGTCGTCATGGCTATAACAGCGAAAAATCGCGCTCGAACTTCATCAAATGCTGGCCACCATCGACCAGCAGCGTGGTGCC
>JBBQZI010000131.1:0-9273 GCA_038207855.1 Burkholderiales bacterium
GGGCAACGCCAGCACTTCGGATTTTTCGCAAGCAGCCATCAAGCAAACCGTTCAGGCGGCGTTTGACATTGCCCGTTTTACCGCAGAAGACCCGTTTTCGGCGTTGCCGGACGAGGCGGATATTGCCCATCCGGCCGAGCAGCGTACCGATTTGGAACTGTTTTTTCCGTGGGCGATTGACTCTGCGCAAGCCGCTCAGCTGGCGTTGGCCACTGAAGCCGCTGCACTCAAGGTCGATAAGCGTATTACCAACAGCGAAGGCGCGGGCGTGTCGGCCCAGCAATCGCATTTCTTTAGCGCACACACGCATGGTTTTCGGGGTGGTTACGCCAGCTCGCGCCATTCGGTGTCGGTGTCGCCAATTGCCGGCAAGGGTGACGACATGCAGCGTGATGGCTGGTATAGCTCGATGCGTGACGCGTGCGAACTGGCCTCACCCGAAGCCATTGGCCGCTACGCCGCCGAGCGGACGCTGAGTCGCTTGCATGCGCGCAAGATCGCCACCACCGAGTGCCCCGTGCTGTTTGAGTCGCCACTGGCAGCGGGCTTGCTGGGCAGCTTTGTGCAGGCCGTCAGCGGTGGCGCGCTGTACCGCAAGAGTACGTTTTTGCTGGATTCTCTGGGTAAGGCCGTGTTCCCGAAGCACATTGATATTCTGGAAGATCCGTTTATCAAGCGCGGCATCGGCAGCTCGCCATTTGACGATGAAGGCGTGCGCGTGCAAGGGCGCAGCGTGGTTGAAGCGGGCAAAGTGCAGGGTTACTTTTTGGGCAGCTATTCGGCCCGCAAACTGGGCATGAAGACCACGGGTAACGCGGGCGGCTCGCACAACCTGGTATTGACATCACGCCTGACACGCGCGGGCGACGATCTGGATGCCATGTTGCAGCGCTTGGGAACCGGGCTGTTTGTCACCGAACTGATGGGCAGCGGTGTTAACTACGTCACTGGCGACTATTCACGCGGGGCCAGTGGCTTTTGGGTCGAGAAAGGCCGCATCGCTTATCCGGTGCACGAGATCACCATTGCTGGCAACATGAAAACCATGCTCAAGAGCATCGAGGCAGTCGGGGCTGACACTTACAAATATGGCGCAAAAACGGTCGGCTCGATTCTGATTAAACGCATGAAGGTGGCCGGTAGCTGAAGCACCCAGCCCAGCCCAGCGCTGTAACTGGGTGGGATGGCAGTCAGTGTGCCGCTTAGTTCAAGGCAGTGCGAACGTTGTCTTTGAACGTGTACAGCGTCACCGCAGGGGTCGTCAACTCGCCTTTGGCGGTGAACGCGATGTTGGCGGTCACGCCCTTGAAGTGCGTTTTTCCGATGAAGGGCACAAACACTTTCGGCTCGACCGAGTCGGCGCGCTTCATCGCATCCACCAGAACAAAGGTCGCGTCGTAGGCGTAGGGGCTGTACACCTGAAATGCACCAGGGAAACGAGCGTCGTAGCGTTTCTTCCATTCCAGACCAGCCAACATCTTTTGGATGGATGCGCCGCCGGTGGCACAAGTGACGTTTTTAAGTGTTCCGGCCTTGCTGGACAACTCAAACAACTTTTCGGTGCACAGTGCGTCGCCGCCAAAAAACTTCATATGGGTCATGCCCAGTTGATCCATCTGGCGCAACATGGGTCCGGCTTGGGCATCCAGGCCACCATAAAAGATCGCATCGGGTTTCTTGCTCTTGATAGAGGTCAGGATGGCGGTGAAATCGGTGGCCTTGTCGTTGGTGAACTCGTTGGCAACGACCTTGATGCCTTGTTGTTCGGCGGTCGCTTTGAACACATCGGCCAGACCCTGACCGTAGGCAGTCCGGTCATCAATGATGGCGACCGTCTTGATTTTCAGCGCGTCATGCGCAAAATTGGCGAGCGCACCACCGAGTGCGTTGTCGTTGGCGATCAGGCGGTAGGTGGTGTTGAAGCCTCGTTTGGTCACATCTGGGTTTGACGCGGAAGCCGTGATGTGCGGCAGGCCACATTTGTTGTAAACCGTTGATGCCGGAATGGTGGTGCCAGACTGCAGGTGACCGATGACGCCCGCCACTTTGGAATCGCACAGTTTTTGTGCCACGGCGGTGGCTTGGCGCGGGTCGCCAGCATCGTCTTCGGCGTCCAATTCGAACTTGATTTTTTTACCGCCAATCACGATGGCTTGGGCGTTGAGGTCGTCAAGGGCCATGCGCACACCGTTTTCAGTGTCTTTCCCGATGTGGGCAATTCCGCCCGAGGTCGGGCCAGCATGGGCGATACGCACAATTTGTATATCTTGCGCTTGGGTCAGTGTGGCGCTCAGTGCCAATGCAGCAACGGCAGTCAGTCGGAGTGAAGCTGAAGGGAGAGTGGAAATAAGCATAGGTAGATCGGGCTTTCATAGAGCAACATCGAACAAAAATCAGGGTTTACCCTAACCCGTCGATATTACTCTCGGAAGCTATTCCCCGCGCACACCGCCCAGCTTTGATCAATCCAAGTCAAGTAGGGTTCGCGGCGCTAATAACAGCAGGCTGACCTTGCCGCATAAGGGACTCTCAATGCCCCAAAATTTTGGACAGAAAGTCTTTGCTGCGCTCGTTTTGCGGGTTGTTGAAGAAGTCATGCGGGTTGTTTTGTTCGACGATTTGACCCTGGTCCATGAAGATCACGCGATCGGCCACCGCCTTGGCAAAACCCATTTCGTGGGTCACGCAAATCATGGTGATGCCTTCATCGGCCATGGCGATCATCACGTCCAGCACTTCCTTGATCATTTCGGGGTCAAGTGCCGAGGTGGGCTCGTCAAACAGCATGATCTTGGGTTTGAGACACAGCGCGCGAGCAATCGCCACGCGCTGCTGCTGACCGCCAGAGAGTTGCAGCGGGTACTTGCCGGCTTGCTCGGCAATGCGAACGCGGTTGAGTTGCTCCATGGCTTTTTCTTCTGCCTCTTTTTTCGGCATCTTGCCGACCCACATCGGCGACAGCGTCAGGTTTTCAAGAACCGTCAGGTGCGGGAACAGGTTGAACTGCTGGAACACCATGCCGACTTCTTTGCGCACTCTGTCGATCGCCTTCACATCGTCGGTCAGTTCCACACCGTCCACGGTCAGATGGCCTTCCTGGTGCTCTTCAAGGCGGTTGATGCAGCGAATCAAGGTGGATTTGCCCGAGCCAGACGGCCCGCAGATGACAATGCGCTCGCCCTTGGCAACGCTCAGGTCAATGTCGCGCAACACATGAAAGTTGTTGCCATACCATTTGTTGACCTTGTCAAAAACGATGATGGGGGAGGTGTCTGTAGTTTCAGCCATGATGGTTCCTAATCAGTTGTGGCAGCACCGATTTGCCTGGCAAGGCTGGTGCTGTCCGATCATGTTTCAGTAAAGTTTTAAGTTAAATGTCAGCGCAGCTTGCTTTTGTTCACCTGCTTTTCGACCCAACTGCTGTAGCGCGACATCGAGAAGCAAAAGACAAAGTAAATCAGCGCAATGAAGATGTAGCCCTCAATCACAAAAGGCCGCCAATTGGCATCGGAGTTGAGTGCCAGGCTCATCGCGCCCATGAGCTCATACAAGCTCACGATGGTGACCAAAGACGTGTCCTTGAAGGTCGAAATGAAGTTGTTCATGATGCCCGGCACCACCATAGCCAGTGCTTGCGGCAAGACAATCTTGCCCTGCGTCTGCCAGTACGACAAACCCAGTGTGGCGGCAGCTTCAATCTGGCCCTTGGGAACGGCTTGTAGCCCACCCCGAATCACTTCGGCCATGTAGGCCGCCGAAAACAGCGTGATACCCACCAGCACCCGAATCAACACGTCAATCTTCACACCCGGGGGCATGAACAGGGGGAACATGAACGATGCCATAAACAACACCGAAATCAGCGGAACGCCGCGGATCAGTTCGACATAAATGGTGCAAAAACTTCGGATAGCAGGCAAGTTGGAGCGTCGGCCCAAGGCCACCACCAGCGCAATCGGAAAAGACAGCACGAGCGAGATCGACGCCAACAGGATGGTCAGCGGCAATCCGCCCCAGCGATCGGTATCGACCTGCGTCAAGCCCAGGGTGTTGCCATACATGAGCGCGAAAAAGATCGCCATCACGACCAGCCACAACACCGGTAGCCAGACTTTCCAGAACATGCGTATGCAACTGGCAATCAACAGTCCGGTGAGCATGACCGTGGCAACCAATGGCCGCCATTGCTCCTCAAATGGATAGCGGCCAAATAGGATCAGACGGTATTTTTCGGTGATCACACCCCAGCAGGCGCCTGCGCCCTCCGCGCGGCAGGCCTCGTAGTTGGGTGTCCAGACGGCCTTGACGATGGCCCAATTGAGAATCTGGGGCACCAGCCAAAGCAACAAGCCACCGATGACGATGGTTGCCAGTGTGGTCTTCCAGTCGGCCAGCAGATTGGCCTTCGCCCAGGCAACCGGGCCCTCGGTGTTGACGGGTGCCGACCTTGCAGGAATCGGTTTAAATGTTGTGACACTCATGGTATGGGCTCCTGCTCAACGTTCTTTGATGGCGGCACGGTTGTTGTACCAGTTCATCAACATGGAAGTACCCAGCGAAGTCATGAGGTAGACCAGCATGACCAGCGAGATGCACTCAACAGCCCGGCCGGTCTGATTGAGCGCGGTGTTGGCGATCGACACCACATCCGGATAGCCAATGGCAACGGCGAGCGACGAGTTTTTAGTCAGATTCAGGTACTGGTTGGTCAGCGGCGGACTGATCACGCGCAGCGCCTGTGGCAGCATCACAAGTTTCATCTCCATGTGACGCGAAAGGCCCAGTGCCGAGGCCGCTTCACCCTGGCCACGCGGGACTGACTGGATGCCGCCGCGCACCACTTCGGCAATGAATGCCGCGGTATACAGCGTCAAACCGATTAGCACCGCCATGAATTCGGGCGTCAGTGCGCCGCCCTTTTCAATCGCGAAATCACCTCGAAAAGGCCGGTTGAGCGCCATCGGTGCGC
This sequence comes from Burkholderiales bacterium, assembly GCA_038207855.1. Classification (GTDB taxonomy): domain Bacteria; phylum Pseudomonadota; class Gammaproteobacteria; order Burkholderiales; family Burkholderiaceae_C; genus Rhodoferax. The sequence continues at coordinate 4,970 of JBBQZI010000131.1, forward strand.
CGCCAAGCAGCCAACCCAACACACTACACACCACGATGATCAGCACTGGCACCCAGAACAGACTGCGCAAGTGACCTGAGGTCTCGAATTGCCGCATGACCCAGCGGCGATAAACCAGCGAGATGACGACACCCACCGCGATTCCGATGCCGGCCCACAACTGACCCAGACCCCAAATCGGTATCGGGAACTTGAGACCACCTTTGCTTAAAAAAATGTCACCGACTTGCCAAGCCTCCATGGGAGATGGCAAGACTTCGGTGAGAACGATGTACCACAGCAGCAATTGCAGCAGCACCGGGATATTGCGAAACAATTCAACATAGGCTTGGCACAGGCCGCGCACCAGCGCATTGCGTGAAAAACGTCCGACGCCCAATAAGGTGCCCAAAACGGTGGCGAGGATGATGCCCAGCACAGCAACGCGCAGCGTGTTGGTCACGCCGACCAGAAATGCTTGCCAATAAGGCTCGCTGGAATCAAACGGATACAGGCTCTCGCCAATGTCAAACCCCGCTGCCTGTGACAAAAAATCGAAGCCGCTCTGGATGCCGCGTACCCGCATATTGACTAGGGTGTTGTGAGCCAAAAACCAGACCACGCCTGCAATCGCCGCTACGGCGATGACCTGATAGAGCAGGCCGCGAAAGGCACGACTTCGCCAGGACCAGTTATTTTTTTTGGGGGGTGTGTGTGAACTCATTGTGATCCTCGCTTGTAAGCGGATGAATGGGAAACACGAAGGGAATCGTTGGGAGGTCAAAAAAAGCGCCGCGTGCATCGCAGAGCGACAGCAGGCGGCGTCATATGTGACTGACTTGTCAGCTTAGCGGATGGGGAAGGGGTAAACCAATCCGCCCTTGTTCCACAGGTTGTTAACACCGCGTGGCAGACCCAGAGAAGACTTGGGGCCTACGTTGCGCTCGAAAATTTCACCGTAGTTGCCAGTCGCCTTGACGGCGCGTGCCATCCACTCTTTGTCAAGTCCGAGCAATTTACCGGTGTCTTCGGACGCGCCGAGGATACGTTGAACCACCGGGTCTTTGCTGGTGGCCTTTTCTGAATCAACATTGGCTTGGGTGATGCCGTACTCTTCTGATTCCATCAAGCCGTAAATGACCCATTTGACGATGGCAAACCATTCGTCGTCTCCACGGCGAACCATTGGGCCAAGAGGCTCTTTGGAGATCAACTCAGGCAGAATCACGTGTTCTTTGGGATCCTTGGCCACTTTGTTGCGGGTCGAGGCCAAACCGGAGGCATCAGTGGTGTAAGCCAGGCAGCGACCCGTGAAGTAGGCGTTTTCAGCGGCTTCGAGCTTCTCGAACACCACGGTTTTGATGTTCAAGCCGTTGGCTTTGGAGTAGTCAGTCAGGTTTTTCTCGGTGGTGGTGCCCGATTGCACGCACACGGTTTGGTTTTTGAGCTGCTTGGCGCTCTTGATTTTGGTCTTGGTGGGCACCATGAAGCCCTGGCCGTCGTAGTAGGTGACAACGGTGTCGTGCAGACCCAGCGACGCATCACGCGTCATGGTGAAGGTGGTGTTGCGAGACAGAATGTCGACCTCACCAGACTGCAGTGCCGTAAAGCGCTGCTGGGCGTTCAGCGGCACATATTTGATTTTTTCAGCATCGCCCAGAACCGCTGCAGCGATCGCACGACAGATATCAACGTCGAGACCTGACCACTTGCCGGTGGAGTCAGCAGCACCGAAACCAGCCAGACCTGTGTTGACGCCGCACACCACTTGGCCGCGCGCCTTGATGCCGTCCAGCGTCTTGCCAGCGTGTGCTGGCAGGGAAGCCAAGGTGCCGACAGCAGCCGCAACGATAGCCAGTGATTTGAGTTTGCTTAAATGCATGTGTAGTACTCCAGTTAAAAATTTTTTGATGAAACAACCAAACGAATTGAAAAATCATCAAGAATGGCACTGTATCAGTGCTAAATCACGCCCGTTATTCGGGTTTACGCTCGAATCTTATGCAATATATTCATAACCCAATTCGCATCGCTGGCAAGAAAGTTGTAAGCATTAAACGTGCCATAGTTGCCGAGGGTTTACCGCGCTGGTCTGGGCGATTTGATCGCGAGCTGGTGTATGACAACATTTAAACAAGAAGTTTTAGGCAAGCCGCTGGCGGGCTGGCGGCTGCGCCTTTACACGATTATTTTCGAGGCAGATACGCATGCTGGCCGTTGGTTTGATCAAGGTCTGATTGCCGTCATTCTGGCCAGCGTGGCCGTCGTTGTGGCCGACAGCATTCAGGGCTTGGATCAGCGCTTTGATGCTTTATTCAATACCGCCGAGTGGATGTTCACCCTTATTTTTACAGTTGAGTACATCGCCAGACTGGTTTGCGTGCGCCATCCGTTGCGCTATGTTTTAAGCTTTTATGGTGTGGTTGATTTGCTGGCCCTGCTGCCAACCTACCTGGCGCTGCTGGTGCCTGAAGTGGCAGTTTTGGTCGATGTGCGGGTGCTGCGTCTGCTACGTGTTTTCCGGATTTTTAAGCTGACCGCTTATGTCTCGGAATACCAGTCTCTTGGGCTGGCGCTGCGCGCTAGTCGCCGCAAGATACTGGTGTTTTTGGCGGCAGTGCTGATGATTGTGCTGGTGATGGGCACGCTGATGTATGTGGTGGAAGGCCCAAAAAATGGCTTCACCAGCATACCTGTGGCGGTGTACTGGGCCATCACTACGATGACGACGGTTGGTTTTGGCGACATCACGCCACGCACCGACTTGGGGCGGATGATTGCTTCAGTCATGATGCTGCTGGGCTGGGGCACCTTGGCAGTGCCTACGGGCATCGTCACCGCCGAGATGTCACATGCGCGTAGCATGCCGGGCACCACCACCACGCGTACTTGCCAGGAATGTCTAACCGAAGGGCATTTGCCCGATGCCAATTTTTGTTGGCACTGCGGCAGCCGGCTGACTGACTATCTCCACGAAGACCACAGAAGGTGAATGTATGACGCTTTCAAACGTTGATCCGGACAAACTCGGGCTTTGTCCTACACGGCTGGCCCGCTTGATGACGGTGCTGCAAGACGAGGTTGACCGCAAGCGCCTGCCAGGTGCTGTGGCGGTGGTGGCGCGTCATGGCAAGATCGCGTTGCTGCAGAGCGTGGGGCATCTCAATGCAGCGACCGGTGAAACGATGCACCGTGATGCCCGCTTTCGGATTTATTCGATGACCAAACCGATTGTGTCGGTGGCGGCGATGATGCTGGTTGAAGAAGGCCGCTTACTTCTGAGCGACCCGGTAGCCAAATATCTGCCCGAGTTTGTCGGCCAGAAAGTTGCATCCCAAGGTGGCACTGAGCTGCAACTTCAGCCGGTCAAGCGTGATGCCACGGTGCATGACCTGTTACGCCACACGGCGGGTATGACTTACGAGTTTTTGGGCAGCAGCGCGGTGCAGCGTCAATACACCCAGTTGCGGCTGGGTTCGCGGGACCGCAGCCTGGCTGAATTTACCCGACAACTGGCACAGCTGCCGTTGATGTTTGAGCCTGGCAGCGTGTTTGAATACAGCCGCGCCACCGATGTGTTGGGGCGGGTGATTGAAGTCATCACCGGGCAACTGCTGCAGGATTTTCTGAGTGAGCGGATTTTTGAGCCCTTGGGCATGCCCGACACTGCTTTTACCGTCCCCGCCGAATTTCATGGTCATATCGCCGAGCCCTTTGCACGCGACCCTGAGGGCGGCGTGCAAATGAAAGTGATTGATGTGCGCACCGACGCGGCGCTGGCTTCCGGCGGTGGTGGCCTGATTTCAACAGCGATGGATTACGCCCGCTTTTTGCAGTTCATGCTCAATCGCGGTGAGCTCGATGGCGTGCGCTTGCTCGGCCCCAGGATGATTGATTTCATGACTACGGATCACCTCGGCGATATCGCGGTTGCCGGCCCGGGGTCGCAGTCCTTGCTGCCGGCTGGTCATGGCTTTGGCCTGGGTTTTGCCGTGCGCAAACTGCTGGGGTGTGCAACAGTGCCGGGGTCGGTTGGTACCTACTTTTGGGGCGGACTGGCGGGCACCACGTTTTTTGTTGACCCGGCGCTGGACATGTTTGGCTGCTTGATGCTGCAAGCCCCCAATCAGCGCGAGTATTACCGCATGTTGTTTCGCAATATGGTGTATGCCGCCGTGCTTGAATAATTTATAAGAAATTGGCCGCTAGCCCTTATAAATAGTGCGCTAATAGCTATTGAAAATATAGCATTTAAAGTTTGTGCACTTCAGACTTGAATCATTTAAGTTGTTATTGTCAGGGTTTGTCCCAGGTATTTTTCACGC